>NZ_JBKIWQ010000001.1:0-550196 GCF_046599555.1 Trueperella sp. LYQ141 | reverse complement strand
GAGGTTCGTCGGCATACTGCGGATGTTTTAGGTCTGCCAGATGACGATGAATATACCATCGTAGTATCCGACGAAATCTTCCACTCCACCAACCCAGAATTCACAGATCTTTACCTCTACCAATACAGCGACGGCGAAAAATCCAGCAACGTACTCGCCCTCCCCGCTGACGATCCCCGTATCGAATACCTCCTGACCGAATCACGATCCACAGACCCCACCTCACTAGCACACACCATCCCCACAAAAAACCTCACCGACAACGATCGAGAACTCATCATCTCGAAATACACCCAAGAACAACGCGAAACAACCCGCCACGCTATCGGCAACTTCCTCGAAACAAACCACATCGCAGGAGGATTCAACTTCGACCCCTGGACTGACACATTCATCCTCGGACTCGACACCACACAACTAAACGGCAAAACACTACCCACAACCGACATCCCCATCACAACAGAACAAGCCACAGTCTCCACGTCCGCTTATAACGATGGTATGCAAGCTCCTTATCGTGGAGGCGGAGCAATATACAACTATGGCGGTCAAAGGTGTACCTCGGGTATCCCCGCAATCATGGGGAGTACTCGCGGATATTTCACTGCTGGTCACTGCTTCGATAACGGTGCCCGAATTTATTCCCGCCCACAAGCAGGAGCTAACTACTTCACCGGAAAAGTAACTAGCACCATTGCTTACCCGCGAGTTGATGCCCAATTCATTAGCGGAGTATCTTACGCCGGGCAAGTTATTGTGGATAATTCGGGAACATCTTGGCCGGTAGCAGGCCTTTATCGCTCAGAGACAGGTCCTGGGCATCTTATCTGCTTCACTGGCTCCACTTCCGGCGCCGTATGCGATAACTATGTTCAATCTTACAAAGGCTCATATTGCGATGGAACATGTTACTACAATCTCATCGAGCTTTTCGGTGGTCGCTCATGCCAAAAAGGCGACTCTGGCGGAACGGTATATGGAAAATTCGGTAAACGGGTGAAGGTTAGCGGGATAATTTCCGGTTTTCGAAATCCATTTATCGGTCGCTCAACAACATACGTTACCCCGTGGGAGGCTATTGCTATTGGATACAACGCACGTGTTATCACCGAATAGGAGGTAGCAATATGTTTAGCCACATATCTTCGCGTCTTCGCCAAGTAGGCGCTTGCAGTGTCGGCATATTGTGTTGTTTTGTATTAATAAGTTGCAGTGATACTTACACAGCGCCAACTCTGCCTGGAAGTGATGCCGGCCCAGCTGTAGCCCGTCGCTACACGTTAGAACGGATAGATCTGGGTGAAGGCGAAGCCTGCCCCATCGTCAAACCCGACACCCTAATGATCTTCTCCTCAAAGGTCACAGTCGCCGACGATGGATCATCCATCACTGTTGATGGCGTTACTATCTCCCCTGGTAACGCATTTGAATCCGGCGAAACAAAAGAACTCCCACCCACAACCTGCGGCGGGAAACAATACCAGAAAGTCCTCCACCAATACTTTGGCGGAGTATCCGAGGGAAACTAACCCGTCTTACATGCGTTTAAGGCGTGCCAACAATAAGCAATCACCACTGTGCTAACTGTGTGGAATCAAGGAAAATGGTTCCACACAGTTGCTCCAGATGACGATGTCTAACCGAGTTAATGCATTAGTTTTCAAAACGTGCTCCATATATCGATATTCAGGAGAAAAAATGAAGGCTTCGACTATCGTAGTTATTGGCGGTATTGCGTGCGTGGCTGTTGGATTATCCTGTTCTTTTCTAATGAATGATCCTTCCCCCAATGTTGGTCGTGATGATTTTTCCAATAGCTTTCAGGAGGTTCGTCGGCATACTGCGGATGTTTTAGGTCTGCCAGATGACGATGAATATACCATCGTAGTATCCGACGAAATCTTCCACTCCACCAACCCAGAATTCACAGATCTTTACCTCTACCAATACAGCGACGGCGAAAAATCCAGCAACGTACTCGCCCTCCCCGCTGACGATCCCCGTATCGAATACCTCCTGACCGAATCACGATCCACAGACCCCACCTCACTAGCACACACCATCCCCACAAAAAACCTCACCGACAACGATCGAGAACTCATCATCTCGAAATACACCCAAGAACAACGCGAAACAACCCGCCACGCTATCGGCAACTTCCTCGAAACAAACCACATCGCAGGAGGATTCAACTTCGACCCCTGGACTGACACATTCATCCTCGGACTCGACACCACACAACTAAACGGCAAAACACTACCCACAACCGACATCCCCATCACAACAGAACAAGCCACAGTCTCCAGAGGCTAGGCTCGGGATCGTATTAATCGTTATTGGATGAGAGGAAATAATAGATAGGTATTTACAAGAGAAATGCTAGGCATACATAATATAAAGCACATATCAAACGCAAACGTACCATTTAACGTGATGAGTTACAGCAGAAATGCTTAGCCAATTGATGGCATGCCGTTACCTAAGGCTGCATACTAATGCAGGTAGTAGGTCACATTATCCAGGTTTTATATTCGCCTCTTACATCCAGGAGAAAAGAATACGATGAAACGTCTATCCATCGCATTGATTGGCTGTACCGCCTTATTAAGCGCGAGCGGCATAGCTGTTCTTACCTCAGCTTCCCTTCCAGCCTTTGCTAGCAGTAATAAGGCTCCAATGTCGCAACCTCTAGCAGAAATTTCCGCATCTGATCCCAGTATCTACGACGATTATTCCTATGAAGCGCTAGGGCTTCCAGGCGATGGGCATTACGGTCTAGTAGCGGATGATGCTATCTTCTCTGCAAACTATCCGCAGACCCAAAACCTCAGCGAATATTCAAAGGCGTACTCCGAGTTAGGAAAGACGGTATTGCGTCTCCCGGCAGATCATCCGTTAGTCACTGAACTTAGTACTTCAGTACGCACAGCGGCGCCTTCACCCATTGCACACATTGCCGATACGAATGAAATGGCTAACGCCGAAGTGGTGATCAGTGTTTCTCACTATACGCAAGACGAATATGAGAAATCCTTTGCAATCATTGAAAATTTCCTGCAGTCACATCATTACTCAGGCGTCTTTGCTCCTGAACCATTGAGTGACACGATCTATCTCGGGATCGACTTTTCCCAGGTTGATCCCACTACAGTTCCTGCTACACCTGTTCCCATCACTCTTGAGAATAATGGCGTCATATTGGACTACAATGAAGGTCTACGCCAACCATATCTCGGAGGTGCAGCTATCTGGAACTCCGGCGGAAACAGGTGCACCTCAGGAGCGCCCGCTGCTATTGGAAACACTCGTGGCTACTTTACAGCTGGGCACTGTTTCGATAACGGAGCTCGCATTTACGCCCGTAAAGCCTTAGGTGCCGAGTATTTCACTGGTAAAGTCACCCACCACAATCGGAATCTTGGTGTCGATGCGCAATTTATCAGCGGGGTTACATACTCGGGCAGAGTTATCATCGATAACTCTGGAACATCATGGCCTGTAATTGATATGTATCAACCCTCAAGCGGCAAAAATAATCTCTTATGCTTCACTGGATCAAGTTCTGGCGCCGTTTGTTCAAATCATGTCGCTCAAACAAATATTCGTATTTGTTCAGACTATATGTGCAGTCACGGAATGATTGCCCTCACTGGCGGAGCACATTCTGTTGGCGGCGACTCAGGAGGACCCGTCTATGGCAAATTCGGGCAGAGAGTAAAAATCTCTGGATTAATTAGTGGTCATAGCCCTAACGGTGTCTACACCTACGTGCAATCCTGGAGCAGTATCGTCTCCGCTTTCTCAACTCGCTTAATTAGTAATTGATTGGATTTCAAATATGTATCCATTTAAGCTAAGGCAGGTGGCAGCCCTCGCATTTCTGGCTATCACAGGCGGGGGCTTGTTGACCGGCTGTAGCCACAGTGCGCAAGACGCGGAATATAGCGTTCCCATACTTCCAAATTCTACAAAAGCTGGGATAGATATAGCACGATACTTCACGTTAACGCGCATCGATACTGGCAATGGGGAAGCCTGCCCAATTATTAAGGACGATACGTTAATCATCTTCTCAGTTCCGGCAAGAGTCTCACCCGACGGGAAGACTCTCTTCGTCAATGGTCTATCGCTTAAAGCCGGAGACGAATTCCATGTTAGCGTCCTCGAGCCTGTTGGACCTTATGAGTGTGGTGGCAGGACGTATAACAACGCGGTACACAACTCTTTTGGCGATCCCGCTCAATAATAAAACGATAACCACTGCGACACTATTCAGCCAATATCGGGGCACCCCTTCTCAAAGTGCAAACGAAGACCTATGAATGATTCCTACAAAAACGATCCGCAAACGCCCGAAAACTTCTGACGCGAACAATTCATCGGCATCTAGCTTCACTACTTGTGCCTCAACGAAGCACTAAAACTATGGGGTGGGAGTAGATTTCTCTACTCCCACCCCAGTTATCGTCTTAAGATGCGCTACCTCTTAGGAGAAGTTATTAAAACCGTAGCCATATCCCATTGAGGTATCGTACTCATCCACAGCTCCATAGCCGTACATATCGTCGTAGGAGTCCATACCTGTGAAGGTATGCAACTGCTCGTACTCCGAACGTGCAGCCGAGGTCGGTTCCACATGAACGCGACGCAACTGCTCCAAACCAGTACCAGCCGGAATGAGCTTACCGAGAATAACATTCTCTTTCAGACCATCAAGCGGATCAGACTTGGCGTTCAACGCTGCTTCCGTCAAGACGCGAGTCGTCTCCTGGAAGGAAGCCGCCGAAAGCCAGGAATCTGTTGCCAACGAGGCCTTGGTAATACCCATCAGTTCGGGACGCCCCGAAGCCGGGCGACCGCCTTCCGCGATGGCAGCGCGATTAGCCTGCTCGAACTGAGCCACATCCACCAACTCGCCAGGCAGCAGCGTCGTCGATCCAGCTTCCAGAACAGTTACCCGACGCAACATCTGGCGAACGATAACCTCAATGTGCTTATCGTGGATCTCTACGCCCTGTGAACGGTAGACGCCCTGTACCTCACGGACCAAGTGCAACTGCGCAGTACGGCGACCCGAAATACGCAACACCTTCTTCGGATCAACCGAACCTTCAACGAGCTGCTGACCAACCGGAACATGCGATCCTTCCGGAACGAGCAACTTGGCACGCTTGCCGACGAGATACGTCAGATCTTCGTCGCCGTCATCGCGCTTGATAATCAGGCGACGCGAACGCTCCAAATCCTCAATTTCGAGGCGGCCAGCCGCTTCACAAATCGGCGCTTCGCCCTTAGGGGTACGCGCTTCGAAAAGCTCCTGAACACGCGGCAAACCTTGGGTAATATCTTCTGCCGAAGCCGCGCCGCCGGTGTGGAAGGTACGCATCGTTAGCTGAGTACCAGGCTCACCAATCGACTGTGCGGCAACAATTCCGACCGCTTCACCGATATCAACGAGCTTGCCGGTTGCCAGTGAGCGACCATAACAGGACGCACACGTACCAACACGCGAATCACACGTCAGCACCGAACGCACCGAGATCTGGGTGATACCCGCCGCCAACAGCTTCTCCAAAGCGACATCGCCGATATCCGTACCGGCCTCAACGATGACGTTACCTGCCGCGTCAACAGCGTCCTTTGCCAAGGTTCGTGCATATACCGAGGTATCCACATCGAAGGCCCGCTGCGGTGTTGCTTGTGCCCACTGCTCTGCGGTGGCTTCCTTCTGCGTCATATCCGTCGGCACATCATCCACCAAGACTGTGCGGATCTCGTTGCCGTCAGCATCCG
This sequence comes from Trueperella sp. LYQ141, assembly GCF_046599555.1. Taxonomy (NCBI): domain Bacteria; kingdom Bacillati; phylum Actinomycetota; class Actinomycetes; order Actinomycetales; family Actinomycetaceae; genus Trueperella; species Trueperella sp. LYQ141. The sequence goes on along the minus strand of NZ_JBKIWQ010000001.1, from coordinate 544,403 downwards.
TGGCCACGATCGTCTTGGCCAGACCACGGCTTGTTCCACAGTCAGCTTCGCGAACGATGACGTCTTGGGCCACATCCACCAAACGACGAGTCAGATAACCCGAATCGGCGGTACGCAATGCGGTATCAGCCAGACCCTTACGAGCACCGTGGGTTGCGGTGAAGTATTCCAGAGCCGACAAGCCTTCACGGTAATTCGACTTAATCGGACGCGGAATAATTTCACCCTTCGGATCTGCCACCAGACCACGCATACCGGCAACCTGGCGAATCTGCATCCAGTTACCACGAGCGCCTGAGGAAACCATCTGGTTGATGTTATTGAGGGTATCGAAGTTGTTGCGCATCTCCTGAGCAACCTTATCGGTGACTTCCGTCCACAACGCAACGAGATCGCGACGACGATCCTCATCACGGATGTTACCTTCTTGGAAATCCTGCTCAATACGGGCAGCTTGAACTTCCGCGGCCTCCAAAATCTCAGCCTTATTCTTCGGGCCGACGACGTCCGACACCGCGATGGTCACGCCGGAGCGCCCGCCCCAGTAGAAGCCAGTTTCCTTCAACGCATCCAAGGAAGCCGCTGCATCAACCTTCGGGTAACGCTCAGCGATCTCGTTGACGACGTTGCCCAAAACCTTCTTATCGACAGTCGAGTTCACATAAGGGAAGGTGCTCGGCAGCGCGTCATTGAACAACGCAATACCTAAAGTGGTATTCAAAATGATCGGATCGCCATCTTCGTAGCCCTCCGGCATCTCAAAATCACGCGGCAACACGATTTCGTCGGCCTTCCACCGGATATTGATAGGCGCATTCAGGTGCAACTGCCCCATATCGTAGGCCATCTGTGCTTCGGCTACCGAGGTAAAGTACCGACCAGCGCCGATCTCGTTTTCTCGGATTGTCGTCAGGTGGTACAAACCAATAATCATATCCTGAGCCGGAACGGTAACCGGGCGCCCATCTGAGGGCTTCAGAATGTTGTTTGCCGAGAGCATGAGGATTCGAGCTTCTGCCTGAGCCTCAACCGAAAGCGGCAAATGCACTGCCATTTGATCGCCGTCGAAGTCAGCGTTGAAGGCTGAACAGACCAACGGGTGCAGGCGGATAGCCTTACCTTCAATAAGCTGCGGTTCGAAAGCCTGGATACCCAGACGGTGCAGGGTCGGCGCACGGTTAAGCAGCACCGGATGTTCCTGAATGACCTCTTCTAGAACGTCAAAAACCTCGTCATGCTGACGCTCAATCAGGCGCTTAGCTGCCTTGATATTCTTCGCCAGTTCAAGATCAACCAGACGCTTTTGCACGAACGGCTTGAACAGTTCCAATGCCATCGTCTTTGGCAAACCACACTGATGTAGCTTGAGGGTCGGACCAACGACGATAACCGAACGACCTGAGTAATCAACCCGCTTACCGAGCAGGTTCTGACGGAATCGACCCTGCTTGCCCTTGAGCATATCGGACAGCGACTTCAGGGGGCGATTACCTGCACCCGAAACGGGGCGCCCACGTCGGCCGTTATCAAACAAAGCATCCACTGCTTCTTGGAGCATGCGCTTTTCGTTATTGACCATGATCTCTGGCGCATTGAGATCCAACATGCGCTGCAGACGGTTATTACGGTTAATCACGCGACGGTACAGATCGTTCAAATCCGAGGTCGCAAAACGACCACCATCAAGCTGAACCATCGGGCGCAAATCCGGCGGAATAACTGGAATAGCATCCAGAACCATTGCTTCCGGCGGAGTCTTTGAATGTAAGAACGCATTAACGACCTTGATCCGCTTCAGTGCACGGGTCTTGCGCTGCGCCGTACCATTTTCGATCTGATCGACGAGCAAATCATGCTCAGCCTGCAGATCAAAGGAACGCAACCGGCGCTGAATTGCCTCCGCACCACGCAAAGCAGTGAAGTAATCACCCCAGCGTGCTTCCATTTCGCGGTAGCAATCCTCGTCACCCTCAAGATCGCCGACCTTGAGCTTGGTGAACTTATCCCACACTTCATCCAGACGCGCCAGATCGTTTTCGTACTGGGTACGAACTCGGCGGGTATCGGCCTGCGTGCCACGCTTAATGCGGGACTTTGCCGCAGCGTCAGCACCAGATTCTTCGGCTTCAGCCAGCGCCTTTTCTTCGGCTTTCATGGCGCGCTCAACGGCGACATCGCGTTCGTTTTCCAGATTGCGTCGCTCTAACTCGTATTCGGCAGTCAGCGTCGGCATATCGTCATGACGGCGCTGCTCATCTACATCGGTCACCATATAAGCGGCGAAGTAAATGACCTTCTCAAGATCTTTTGGTGCAATATCAAGCAAATATCCTAAACGAGAGGGCACTCCCTTGAAATACCAAATATGGGTCACTGGCGCTGCCAGTTCAATATGCCCCATCCGCTCGCGACGGACCTTGGAGCGGGTTACCTCCACGCCGCAGCGCTCACAGACAATGCCCTTGAAACGCGGGCGCTTGTACTTGCCGCAGCCACATTCCCAATCACGGGTCGGGCCAAAGATCTGTTCGCCGAACAGACCGTCACGTTCCGGCTTGAGCGTACGGTAATTAATGGTTTCAGGCTTGGTCACAGTGCCGTGCGACCACTTGCGGATGTCATCGGAGGTGGCAAGTGAGATCGACAGCTGATCGAAAAGATTGACGTCGAGCAAGGTTCCTTCTTCCTCAGTTTTTACGCCTGTTTGGGCTGTGCGTCAGTGGCGACGGGCGCTCGCCGCCACTAGCGCAGTAAGTTAGAAGTCAGCGCCAGATTGTAAGTCTTCCAAGCCGGTGGTAATCCCCGCCGACTGTGGCGACTTGAACGCATCGTCATCAGCATCTTGCAAGGTAATCGCATTGCCGGCTGCGTCGAGAGCCTCGACATTCAAGCACAGCGAACGCATTTCTTGCACGAGAACCTTAAAGGATTCCGGCAAGCCAGGCTCGGGCACATTATCGCCCTTCACCACGGCCTCGTAGACCTTGACGCGGCCGACGGTATCGTCCGACTTGATGGTCAGCATTTCCTGGAGGGTGTGCGATGCACCGTATGCCTCCAGGGCCCACACTTCCATCTCACCGAAGCGCTGACCACCGAATTGAGCCTTACCGCCCAGCGGCTGCTGGGTAACCATGGAGTACGGGCCCGTTGAGCGAGCGTGAATCTTATCGTCAACGAGGTGGTGCAACTTCAGCATGTACATGTAGCCCACAGATACCGGCTCCGGGAACGGATCACCAGTACGACCATCAAACAGCCGTGCCTTACCCGTTTCATCAACCAGACGGTCACCGTCACGGTTTGGCAGCGTGCAACCGAGCAGACCCTTGAGAGCATCGGAGCTGACACCATCGAATACTGGCGTTGCCACCGTGCGATCCTTTTCAGCACGAACCGCATTTTCTGGTAGTCGGGTCGCCCATTCTTCGCCGGCTTCACGCGCAGCCGTGGCGTCCCAGCCTTGCTTGGCAACCCAGCCCAAGTGCAATTCGAATACCTGACCAAGGTTCATACGGGAGGGCACACCGAGCGGATTAAGCACGATATCGACGGGCGTTCCGTCTTCCATAAATGGCATATCTTCGATGGGAAGAATACGCGAAATAACGCCCTTATTACCGTGACGACCAGCCATCTTATCGCCAATAATGATCTTGCGGCGCTGAGCAATATGCACCCGGACCGATTCATTGACGTCAGAGTTGCTATTCTCGCCCTTCTTGTGCGAGAACTCTTTGACGGCGATAACAATACCTGATTGACCGTGCGGCACACGCAGCGAGGTATCGCGAACTTCCTTGGCTTTCTCACCGAAGATTGCCCGCAGCAGGCGCTCTTCTGAGGTCAGCTCCGTTTCGCCCTTTGGCGTGATCTTACCGACGAGGATATCGCCTGCAGCAACTTCTGCACCGACGCGAATAATTCCGCGCTCATCCAAGTGAGCGAGCTGATCTGCGCCGACGTTAGGCAGTTCGCGTGTGATCTCTTCAGCACCGAGCTTCGTCTCGCGTGCGTCAACCTCATGTTCCTCAATATGGATTGAGGTCAACAGATCTTCGGACTGGCAACGCTGGGAGACAACAATAGCGTCCTCGTAGTTATAGCCAGACCATGCCATGAACGCAACCAGGAGGTTCTGACCCAGGGCTAGTTCGCCACCTTCGGTTGCTGGACCATCGGCCAGCAGTGAGCCCTTCTCCACACGGTCGCCTTCTGAGACGACAACCTTCTGGTTGGTGCAGTTGCCCGGATTGGAGCGTTCAAACTTCTGCAGTACGTACAGGCGACGGTTTCCGTCATCTTCTTCAACCAAAATGGATTCTGCTTGAACTTCTGCAACGACGCCAGCTTCTTTTGCGACCAGCACATCGCCAGCATCAACAGCCGCACGAGTTTCAATACCCGTACCGACGAGCGGTGCTACTGGCTTAATAAGCGGCACCGCCTGACGTTGCATGTTTGCACCCATCAAGGCGCGGTTTGCATCATCGTGTTCCAGGAACGGAATTGCAGCCGTACCAACAGAAACCATCTGGCGGGCGGAGACGTCCATGTATCCCACTTCGTCAGCAGGAACAAGCGCTGGCTCGCCACCAGGTAGACGGACGAGAATTTCGTCTTCTACGAAGTATCCGTTCTCATCAAGCGGAGCGGAAGCCTGAGCCACGTTGTAGCGATCTTCGTCTGCAGCATCGAGGTAATCGATCTGATCCGTCACTCGACCGTTTTCTACACGGCGATACGGCGTTTCGATAAAGCCGAAAGAATTAACTCGACCATAGGTTGCCAATGAACCGATCAGACCAATGTTCGGACCTTCCGGAGTCTCAATCGGGCACATACGACCATAGTGCGAGGGGTGAACGTCTCGCACTTCCAGCGATGCACGATCACGTGAAAGACCACCCGGACCAAGAGCCGAGAGGCGACGCTTGTGCGTCAAACCGGCTAGCGGATTGTTTTGGTCCATGAACTGGGAAAGCTGAGAAGTCCCGAAGAATTCCTTAATAGCTGCCACAATCGGGCGAATATTAATCAAGGAAGCCGGCGTAATGGCCTCAACCTCTTGGGTAGTCATTCGTTCGCGAACCATGCGGTCCAGACGAGATAGACCCGTGCGCACCTGGTTTTGGATCAGTTCACCAACTGCGCGAATACGACGATTACCGAAGTGGTCGATATCATCGGTTTCAACCGGAACGGACGTGCCGTCAACTGTGGTCACGACCTCTGCTTCACCGGCTTGCAGTGCCAGCAGGTAACGCAGCGTCGCGTTAATATCAGCTAGCGTCAACTGCCGTTCTGTTGCTTCTTCGGGCAGACCTAGCTTCTTGTTGACCTTGTATCGACCAACCTTTGCCAAATCGTAACGCTTGGGGTTCTTGTAGAAGTTGTAGAGCAGGGTACGACCAGCTTCTGCCGTCGGCGGTTCGCCTGGGCGCAGCTTACGGTACAGATCCTGCAGTGCCTCATCTTGGGTATGGACAGTATCTTTCTCCAGGGTGTTAAGCAGGAGCGGGTAATCTGCGAACTCCTCGCGGATTTCACTTTCCGTCATGCCCAGAGCCTTGAGGAACACCGTCACAGACTGCTTGCGCTTACGATCTACTCGAACACCGACGGATTCGCGGCGGTCGATCTCGAATTCCAGCCACGCACCACGCGAAGGAATAATCTTCGTTGAGTAGATCAGCTTATCCGATCCTTTATCGGCAGCACGCTCGTAATACACACCTGGTGAGCGCACGAGCTGAGAAACGACAACACGCTCAGTACCGTTAATAATGAACGTACCTTGCGGGGTCATTAACGGAAAATCGCCGATGAAAGTCGTCTGCTTCTTGATTTCGCCAGTTTCATAATTTTGGAACTCAGCGGTGACGTACAGATTTGCCGAATACGTCAGATCTTGATCTTTGCACTCAGCAATAGAGTACTTCGGCATTTCTAAACTGGGCTGATATAGCAATAAGCCCATCGTTTCTGCAGTATTTTCAATCGGAGAAATCTCGTCGAATACTTCTTCAAGACCAGATTTTTCACCAGGAGCAGCGTTCTGACGCCATTGCTCCGAACCGATAAGCCAGCCGTAAGAGGAGGTCTGCAAACCAAGCAGATCCGGAACGGGTAACGGCTCATTAATCGTGGCAAAAGACACTCGGTCTGACATCAACTTACCGTCAACCACGGTTGTGTTAAAGGTGCGCGAAGCAGCCAAAGGGTGATCCTTCCCTATGTTCTGATAGGCCGTGCGCGCACATCTCATCAGCACATTTTCTTATTTCTGGCTTATTTCCAAGCTGAAATAACCTTCAACAAGCAGAAAAAGGGTACGGCTGAGAAAAGCCCGCGCAAGTTTCAAATCTACTCGTTAAACATAGCAAAAGCTAGCCCCTACCCTGTGGGAGGGGTCACGACGCGTAAAGTTCACGCGATCCTCGAATCACTTCCGGGCTGTCGCAATGCCACCAAGGTTCCTCGATACACGTGAATATGTGAGAGCAATGCTCTTGGATACGACTTTGACATATCTGCCAGCTGATAGCAAGTAGGCACACCTGATTAGCGTGTATTGGGAAGCACCCACGACCAACCGCCAGATTGCTTACCGTATCTTCAACCATCCCCGAAATTCAGGGCGCACTGGCGCATGCACATCCACGGGATGAAAGATCACGCTGTGCGCATGACCCTAACTGGATCGCGCCTACTGGCGATAATTGCTGGACCGCAGGAGGCAATAGCTGCACATATTACCGTCAGGATTACTGTGGCCAGTGCAAAGTCAAGAGGCACACCCACTGCCCTTACGTGCAGGGTTATATATGTAATGACCGCTCCTGCTAATGCCCCTATGCAGGTTTGAACGCATGCCCGTCCCACAACAAGCACAATGAGGGTGGCACGAGAAATACCTAAGGTTCGCCGACGCCCGAGATCTTTGGCATTAATGAGCACATCGGCAAGAACAACAATAAATATGAAGATTGCGCCAGCGCCTTGAATCATAAGGAGTGAGGTCTTAGCAGAAGCCGCCACATTATCAAGAACAGCTAGATTATTTTCCGCTTGTGTTGAGGCTGATCGAATCGTGACCCCCTCACGAGATCCGATTGCAGATAATGCAGCTTGCTCCATAGCGGGAACGTGAGAAAGAGAATCAGCGACCAGGCGCAGCTGAGTAAAATCATTGTCATCAACGGCAGCCAGGACCATCGTCGATAAATCCGTAACCGGCGGATGAGCTACGAAAGTGCCAACAATTGCCCACTGGCGCCCTGCTGAATCCTCAACATAGCCGTATCCCCCACTTAGCCTCAAACGCTCTAAAGCTTCCGTGCCGACGATTGCCTCCCCTGCATGAGGCATACGCCCGGAGGACAATTCGATAACTGGCGCTCCAGAACTCCATAACTGCGCTAATGCAACCGGATCTGATCCTTGCCCAAGCGCACCATTACGCACATCTACAATAGACCCCAATGCGAGCATACTTTCCAGCGTGGAGATGCTCGAAACTATCTCAACTTCAGCCAAGGAATAATTGTCATTGCTGGGATTCATAACCTGCATCATCCGCGCTTCCGGCATTGCAAGCCGAGCTAGCAGCTCTTCTTCAGTACTGATATTTCGCCCGACGATCGCTACCGTAACGGCTCCCGTCAGTGCAGCAACCGCAGCAACCAAAACCGTCGATACCACCATCGCACGCACCGATCTGAGGACCTCAGCACAAATCTCTCCGACTCTCACAGTTCCAGCACCTCGTGCGCTGCGTCGGCGACTTCCCCGTCATGAGTCACAATAATGACGGTTCGACCTGCCTGGCTTGCCTCTAATAAAGCCTCAATAACCACCCACGAATTTTTCGAATCGAGATTCCCGGTGGGTTCGTCAGCAAGAATAATGTGCGGATCATTCATCAGTGCCCGACATAGTGCTACCCGCTGCGCTTGCCCTCCAGAGATCTCCCCCGGACGATGATTACCCCGAGCCGTCACCCCAAAATCTCGAAGATATTGCTGTGCTTTTTCCTCAACTTCCGCCCGTTTATAACCAGCATAAAGAGCCGGTTCGATAACCGAATCAAGGATAGTCCTATGGGGATCCAGCCCAGCATCTTGGAAAACAAATCCGATCCGGTTAGAGCGAATCCGCGATCTCTGCGTATCCGACAAACGCGATACCGGCTCCGCTCCGATTGTGACAACGCCGGATTCTGGGGTCAAAAGTAACCCCAAGATGTAGAGTAGAGTCGATTTTCCTTTTCCAGAATCTCCGACGATTGCCGTCATCTTCCCCGGTGAGAATTCATGACTAAAACCATCAAATAGCACTGGTTCTTTGGGCGCATATCGGAAGCGCAACTCTTTTACCGCGATCGAATCGAACATCATGAGCCCTCATGCGACGAATTCTCGTCAGGAGAGGATGACTCCGCAGGCGAAGATGGCGTCGCTCCAGATACTTGGACGCGCTGCCCCTCGGCTACGCCCTCCACAACCGCCAGACCGTTAGCGATGGTTACCACCTTAACGTCAGTTTCCACCAGGTTTTCTCCGTCAACGACGATAACGTGAGCTTTCCCTTGGGCATCGGTATGGATAGCTGCTAAGGGCACAATCAGACCTGCCGCTTTATTTGAGATGATGACGTCAGTAAACAGCGTAACGTTTTGCCCCGACGGCACAGCCGCACATTCTTGACCACACAATAAACCACCATCTGCAGCCGTCACCGGGATGGCAACATCTTGGGAGGCCCTCGCTTCCCCAGCCACGCCTTCCCAGGTTTTGTCACCAGCATGGACTCGAAGTATCGTCCCCGTAGGAATCAGTTTTGCTTGCGCCTCCGAGGTATGTATAACGAAACTTGGCGAGCCAGAGCTAACTGATAGGAGCTTCTCTCCTCCTTGCATGGAAGCGCCTACGTACAGCGCATCAGATTTTGCTACGAGTGATTGACCATTTTCAGCAACGGCGACTAACTCACCAAAAGCCGCTTCTCCAGTCTGTGCCATACCAAGGCTCTTTTGCCAGCTTCGCAGTGCGGCCGCAGTCACCTGCGTAAATGAGGCACTCTCAGGGTTAGTTCCATAACCAAGGTCTGATAAGCAACGATTGAGCGCTTGAACGTCATCTCCAGTGCTACCAACCGTCAAAGCTCGCCAAAATGGCGTCTGGCTCACTACTGCCCGTACTGGTACATCATTAACTTTGTAGAGTATGCCACCTTGTGAAACTGCTGAAAGGTCGCCAATATGCGTGACCGTTCCCGCTATTTGATTGGCAACGAGTGGCACAGTATCGCGTTCCACACTCGTCATTACTGTGATGGTGCGCCCCAGCTCCCCTTTCGTCACTTCAACGGTCGAGACTTCTGTTGAAAAGCTCTCGCTTTGCGGCGGAACTAAGGTAGTATGCCCTGCCCAAAATGCCACGATAGCAACCAACAACACACCAATGACGGCAAGACCCGTTTTACGTAAACTCATACCTACCTCACTCCATACATGAATTCATCGGGCGGATAGGCTGGGCAGTGCTCGTCAAGTTCCCATTGGTCAGATAGCGGGAAAGACATCGACGCCGTTGGAGGCCACCAGTCAACACGATCAGGGGTAAAGAATTTCTCGATAAAAAGCTCCTTGGTTGGCTGTTTAGCATTATCAACCGTATATCCAGCATCCGCCATACACGGAGTGTAATACTGCGTCCAATAGTCATAAACCAAACTAAGCTGATCCTCATTCCAATCCGTCACAAAAGCCGGATCCGGAGGATACAAAGCACTACATTCGTAATACGCGAGATTCAACGCCTCCGTCTGGCTATCAGGAACCCCCGGAGAATAGTGAATCCCTCCATTGGGGTCTGATTCAGCTGAAAATCCACGATCTACTAAGCATTGAGCTAAAGATGTGGAAGCCTCTTTTTTCGTCACAGGAAAACGAATAGGCTCAGCAACCTTTGGAGGATTATCCATATCTAACTGTCGAGCAAGTTCTGGCAGATAGGAACTCAACCATGCACGCTTGTCTTCTTCTGTCATCACCGGCAGAGAAACCTTTACAGTCGGCTGCCACTCATGGGGATTCCACTTAGAAAGATCAGCAACTTCCTTACTAGAAGCCGAAGAAGGCACCTCAGATTTACTAGAACCACCACACGCAACAAGACCAAAAAGCCCCACAACGCCAGCAAACAAAACAATCAGATTTCTCTTCACTGCTACATACCTCCATGCGTGGTTCTTACTATCTTTATTCTTAGCTATTTCCCCACCCTGTTCACAGGCGTACTCGATACCTCATGGGTGTAGATTTGATTTCTCCCTTATCTAAATGAAAGTCAACAAACAGAAAAGGTATATCGCAGCGCGAACGCTATCCAGACCTTGGTAGAAACTCCCCTTCTTTCGATACAGCGTTACCGCACTCCATACATGAATTCATCCGGTGGATAAGGCGGGCAGTGCTCGACTAATTCCCATTGCTCATCCATCGGAAGAAGACCTGAAAAGTTAGAAGGCCACCAGTTAATACGATCAGGGGTAAAGAATTTCTCAATAAAAAGTTCCTTGGTTGGCTGTTTAGAATTATCAACTGTATATCCAGCATCCGCCATACACGGAGTGTAATACTGCGTCCAATAGTCATAAACCAAAGCAAGCTGATCCTCATTCCAATCCGTCACAAAAGCCGGATCCGGAGGATACAAAGCATTACATTCATACCATGCAAGATTCAACGCCTCCGTCTGACTATCAGGAACCCCCGGAGAATAATACGTTCCTCCATCAGGACCGGCTTTCGCATTAAACCCGCGATCAGTCAGACATGCCGCAAGTTCTTCATGATATTCCTTTCTCGATGTCGCAAAACGTATCGGCTCAATTCCTTCAGGGGGATTCGAGATATTATCCGACCTCGCCAGATTTGCAAGATACGACCGTAGCCACTGCCTTTTCTCCGAATCCGACATCACCGGCAGGGAAACCTTCACAGTTGGCTTCCACTCATGAGGATTCCACTTAGAAAGATCAACAGCTTCCTTACTAGAAGACGAAGAAGGCACCTCAGACTCACTAGAACCACCGCCACACGCAACAAGACCAAAAAGCCCCACAACGCCAGCAAACACAGCAAACAGACCCCTCTTCATCCTTACATAACCTTCCTAAGTGGTTTCCGTTTCCTTTCCTAACCGATTAAAGCAGGAGCACACAGACCATGCGTGCCTTCCCATGACAGCCAATCCGAATTAGCCCACCACGGCATGGTTCCACCAGATTTAACAAACCCTTGCGCAACATATCGGTCGCTATTATTAAAAACGGTTTTCCCAGCAACCTTCAGATGCATCCTAGTCAAGCGTTGCTGCGTTCCCTGCACACCATTAACAGCACCCGTTGAACCACACGATTGCGTACCCTCCTTGGTTCCCGCACTTGCCGGAACAGCCGTAGCACCAAGGGCAGCACAAGCAGTGAGTAAAATAATCACTAATCTTTTCATGGGAGACTCCTTTATCTCACATAGCCGATTGATTGTTCACCCAGAATACAGGCGTGGCACACATCACGCAATAGGAAATTGAAAAATCCATCTAATAAGCAAAACTTTGCCGCACATAACAAAGAGTCCTAGGGAATTCTCCCTAGGACTCTTTGATCTTATTATGCGGCTAACCGCGATAATTACTTGAGCTCGACGGTCGCGCCAGCGCCTTCCAGCTGCTCCTTGGCCTTCTCAGCGGTTTCCTTGTTAACGCCTTCGAGAACCGGCTTGGGGGCTTCATCAACGAGAGCCTTGGCTTCCTTCAAACCGAGGGAGGTCAAAGCGCGAACTTCCTTGATGACGGCAATCTTGGTGGAGCCAGCCGAAGCGAGGATGACATCGAACTCATCCTTCTCTTCTTCAGCCGCAGCGGCTTCGCCACCAGCAGCAGCCGGAGCAGCAACCGCAACAGGAGCGGCAGCCTCAACGTCGAATTCTTCTTCAAACTTCTTCACGAAGTCGCTCAGCTCAACGAGGGTGAGCTCCTTGAACGCTTCGATAAGCTCTTCAGCAGTGAGCTTGGCCATGTCTGACCTTCCTTCCTTTTGCCTACCTGGCAGGCAATTACCTTAAAACCGAATTATTCAGTAGTTTTTCTTGCCACCACTTAGGCAGCGGTTTCCTGCTTCTCGCGCAGGGCGTCAACGGTACGAACCGTCTTCAAGGCGGGTGCCTTAAAGACGAATGCAGCCTTGACCATCGTCGCCTTGAGGGCGCCGGCGGCCTTCGCAAGCAGAACTTCACGCGACTCAAGATCTGCGAGCTGGGAAACACCTGCGGCATCCAACCGCACGCCTTCCATTACACCAGACTTGATAACAAGCTTGTCATTTTCCTTGGCGAAGTTCTTGAATGCCTTAGCTGCGGAAGCGATGTCACCGGTGACGAATGCCAAAGCAGTTGGCCCCTTGAGGTCGTCATCAATGCCCTCAATGCCAGCCTCTTTAGCTGCGATACGCGCCAGCGTGTTCTTGGTGACGTGATACCGAACGTCAGTTCCGAGCGAGCGACGCAGAGTCTTCATCTGCTTCACGCTCAAACCGCGGTATTCCGTCAGAAGAACAGCATCCGCTTCACGGAACAGATCCGTAAGCAGCGCGATCTCTGCCGACTTGTCGGTCCGTGCCATGGGACCTCCTTCCGATTAACTTGCCACAGGCTCAAGCAATAAAAAACCTCGCGCACACAGGCACGAGGGCAAAGCGTGAAGATTACACAGAGGCAATCAGCACTGCATATTTCATACCTGCGCGGGCTTCGATTACTCGAACTCAACTCCCAAAGGAGACCTGCGGTCTTGGGCAACAATCACCATATCTTGCTCTTGACCTAATTCTCAAGATAAGAACACGAAGCGTGCGAGAGATAACAATTGGGGGATGCATAACTGCATCCCCCAATTGTTTCGATTAGTTCCCGCATACGCGGGTCATGCGACTATTCTTCCTCAGCGCGAGCCTTGGTGACATCAACTCGGATGCCCGGACCCATCGTGGTGGAAACCGTCGCCTTGCGCACATAACGCCCCTTTGCCGCAGCCGGCTTCAGACGCAAAACCTCTTCGTGCACCGCGATGTAATTATCCATCAACTGATCCACAGTAAACGAGGTATTGCCGACGATGAAAGCGAGATTTCCATGCTTATCGACACGGAATTCCACGCGGCCGCCCTTAATATCCGAAACAGCCTTCGCCACATCCATCGTCACGGTGCCCGTCTTCGGATTTGGCATCAAACCACGCGGACCAAGAACGCGACCCAAACGGCCAACCTTACCCATCATATCCGGCGTCGCGACAGCGGCATCGAAATCCGTCCATCCGCCAGCGACCTTCTCAATGAGATCATCATCGCCGACTTCATCTGCTCCGGCTTCCAAGGCTTCCTGGGCACGCGGACCAGCCGCGAAAACGATCACGCGAGCAGTCTTGCCCGTACCGTGCGGCAAATTGACCGTGCCACGCACCAACTGATCTGCCTTGCGCGGATCAACGCCCAGGCGATACATCACTTCGACGGTGGCATCGAAAGAGGTGATGGAGGTCTTCTTAGCGAGATCCATTGCCTCGCGCGGGGTGTACAGCTCACCTGGCTGAATCAGCTCGGCGGCTTTGCGATACTTCTTTGAGCGCTTTGCCATTCTGCTTTTCTCCTTTGGCAGTCGTGGGAAACGAGCCAGCTCTCGGCCCTACCACGGCGAGTTTCCTCGCTAATTAGATTTCGTCAGTGGTCACGCCCATCGAACGAGCCGTACCCGCAATAATGCGTGCAGCGTTGTCGATGTCGTTGGCGTTCAGATCGGGTTCTTTCGTCTTAGCAATCTCACGCAACTGATCGGCAGTCAGGTGAGCAACTTTCGTCGTATGCGGAACGCTAGAACCTTTCTTGATTCCCGCTGCCTTCTTAATGAGATCAGCAGCCGGCGGAGTCTTGGTGATGAAATCGAACGAGCGATCTTCATAAACCGTAATCTCAACCGGAATAATGTTTCCGCGCATGGATTCCGTTGCCGCGTTGTACGCCTTGCAGAAATCCATAATGTTCACACCATGCTGACCCAAAGCCGGGCCAATCGGTGGTGCAGGGGTTGCGCCTCCAGCATCGATCTGGAGCTTGATCAGCCCTGCAACCTTCTTCTTCGGTGGCATATTTGATCCTTCTTTATTTCTCGTACCCCATCATCATGGCAACAATGATGGGCGCCCTTCATGATTCATCCGTGGACGTCAACCGACGTTGACTGCGCGCGTTGGAGACGTGCGCGTTAATCCATCTTCTGAACCTGGTTGAAGGACAAATCGACCGGGGTTTCCTGGCCGACAAGCGTCATGAGCACGGTGAGCCGCTGGTTCACCGCATCAACCTGTGAAATTGTAGCTGGCATTCCTACCCACGGCTCGGTGGTAAGCGTCACCGTCTCGCCAATCTCGTATTCGGTAACCAGCTCAGGAGCACCTGATTGCACCGGCTTACCAGCTTTAATCGCGGCCGCCGCTGCCTCCTGCTCAACAACAGGGGTGAGCATCTGCACAATCTCTCGCTCGGTTAACGCTACCGGCGATCGACCGTTACCAACAAAACCCGTCACGCCATTGATATCCTGAACAACTCGCCACGAATCATCCGTCAGTTCCATGCGCACCAAGGTGTATCCCGGCATACGAACGCGCGAGACGAGCTTATTCTTGCCCTTCTTAACCTCGATAGTTTCTTCCATTGGGACTTGAACTTCGAAGATGTAATCTTCCATGTTCATCGTCACACGCCGAAACTCAATATCCTGCTTCACACGATTCTCATACCCAGCGTAGGTATGCAGGACGTACCACTTACCCGGCAAGCCACGAATACGCTGGCGAACCGTCTCTTCCGTGACAACACCATCCTCGGGCGCGTCAGCAACCTGCTCAGGCTCAGCTTGCGGGCGCTCCGCTTCAGGTTCCGCGCGTTCAGCTTCGTCACCATCGAGAAGCTGAGCATCCTCGTGGAACTCATCGAGAGACATTTTCCCTACTTTCTTTGCGTGAGATCGGTTATGAGTTTGTGTGCTAGGAATTAGCTGAAAATCCAGAACATCGCCTGGTTGAACACCAAATCAATGACGTAGACGAAAGCCATCACCACGGCGACAAAGAATACGACGGTCAAGAAGAGCTGCCACAGTTCCGCGCGGGTGGGGCGCTGAACCTTCTTGAACTCGCCAAGCACTTGCTTGAAGAAGATGACAATGCGCTGCCACAGGCTCTTATCCTTGCTGGCCTTTACTTTCGGCGCACGCGCTTCAGATGCTGCTTGACTCACCAGATCATCCTTCCGATTCGTATGTAGAAAACGGCCCGAATCGGGCCGCCTTCATCGCAGGGCAGGAGGGACTCGAACCCACAACCGCCGGTTTTGGAGACCGGTGCGCTACCAATTGCGCCACTACCCTAGAGCAAACGCCACGCCTCTATTATGCCTGAGGGCAACGCGATATTGCCAATACCGCTCAGCAACTCGAATAAGTTTAGCGATATCGCAGCATGACTGCCACATCAGGGTGGGAAACATCATGTAATTCTGACCACTTAGCTGCGCATTTCTTTTCTTTTAGCTGCATACGAATATGTCCTAATCAACACCAATCATCCAAAAATACTTTCTAAACTCTCAGCTTCATGGGACGATGCAGATATGACCAATCAAACATCCACGCGCGTTTCTCAGCGCCTTGCCGCCTTGCAACCCTCTGCCACTCTTGCCGTTGATGCCAAAGCGAAGGCCCTAAAAGCCGCAGGCGAACCCGTCATCGGCTTCGGCGCAGGAGAGCCCGACTTCCCCACTCCAGCTCATATCGTCGATGCGGCCGTTGCCGCCGCCCGTGATCCCAAAAATCACAAGTACACTTTGGCGAAAGGGCTAGCCGAGCTGCGCCAAGCGATCTCCGATAAGACTTTTGCCGACGCTGGATACCGCGTTGATCCTGAAGATATCATCGTCACTAATGGTGGCAAACAAGCCGTATATCAGGCGTGCGTAGCCTTGATTGATCCGGACGATGAAGTCATTATCCCTGCCCCATACTGGACGACCTACCCTGAGGTTGTTCGCCTATGCGCAGGGACGCCCGTCGAAGTGTTCTCCGGGGCAGAACATGACTATAAAATCACGGTTGACCAGCTCGAAGCCGCCCGTACTCCGCGCACGAAAGCCCTCATTTTGTGCTCCCCTTCCAATCCCACCGGATCGGTTTACAGCGCCGAAGAAGTAACAGCCATCGGCAAATGGGCATTAGAAACCGGCGTATGGGTTATCACCGATGAGATCTATCAGCATCTTATTTACGACGGGGAAATGAGTTACCTCCTCGCCTGTGTTCCCGAGTTGCGAGATCAAACCATTGTGGTCAACGGTGTCGCTAAAACCTATGCAATGACTGGCTGGCGTGTGGGCTGGATGCATGGCCCCAGCGACGTAATGAAGAAAGTAGCAAACTTTGAATCGCATATTACGTCCAACGTTGCCAACGTCTCGCAACGTGCCGCTATTGCCGCGCTGACTGGCGATCAATCCGTCGTCGAAGAAATGAAAGTCGCTTTCGATCGGCGACGAAAAACCCTTGTTTCCATGTTGCGCGAGATTACCGGATTCACCGTTCCCACCCCGCGCGGGGCGTTCTACGTCTTTGCCCATGTTGGAGATCTCCTCGGGTGGGAAATCCGAGGGCGCCAGATCCAGACCTCAGCTGAACTTGCCGAACTCATCCTCGATGAGGCGCAAGTTGCCGTCGTGCCGGGAGAAGCATTCGGCGCACCAGAACATCTGCGTTTCTCCTACGCTCTCGGCGACGATGACCTCGTGACAGGAGCACAGCGCCTACAAGAGCTGTTCCGCACTGTTTAACAGCCCATTACTCATCTAGGTATCGCGTCACGGCATTGCTGTGGCGCGATACTTTTTCACGCGATCCGCTCATCATTACATTATTTCTTGACAAAGATCGCCGCTGGCATACTACTACCCTGCTACTCGACCGGCCCATCCCAGCCCAGGTTTCTCACCTGCCCTAGGCTAATGTGGCTCTTCTACGCCGATACATCTTCTAGTAACACAAAAACCGCACAATTAACGGCCTCATTACATTCACCGAGCATTATGGGGACAGGTACGCCACCCAGAATCCTCTTTGATCGCCGCTCATTCACAGTAGCGAATCCACTTTTCTGCAATATCGAGGCATTGGCGCATCTGTGAGCGCCATGCGCTGCCCGCTCGTTCTCGACTCGACGCAGCCAGCGATAGCACGACCCCAGCACACGACGCTGCCAGAATTTCCGTTCCAACGTGCTGCCCGGCCAGCACAAAAAGCTCCTGGCAAAGTTTCCTAGTATGGCTATATTGCGGATTGAGCATTGGCAAGACGGATAGATGCCCCAACAAGCAGGCCCAATCGTCTACCCGATACCCAGGACCGCACATATCCAGATCCACCAGCCCAGCTACTTGCCAACTCAATGGGTCAAGAAAAATATTGGCCTCATAAAAATCACCGTGCGTAGGGCAGAGCATAGCTGGATCAAGATGCTGACGAATACGGCGAATATATTGCACTATCGACCGGCAGCGCGCACTCTCGTGCGGGAGAGCATGCAGACATAGGCGGGCATAATGCCCGCAGCGCGCACTCCAGGACGCGCGCTGCGGAAACGACATCAACTCCTGCGGCAACCCATCTAAAGTCAGATTTAGAGCAGAAAACAGCTCTTCGGCTAGCTTTTTGCTCTCATTTACCCCAATCTTGGTGTAGCGCTTATGCAGGACCTGACCAGCCACTTCTTTCGCAACAATCAATCCTGCCGGATCGACATGCACGATCTGCGGGCACCCGACCCCACCCTGTGCAATAATCCGAGTTCGCTCCACTACCTCGTCGGTTTCCTCAGGACGTATAACTTTAATGAAGAACGAATTACCTGAATGTGCCCCACCGTGCGACCCACCATTTTTTCCTATCACCCCGAGGCGATTACTGCGCGCAGGCTCACGACCCTCACACCGCAATACGGCGCGGCACATCGGACGATAGCTCAACAGCTCGCTGTACGTCGGTGCGCCCAATAATGCCGAAAGCCACTGCGGATCACATGCCCGCGCCAAGGCAGGAAGTAACGGATCATCTGGGAATACCCACACATAGAATCTGTGTTTCCCGCTGACTATCCGCACCGTTCGCTGCGCCAAAGATCCCGTTGCTATCTCAGCTAGCTCGCCATCCAGACGAGAGCAGCCAGCACCCCCGGGAACACGCGGAAAAAACTCACCGGAAGAAACCACCACATACACATCGTCACGCTGACGATACTCCGCTGGCGTTCCCCGATAGCGCAACTCATCCCACACCACGTTATAGCCCACGCTCACCCCCGCTCCAGGGTGATGGTGAATCGTGTGGACCTGCCAAGATCGGATAATGGCACGCTCAGCAAACGCACAGGCCAGCATGTGACCAGCGGCGCTGCTCGTCAATAACGCCATCTGCTCATGGGCTACCCTCAGAGCACGCTCCCACTGTAAACGCCGCTCTTCGCGCTCTCCTGCGTTGCTCATCATCCCGTTACAAAACACCTTCCATGACATCCTGCTAGGCGCTCGTTCTTGCTGGTAGCTCACAGCGTGTATAACTCGTCATTTTCATAACTCAACTTCCAACAGTATGCACGCTCTAACCTACATACGCCTATCAGCCCCCGCACTATAACGAGATATACGCATGAGCCCTCCCTGTACTGACACAAACAGCGTCAACTTATTGGCTCACCACGGCATTATCCGCCAGCTTGCACCGCACAATAACGTCGTAGTCATTATTTCTTCTAACACGCCTCCTATATATGAGGGGGGGGGCAGTACCGACGGAGGGATAACACAATGAATACCGGCAGTACCCCAATCCTCTCAAGGCTCATCGACACTATCTCACTCACTATGAGCTGGCCTCTGCTTCATTTCTCTTTTTTCCCCCCCCCCAGGAAATCAGAGCACTCTAGCCGATCTTGTGGCGTTGTGAACATGCTTTAGTTACCTCACGGGTTAACCGAAGCAGATCGGTGCGAAACTTCTCTGTCCTCCCCGCTGTTATCCCTGCGGGGAGCTGTTCTGCTTGTTCGGGAGAAAGAACGGGATTAGTGAAGAAAGAACCAAGAGAATAGGTATCACGATCAGAATCATCAAGAACCATCCCCTTACTCCGACGCAACTCCAAAACCGCAGCACGCACCTCAGCAGACGGAATACGCTGCCCCACCTCAACACCCAACACATCAGCCAATTGCCCATAACCAACCGGACGCGAAAGCGTAGCCCGCCGCATATGAAACAACACCGAAAGCACAACCCACCGCGGACTAGGCATAACAACAATTCAGCCCAATAACATGAAGCCGCTAGGATATGACCATGCGAGATCTCACGAGCCTGCCCAAAGCGCACCTCCATTTGCACTTCACCGGCTCTATGCGCCTATCCACACTCGCCGATCTTGCCCGTGACGCAGGTCTGCGCCTGCCCGCCAACCTCACCGACACCAGCGCCCTCCAGGTGCCAGCCAACGAACGCGGCTGGTTTCGCTTCCAACGCGCCTACGACGCGGCCCGCAAAGTCGTTCGCAGTGAAGCCGCCATGCGTCGGATCGTGCGGGAGGCTGCCGCAGATGACGCCGCTGAAGGCTCACGCCGACTCGAACTACAAATAGATCCCACCTCTTACGCGCCATTCGTCGGCGGTATCACTCCAGCCCTAGAAATCGTCCTTGATGAGGCTACGCGCGCATCTAAGGAAACCGGCGTGCAAGTGGCCATTATCGTCGCCGCCTCACGAATCCGGCACCCACTTGACGCGCGCACCCTTGCACGACTCGCCGCCAAACACGCTGGAAATGGACCAGGGCAAGTCATCGGCTTTGGTCTATCAAACGACGAACGCCGCGGCGACACCTCAGACTGGGCACCGGCCTTCGCTATCGCCCGCAACGCCGGACTCGCCAGCGTACCTCACGCCGGCGAACTACTCGGACCAGAACACATCCGCCACGTCATCACCTATCTCAAACCCACCCGTCTCGGTCACGGCGTGCGAACCGCCGAAGATCGCGACCTTTTAGCCCGAATCGTGGGCGCCGGAATCGCCCTCGAAGTATGCCCCACATCAAATGTTTCCCTCGGGGTCTACGAACGCATGGAAAAAGTCCCATTACGTATCCTCTCTGACGCAGGCGCCCAAATCGCACTGAGTGCCGACGATCCACTCCTATTCCGATCGCGCCTCCTCGATCAGTACGTCGCCGCCCGCGAACAAGGATTTTCCGATATAGAACTCGCCAAACTTGCCCGCGATTCCGTCAATGCCTCAATGGCAACAATCGAGGCAAAAACTCAATGGAACCGCGAAATTGACGCATGGCTTGCCACCGAGGAAATCTAAAATGACCACTGATTCTCACCGCCCCGCAGCGCTCCATTTCCTCCCCGAACAACATACCCTGGCTCACATCGCCGGCATATCTATCCGAATCCACCGCTTCAACGCGCTCGCTGCGGGGCTGAACCGCCGCCAACAAGACACCCCTGGCGATGGGCGCGTCACTTTTGTTCTCATTCACGGCATCGGGATGTCATCTCGATATATGAAGCCACTCGCCCGCACGCTTGCCGAATACGGCGAAGTCCTCCTGCTTGATATGCCCGGATCAGCAGGACTCCCGGCCCCGCAGCGCGCACGCTCTATCGCTGGCTTTGCAGCCATCGTCGATGCTGCCCTCGCTCTCAACGGGATCACTGACCCTATTCTCATCGGGCACTCTATGGGCGCTCAGATTGCCACCGAGCTACTGGCCCGTCGCCCCCAAAAATATCGGCGCGCCTGCCTGATTGGCCCGCCGGTTAACGCCGCTGAACGTCATCTCCCTATCGCATTTGCCCGATACCTCCAATCCGGTATCTACGAGAAAGGAAATCTCATGGCGGTGGCAGCGCTGGCATATATGCGCTGTGCTAAAGACTGGTTCTTTACCACCTTGCCTATCATGCTCCGCTACCCTATCGAGAATCGGATTTCCCTGGCAGAGCACGCCGACATCATCTTCCTTCGCGGGCAACATGACTATCTTGCCCCACCTAGCTGGATCAAAACTCTCCAACAGAATCTGCCTCAATCCCAAAGCGTCACTATCTTGGGGGCAGCTCACTCTACGCTCTACAACGATGACGACGACGTCGCCCAATGCGCGATCTCGCTTATGCAGCCCGACGAATTAGCCCGCTTGGCACAGCACCGAAACACAAAGTAGATCTCATGCAGGCAAGAAACCGAAACGGATCTCACCATCCCTTAACTCGACTCCTCGCCACTGCGAGCGACTACACTTGGTATGCAAACAATCTTCTCGGTGTGCGTCTCACATCTCGCGTATTTTCGACATCATCTCAAGCTGTGCCCGCTATCGCGCGAGCGCGAATCATTCTTTTTCCAGGGATCTACGAGACTCCCCGATATTTTCAGTCGATCACTACCATGCTCACTTCGTGGGGAGCACACGTTATTCCCCTGCATCTAGGGCGTATGCGGGCGCCGGTTCCTTTTCTCGCTCAACGTGCCCTCGACGAATTAGCTGATATTCCGAGCGATCTGCCAATTATTTTTCTTGCCCACTCGAAAGGATCCCTCGTCGCCCGCGCTGTGCTATCCCAGTATCCACCGGCCGTGCATGGTCTAATTGCTCTTGCCGCGCCGTGGAATGGCAGCACGCTAGCTCGTTTCTTTCCCTCGCACGCCCACCTTGCCCGTTTAGCACCTGGCGGGTTGGATACGTATATTCCTTGGACGGATGCGCGCGAAACACGCCTGCGTTCACGCATCTATTCCATTGCGCCGCAATGGGACCCACATATCCCCCAGGGGTCATTCCTCAGCGGCGCACACAACATCACGTTGGGAAGATCTGGGCATTTTCGACCGCTTGGCGATCGGCAACTACCTCATATTATTGCGCGTTGCTTAAATGAGCTCATCGCATGTGCCCCACTTACCGACTGTGATTAGCTAGCTGCTATCTCGTTTTAGCGAACTGCTACCTAGCCACGCTCTGATGCTCCCTACAGAATTGCCGCATAGTGGCTATTCAGCCGATATTCCCAGCTCCTCCGATAGGCCAATGCACACTGGCTCCGGCACTAGGTTCACGCCAAATGCCTCATACACCCCACGGCGTATCTGCGCTGCCAAGCCGGCAATCTCACGTGCAGTTGCCTGACCGCGATTCGTCAATGCCAAACAATGCTTCTCCGATATTGCAGCCGGACCAGGCATATTGAATCCTGCTGGAAAACCAGCATGTTGAATCAACCACGCCGCTGAGGTCTTAACCTGCCCAGGGATCGTTGGTGCTGCCGCCCCAATCTGATTGACCGCAGCGTTTTTCGTTACCGAGAATCGTGGCGCTTCAGGCGGAAGGCGATCTGCTTGTTCGGGAGAAAGAACGGGATTAGTGAAGAAAGAACCAAGAGAATAGGTATCACGATCAGAATCATCAAGAACCATCCCCTTACTCCGACGCAACTCCAAAACCGCAGCACGCACCTCAGCAGACGGAACACGCTGCCCCACCTCAACACCCAACACATCAGCCAATTGCCCATAACCAACCGGACGCGAAAGCGTAGCCCGCCGCATATGAAACAACACCGAAAGCACAACCCACCGCGGACTAGGCCCCCATTCCGGCAAGGAACGTTTAAGAACGGAATCGCGATAGCCGAAAGCTAAATCAGATAAAAATAAGGTACGAGTTCGCTGACGTTGACGGTCATATACTCGAACCGACGCTAATGTTTCAGCGACTTCTTGCCCATACGCGCCGATATTTTGCACTGGAGCAGCACCCGTCGATCCGGGAATTCCGGAGAGAGCTTCCATGCCCATCCAGCCATGCTCAATGGCATAAACAACGGTTTCATCCCACGGGGTCCCAGCAGTTACCTCCATCTGTGCCCCACCGCAGCTATCTTCAGAAATCTCGGTGATTTCCTGACGCATATCGCGGATAACAACACCCGTAAACGGATCGTCACTTGCCAGCACATTGGATCCGCCACCCAATACTAAAACCGGCATACCAGCTTCATCCGCACCGCGTACAGCCTCAATGATTTCCGCTTCTGTTCGGGCGTCAACGAGCTGAGAGATCTGCCCGCCGACTTCAATCGTCGTCATTTGGGCAAGGCACTGCGTTCCTTGGCGCCGCTGCGATTGCACTGGCGGGATCGTTATTGTTGGCGAAGAAGGCTCTGGGATATGACAACTCATGTATCTATGCTAGTGCCGCGTTAACCGCCAGTCGATAATCTTCGATAGCGGCGGAATAATTGAGAGCTCAAATTCACCAATTTTTTCAATCACCACCGGATTAAACCGAGATTTGAATTGCATTAGCGAATCATCTAATTTTCCGGCGACCCCGCCCAAAGAAACACGTTGCGCACCGCAGGCAAATTCTTCGGTAATAGCGTCCACCCACAGCACATGTTGAGCAGGGATATTGCCATAATGACGATTCGTTCCGGCATATAGCATCTCCGACCACTCGCCGAAACGCACCACCAAAACCGCCGCCAACACAACCCGCTGCCCATCGCGCTCGCGACATTCGGATAGCTCAGCAATACGCTTGTTTGCAGCCTGGATCGCCTCGGTAAGCCGATTTCGTTTCTTTCCTGCGTGTTCTGGGCACTGCGCCAACTCTGCCTCATCGCGGGCACGTGCTTGACGAGTTCGCGCTAAGGCATCATCAATATCTAATGAAGCCGTATAAATTCGCGCATTTTCGCCGAAACTACGGAAAATCTGATGATAGTATTCGGCAGATCGCAGCGAGATTCCTTTCGTCTCTTCGGTCTGCTCAATGACGTTGACCAGATCATCAACACACTCGTCACCGCCATATTCCGTAGTGACGAAACGATTGCGGGCATTATTCGCAAGCGTTCGCGCCTTTTTTGATAATGACGCAGCATATTCTCCATCTGGGCGATGAACAACTGATACGAAATGCGGTTGAATATTATCGTGCTTTTCTGGCGTAAATCTGCGCAGGCGATAACCCAGACGCTCAATGCGCCGCCCGATGGCAATAATCTGCGGATCGGGTGGAAGTGGAAACTCATCAAGCGAAGCAGCCGCAGCCGCCAGGAACGGATCAATACGCACTAAAATTGCCAGCTTGCGTCGCGCATAGCGCCCAAGTTGGCGTAAATACGTATCGCGCACCTCGTCATTGGCATAATCCAACAATGGGCCATGAGGTAAATACCAGATAGCTAACGGTGAGGTGGCGCTACGGCGTAACCGTGACGGCAAAACCGAGCGGATCAAGACCAAACCTACCGCAACCAGTTCTCCGTCATCATTACGTAAACCTGTCAGAATATGGCTCCAGCCGCCCTTGACGTGAGCCCATTCGTCGGATTGCAATAACGTACACTGTGGATGCTGACGAGCAAATGCGTCGAATTCTTCAGCCGGAACATCCGCACAGAACCTCATCTTCGTTCCTTATCTCCTCGCCATAATAGAGGCAGAGGATCTCCGATATATCGACAACACCATGACAACATCTAGATACTGCCGGCAGTACTTTGCCCCTGCCTCATCATCCTAAACTAAAGCCAGCCAGAGATTACAGCTATCTATTATGACATTTGAGTCTATTTTCTTAGCGGGCAAATTCGCGAAATACATACGTATTTGCCTGCTGGGTAGCTAGCTACACACAAGCACGCATCGCTCCTCACCCATTCATCATATAAATTTGGTGCAATCATCGCGCTGGGCACACAGCTCACAACTCATCTGGGAGGCAGATACGCCACCGCCAGCATGACGGGCACGCCCGCTATACCTGCGACTGGCGCATTCCAGCGATGTAACGATCTTTGGCAACAAAATGACCTCCGCACCGGCGGAGGTCACAGTGTAACGAGACGATTAGCGAGTCTCGCGATGAGCCGTTGACTGGTTACAACGCGGGCAGAACTTCTTCAGCTCCAAACGATCCGGGTTGTTACGACGGTTCTTCTTTGTGATGTAGTTGCGCTCCTTACAAACCTCGCATGCGAGGGTGATCTTGGGGCGAACGTCTGCAGACTTACTAGCCACTGGTTTTCCTCACGTTCGGCTTGCGAAGCGGATGCTTCTTGATCGGAGATAAGGCGAATGCCCTATCATCGTAGCGAGGGCGGGGTTTGAACCCGCGACCTCACGATTATGAGTCGTGCGCTCTGACCAACTGAGCTACCTCGCCGTGAACCATTCTCATAAGAATGAAACGAGCCCCGAAAGGGAATCGAACCCTTGACCTTCTCCTTACCATGGAGACGCTCTGCCGACTGAGCTATCGGGGCAACCCTGGCTAGCATACCACCACTTATAGTGGTGCGATACCTCGTCAACTGTGCGAAATATTGCACCGCCAACGCTGTAGCCGTGGCAGGTGAGGGATTCGAACCCCCGAAGCTAATGCAACTGATTTACAGTCAGCTCCCTTTGGCCGCTCGGGAAACCTGCCAGTGTGCCTGCATATCAAGCACGCGAATACTGAGATTAGCAGTTCTCCCCCCGTGTATGTCAAACCCAATAACCGCGGTGCAGTAATGCTCACATTCTGCGCCGCAGCAACCGTCGTATTCCCCATACGCCCCACTCCTGCCACCGCCCTTATTTTCCTTCTCAGCACTGCAGAAAAATCTAGAAATACACTAGAATCTCACCCATTTTCATTAGCACTGCACTACCACAGACCCGTCACGTGCAATACACTGCATATGCATACGCATTACGAATGCTGAGAAAGGAAACCTCATGGCCGATTCCTCGTTCGACGTCGTTAGCCGGTACGACGTTCAAGAAGTTGACAATGCCGTCAACCAGGCAGCAAAGGAAATCTCACAGCGCTACGACTTCCGCAATGTCGGAGCAAGCGTCGTACGCAACGGAGAAAGCATTACAATGACGGCAAATTCATCCGATCGAGTGCTTGCCGTGTGGGACGTCCTACAGACGAAACTCATCCGTCGGGGTCTATCGCTCAAACAAGTTGACGTCGGAGATGGAGAGCCGAAAGCCTCCGGAAAAGAATACCGCCTCATCGGCGCGCTGCGTTCTGGAATTAGCCAGGAAAACGCCAAGAAGATCACGAAACTTATTCGCGACGAAGGGCCAAAGGGAGTCAAAGCAAATATCCAGGGAGATGAAGTGCGCGTCTCGTCAAAGTCTCGCGATGATCTCCAGGCCACGATTGCCCTGCTGAAAAACGCTCCACTCGACGTAGCATTACAGTTTGTTAACTACCGATAAGACGCGACAATACTAAAAAGTGGATACCATCGTATCATCGCATTGCGGTGTGCAATACTTAGCCAAGGAGCAGTTGTGGTTTACGCTACGCGCTCCGTGCTGTGCACGCCGTTGCATAACACAAAACAAATAAGCACAACAAAGGGAATAATATGAGCGAAAATAACCACTCTCCCGAGCAGCAGGGGTATCCCGCTCCACACAATGCCGGCGCTCCCGTGCCGCCGAACAGTGGCTACCCTGCTCCACAACCGCCCCAGCAACCATATCCAGGGCCTCAAGCTGGCGGCTATTACCAGCAGCCAGCTCCCACCCAGCCGCCATATTCCGCGCCAGGGCAGCCCTACGGAGGCCACGCCGCTCCTAACGCTGCAAGCAAGGTACATGCAATCGCTGAGCAACCATGGGTGACGTGGGCCGGTTTCGTTGCCGGAATCGTTATCTTTATCTCGGCATTCTTGCCCTGGGTCAGCGCTTCGGCGTTCGGCGATTCCATTTCTTACAGCGGCGTTAGCAGCGACGGCGGCGGCGATGGCATCTTCACTTTGCTGTGTGGAATTGCTATCGGTGCTCTGTGCGGAGTAATTCTGTTCGCTAAGCAGTACGCACGCACCAAGATCTTCGGTATCGCTACGGTCGTCCTCTCCGCTATTACCGTGCTGATTATGTTTATCGACATGGGCAGGATCGGCGACGCCTCAGAAGCCATTAGCTACGTAGGCGGCGATGCCGGCATCGGCATTGGCATGATCTTCACCCTGCTTGCCGCGCTCGTCGCTCTGGCCGCAGGTATCCTTCTCATCCTGCGCAAGGAAACGCCACGTCTGCCGGTTCCGCCGCGCTACTACGGAATGCCACCTCAGGGTGCGCAGGCCCCTCACATGCCGCAGAACCCTCAGGCTCCGCAGGCACCACAAGGTCCGCAGACCCCGCCAGCACCTTACGGTGGCCCGCAGGCATAGCTAATAGCTAACTGCGCCACGCACTGAAAATAGTTGTGGCCCTGCCGGAATTTTCCGGCAGGGCCACAGTTGTACTGTGACAGTTCCTAACGGCACATCTTCGCAACCGTTGCACCTGCGCTACGATCACCACTCGCGATGACGGCTCATTACCTCACGAGCCGTCCATCCCCACTGCACCGATGAGGAAAGGCGTAGCACGACCGCCAGCAAGCCCGCACAGATCGTCACATTAAACAGTTAATAGAGCTTGCCATCATGCGGTTCCCCGCGAGATATTGCCGTCATCGTCTCCCGCTCAACAACCTTGATACGCTCACGCCCTTCTTGAGCACCGAGCGCCTTCTCATATTCCTCTAACAGCTCCCAACCGCGCCAGGTGGTATAGCGAATCCCCCGACTCTCCAGGATCGTCTGCATAGACTCCCAGCCCAGTTCATCTGCCGTCGGAGAAAACATATTAGCCCGATAATCATCAAGAAGATGACCAATCGTTTCCTGCGCATCGGACTTCGTTGAGCCAATCAACCCCACCGGGCCACGCTTAATCCAACCCGTCGCATACATACCAGTCAGCACTTGCCCATCAGGCTCGCTCAACACCCGCCCCGCCGTATTCGGAACGACTCCACGCACCGTATCAAATGGGAGCCCCTCAATCGGTGACGAGTAGTAACCTATCGCCCGATACACTGCCTGCACCGGATAATCAATGTATTCGCCCGTTCCGCGTACCGTCTCATCGCCACACAGTTCAGTGCGCTCCATCCGAATACCGCTGACGTGATCCTCGCCGAGAATCTCAACCGGCTGCTGAAGCAGATGAATATGGATACGACGCGATGCTGTCATATCCTCTTCCTCTTGGAATACCCACTCCGTTAGCTGTTCAACAACTTGACGGGTCATCTTCGAGTTTTCCATCGCCGCCTGTGAACCATCGTCATAGTCAAAATCTTCTGGATAGACGATGATATCCACGTCAGGCACATGCCCTAGCTCGCGCAACTCCATCGGCGTGAACTTCACCTGAGCCGGCCCGCGCCGACCAAATACATGAACATCCGTAATCGGCGACTGCCGCAAGCCGGCTTCCACATTGTGCGGGATCTCAGTAGACATGAGATCGTCAGGCTGTTTAGCCAAAATACGCGCGACGTCGAGAGCCACATTTCCCACGCCAAGAACCGCAACTTCCCGAGCCTCTAACGGCCATGTGCGCGGGTAGTCTGGATGACCGTCATACCAGTAGACGAAATCCGCCGCCCCATAGACTTCCGGCAGGTCAGCACCGGGAACATTGAATGGCGCGTCGCGGTCAGCACCTGTGGCCACAATGATCGCGTCGTAGCGCTCCCGCAGCTCATCCACGCTAATATCCCGACCAATTTCCACATTGCCAACCAGACGAATATCGCCCCGCTGCAAGACGTTATACAGCGCATTAATAATGGCTTTAATACGCGGATGATCGGGTGCAACACCGTACCGCACCAAACCATAGGGAGCCGGGAGCTTTTCATATAGATCAATGCGCACCTCTACCCCAGATTTCGACAGAATATCGGACGCATAGATGCCGGCTGGTCCGGCCCCAATGACAGCAACGTGAAGCGGTCGGTCTGCCACGTCTACCTCTTCCTTCTTAAGCTCTTCTCATCTGTGTTATTCGCGCTTAACCTACCAGGTGCACGGCCGTAACACGTCAGCGCGCCGGAGCAAGACGCCGCCAATACGCGCACATGACATCCTAATTCAGTTGCCAACAGCTTCCCAGCATAGCGCGATGGCGGGTGACCAATTCGTCACCCGCCATCCGTCAGCGTATATGAACCCTAGTGCCGCTATACGCCATTACTCATAACTTCACGTGCAACAGCAGCAAGGGCACACCCGATATTAGGCTTCGCCCTGGTCTCCGGGGCCATAGGAGCTGGTTGTCGCATCCAAACGGATAACACCATACGTCCAGCCCCGACGACGGTATGCCGCACACGGCTGAGCAGTAACCTCATCAATGAACAGGAAGAAAGGATGACCCACCAATTCCATCTCATCAATCGCCTGCTCAATAGACATTGGCCGAGCCGCATAGAGCTTTTGGCGCACAATCGCCGGAGAATCTCCCAGCGGGCTCTCCACTGCCTCACCTAGATGAGTGGGGATGGGGGTTGCTTCCTCTGGAGCTTCAACATCTTCTGGTTTGGAAAGCAACTCATCAATCGGCAAATCAACAGGCGCTTCCTCGCGACGCTCACCCTTACGGCGATCCTTCCGACGCTCATGCTTGCGGCGTAAACGTTCAAAAACTTTCTGGGCAGCCAAATCTAGTGCACCAAAACGATCCGACGCGCTGGCTTCTGAACGCACTACCGGCCCTTTATCACGAACGGTAATCTCAATGCGCTCCGAGGTATCTGCTTGGGCCGGATTCGGCTCATGCGTAACCTCTACTTCAACACGCTGTGCCCGTGGAGCATACTGCTCAATTTTGCTGAGTTTTTCTTCCACATGCTCGCGGAACCTTCCGGAAACCTCAGTGTTTCTACCCGTGACGACGATTTCCATGATGACCTCCCTTGGCCATGACCGAAAGTGGACGGTACGCCCTAATATGGCTGTACCCCATGAACGTTTGCCCGAAAGCCGGGCGCTAACCACTCCTATCTCTTGAATGTGCCAGCTTCCCGACGATAGTAGCGATAAGCTCGCACGTTCTTTCTGGGTATCTCCATTATACGAAATTATCGCTCACATGTGACCTCGCCCACGCAATTGCCGTGGATTGTGTGCCGCGGCCAGCGCAACCGCACCAATCACCCGACCGCCGCACGATTGCACAGCTTTCCAGGCTCCCAACACCGTCGCTCCAGTAGTGACGACATCATCAACTAACAACACGTCACACCCGCTGAGATCGGCACCAGCGCAGCATTTAATAAGCTTCGACTTCACTCGACGATCATAAAATTGCGCTGGCCGCGAAAGCCGGCGATCGCCGCGTATTCTGTGCCGCCACGACGAGGTATGTGCGGAGAACAGAATCGGGGTCACTGGCACCCCCATTGCCGCACTCACCGCCGCCGCGAGCACGCCAACAACATAACGATCCGCACGAATACGTTGCCGCGACGATGGCATTGGGACGATGACATGCGGCCAACACAACGCGATCTCGTCATATCCGCTACGAGAGAGCACTACATCATAGAACGCCTCATCCAAACGCTGATCCACCGTATTTTTCCAACGAACAATCGCTCTTGACCGTACACCGCTGTACTCCCCTAGAGCTCCCACCGGAAAAGGTGCGCGTATTTCCCCATCAATCGGGGAAACAAGCTGTAAATACGGCAAGTGCTCCTCAACCCGATCCCAACGCTTGCCAAAAGCCGATCGGCACTGCTCACACAGATCTTCGTCATACGCCCCACATCCAGCACACCAACGCGGGAAACACAGATCAAGCGTGGTCTGCCAGGCGCGATGGCATGCGCCGACCCTCCGCTGATCAGCCCACGCTTCCCTCACGTTCTTACCCATGCCTGAGTTTTTCACATGCACACGTCACCTAGTAGCAGCCAATAGCTATTGTGGATTTCCCTGCCGGCACGCAAAGCAGTGGAAAACTTAGGAAAACCCTACCCGATCTGTAGACACTAGCCATCTCGCGGCAACTGATAATGAACGCGGTCAACGCTCAGAACGGGCTTGCCCCTGGAGACCACAGTGTTGCCCCACGTCTGAACGGCAACTTTGAAAGGTCGATAAGATCTGGGTTGACCAGCCACCCATTTCACAGCGATCTACGCACCCACAGCTTTATCAAGATGCGCAAAATAGGGCTAACAATTACAGCTATCCCTGCCCAGAGGCATTTATTGGTGACAACAGATAACTCAGCAGCACCGCGCACCGACGCTACAACGTATGCGCTTATCTGCACGCGCCGCACACAACACAGATCACCCCGGATAGGCCGGAGCAGTCACATTATCGGCAATCTTCGTCCACCCCGCCCCATCAAAGGAATACAGACGGTTATCCGAACTTTGCAACACAATAGAATCCGTACCGCGACCAGCCGTCAGTGCAACCACCTTTTCAATAGCTGACAACGAACTCGACGGCACACCAATACCCTCGATATACACCGCAAAATTCGACGTTGACGCCTGCCGACCTAAAACCGCCAATCGCGAATCGCTCACCCACGCAATATCAATCACATCAGAAAGCTGCGGAGCAAAACGAATCGGATCCCCTGCTTCTGTTGGCACACCAGCATTGCTGCGATTAACCGCCACCGCATTGACCGCAGCAACACTATCCTTCGCACTCACCACAACGAGACGGCTACCCTCACGTGACATCGCCAAAGAACGTATCGTCGCCCCCGCAAGCCACGGCACATTAATATCCACCCGCTCCAAAGTGGTGAGATTGACGGCAATCAGTTTCGCGGAATTCGCTTCAGCATTCCACACCCACCCGTCAGCATCGATTGACGGCGTCACCAGATTCTGACC
Source organism: Trueperella sp. LYQ141 (assembly GCF_046599555.1). Lineage (NCBI taxonomy): Bacteria > Bacillati > Actinomycetota > Actinomycetes > Actinomycetales > Actinomycetaceae > Trueperella > Trueperella sp. LYQ141. The sequence continues at coordinate 512,467 of NZ_JBKIWQ010000001.1, read as the reverse complement.
ATCCAGGAGCACTCGGGTATCCCCCGTCTCCATGTTTATGCGATAGATTCGCCTCCGATCCGTCGATACCGCAGCCGCGTACTGAGGATTTGTATAGCTCGTCGCGAGCGCGCCAATATCTTGCACCACCGAAGTGATTGCGTCTTGGGAGGTCTTTGTAATAGTGACGGGAACTCCTGCGCTTACCCCTGCCAACAGATAACTTGCGTATGGGTAGGACGGCAAATCAATCCGATTCGGAATATCTAATCCCACACCCTGCGAGGTCAACTGCACTTGTTGAATCCCCGATAAATTCGACAACGTTTTTGACACTTGCGCGTCAAGCAATACCAGATCAGTTGACGACAGCGACGCAACATGACTCGATAAATCAACCCGAGCAATACCATCAGAGATCGTCACGCCCGAATCACTCAAGGCGGTATCGGTAGGTACCGCCGAATAGACCGCCGCAGCCAGCCACGACGAAGGCCCTCGCAACAACGCCTGCACAGCTCGAGTAGCCAAACCATTAGAGGGGAACCAGCGCACATCAGCCACCAAGGCTGCACGATCAGGCGTCACAAAATATAACGGCGTCTCATGATAGAGCGACTGGAAGATCGTGCTGGGAATAATAACCCCATCATCCAGTTGCGAAATCCGCCATTCACCCGCCGCATTGCGGATCAACGAAAACTCACTATTGACAATCGCATCAGCATTCGCAGTGGTGTAACGGCCGCTGTCGTCAATAGTGGCCTGTGCCGTAGCTGAAATACGAATCGCTCCACTGCGAGTTTGCGACATCGCCAGATTTTGCGAATCCTGATACACCCGCACTGAGCTCGTGGGATTCCACGACTCGGCAGCTTCCGGAGTAAGAAATTGCCGCGCCACAGAATAATCCGTTGATAACCCAGCACCGGCTGCCCGCAAAAAATCTGACACCACATTCTCCGGCGAAGATCCCGGCGTCGGACCTTTCGGGTCAAGCACCACCCCACCGACAACATCTTTTGGTCGATCAACTTCCTGCGGCGCGCCATCGGTGGGAATTGACGCACAGCCAGAAAAAATCAGTGCGCACAGCACAACGAGGATCCGAAAGCGGCTCATTCTTCCTCCTGTGGCGTTATCCGATTCTTTTCCGCTGGTTGCACAGCTACTACACCGTCATGCTGACCGACGAAATCATGCGAAGCAATACCCAAATCGTCCCGCGTACCCGCAACCGAATTCGATTCGACCTCAGCGGCTTCCTCCTGATATGCCATTTCAGCTTGCGGCGGTACGTCCATTTCGCCGACGGCGACCGCACCTGGGCTTTGCACCTCCTGACCCTCCTGATCGATAGCCACACTAACCGCACGTTCCTGCGCACTATCGTCAACTGTTAGCTGAGATTCCAGACCAACGTATGGGGTTTCCATCTGGGTAACTGGCTGCGCATCAACGATCAACTCCGTCGGCACTGCCAATGGTTGCGGGGCACGCAAGGTAATCGGCGCAAGATACGACTCATGCGGCACCTTGGGCAAGGTAAGCAAGAACGTAGAGCCCACACCGAGTTCTCCCGCAGCATCCAGCGAACCACCATGAATCTGGGCATCCTCTCGAGCAATGGTCAAACCTAGACCTGTACCACCCGAAGTGCGCACCCGCGAAGCATCTGCCCGCCAAAAACGCTCGAATACGTGAATAATTTGCTCGGCAGATAAACCTACACCATTATCTTGTACCTCAACCGCAACTGCGGTGTCATTGCCGACAACACGGATACGCACCGGATTGCGTTCGGCATGTTCCAGCGCATTGACCACAAGATTTCGGACCACCCGTTGGATCCTACGCGGCTCGATCTCTGCAACCGTATCTCCGTCAGTTGAAAACTCCATCCGCGTGTGGTTATTTTGCGCCAGGGGCTCACTCATATCAATAACTTCACGGACGATATCAGCCACATCAACGGTTTTCGTCGCTAGCGTCATCCCTCCGGCGTCATAGCGCGAAATCTCCAATAGATCCGCCAGCGTCGCGTCCAGATTTAATAGCTGGTTATACTGCAATTCCGCCGAACGGCGCAATGCTGGAGGCAGTTCCTCGCGCTTGTCATAGATGAGCTGCCCTGCCATTCGCACCGTCGTCACCGGCGAACGCAATTCATGAGAAACCGCCGAAACGAACTCAGTTTGCACGCGAGACATACGCTCCATCTGAGTGAACTGCTTTTCGAGCGACTCCGCCATCTGATTAAAAGAGCGAGCAAGCTGTGCGATTTCATCCGTGCCGCGCACCGTCATGCGAGTATGGAATTCTCCGTCAGCTAATGCTTTCGCATTGCGCGATGCTTGACGGACGGGCGACAGCACCCACCGCATAACAGCCCACGTCATCAATCCCAGAATAAGTAGAAAGGCAACGACGGAGATCCACACTACTCGAGCCGTCGTATGAATCATTGAGTTCGGGCTTTGCATGGAATACGCCGTATATAACTCATAAACCCCCGATCCAGGGATCGTCAGAGTCGTGCCCACAATAATGCCGGGTACTGTTTCATCCTCAGTGGCAATTTGGACGGATTGCCAGCCAATTTTGCCCGCTTGAGTCACCGTCGCACGCAACTCAGCACTGACCAAAGAACGCACCTGCGTTGCCGAAGCGGTGGCTGGCTCATAGATCTGGGTGGGAACAGGATCCTGCCCAGCCGAACGGATCAACACTGCCCCTAGAGTGCCACGCGCTGGATCATACATTGAAGACACCAGCTCATTGGCAACTTCTTGGGTGCGACCAACCGTCGGAGCGGAGGCAGCAAACCGGGATTCCGCCAACCGAACATCGTTGGCAAACAACTCAATACTTGAATCAACCGCGCGGTCAAAAACCGAATCGCGCATCTGCGCCGAGATCCCCGAGCCGATCAAGATAATACCGATTACACCTGCGCAAATAATCGACACCATCACTCGTAGCGATAGCGAAGAATCCCATCGTTGCCGGATACGCCCCAGACGACGAGCGACAAGCGCTACTCGCGCAGCGCCGGAGCGCTCACTCACCGTTTATACGCCCCGCACGATACCCTACGCCGCGAACCGTCAACACCACTTCCGGATTTTCCGGATCTCGCTCAATTTTAGAACGCAGACGCTGAATGTGGACGTTGACCAGCCGAGTATCAGACGAATGACGATACCCCCAGACCTGTTCTAACAACTCCTCGCGGCTAAAAACTTGGTGCGGTTTGCGGGCAAGGACGCTCAACAAATCAAACTCCAGGGGCGTCAAATGTAGTAATTCGTTATTCCGTCGGACCTCATGAGCGCGCAAATCCAACACAATATCGCCAATAGAGAGGGTTTCACTTTCTGGCTCTTGCCGACGCAAGCGCGCCTTCACTCGGGCAATTAACACCGAGTTCTCAAACGGCTTCGTCACATAATCATCGGCCCCAGCTTCCAAACCGGCAATCACATCAACCGAATCCGTCTTCGCACTCATCATAATGATGGGAACGTCAGATTCTTCTCGCAATTGGCGACATACCGAAACCCCATCAAGGCCAGGAAGCATAACATCAAGAAGGACCAGATCAGGCTGCTCGGCACGGAACAACGGCATGACCCGATCGCCATGCGCACACGTCATCGCCTCATATCCCTCTGTTTCCAAGATGATCGCCACCATCTCAGAGATACCTGGATCGTCGTCTACCACCAAAATGCGCGCTGCCATTGCACTCCGCTTCTCTACACCTGATTGGCTAGTTAGCACTGAGAACACTATATCAGGAGCTCCTACTTCCGACGGATGCGACCCGTTATTTCCTCCCAAGCAGATTAGATAAGCTGTGCTCAGCACTCAACAAAGGAAGCGATCATGTCAACGAGCCAATTCTTTCCTCCACCCAACGGTCACGCGAACACCTCCGGGATGAGCTATGGCCAATACGGGAGTGCCTCAGACAATATTGGCAAGCGCGCACCCGCATGGCGCACGGTTATCCCGATGCGCCCACTATCCGTCGGAGAAACCATTGACGCTGCCGTCCGGCTAATTCGCTTCAACCCCGTCGCTTTCATTGTTTTCCCTATCGTCGTACATCTCGTTGTATTGGCCGGCTACGTCGCTTGCCTGTTTGTGCTCAGATCCTTACCCATTCGCGATTCCTTTAATTCCACGTTCAATATGGTGACGATTCCTGTCGGTATTCTCTCCATCGGAAGCATGATTGCTGGAATGTTGACGTGGATTGCGGGGGCGCGCGTCACGCTTGCTTCTATGCGTGGAACGAAGATGCCTCTCAGCGCCACATTTCGCAGTGCTCGCAGCGGATTTTGGCGCTTTACCGGCCGTTTCATCGTGCTGACGCTTATCTCCTGCGTTGTGCTACTCGCCGCAATAATAGTGTGCTCCCTGCTATTTTTCGTCTTTTTCCTTGGCAGTGTTAGATCCCTAGCGGATCTTCATCCCGTAGCAATCATTATTTTCACCATCATTGCCACCCTCGCTTCACTTATTGGGAGTTTCCTCATTTTTGCTCGCTTCATCGCGGTGCTACCGACAATGGTTATTGAAGATATTGGCCCTATTGCAGCTATCCGCCGCTCGTGGAATCTCACTAAACATTCATTGGGCTATCTCATCGGGGTATTCATCGCCATCGTCATCCTCTCCTCTGTGCTGTCTACCGTCGCAACCGGCGTGCTAATGCTGATTGCTGGCTCCACCTCACTTTTTATGACGTCATTCGTAGGCGCATACAACCCTGATTCCAGCGTTCTCAACGCGCTGCTCACCGGCGTGACGATGCTGCTCTTCGCCGGTATCGTCTCACCGATCTACAACACCCTCATCAATATGGTGTATATCAATATGCGCATGCGTCGCGAGCAATTCCACCAACAGTTCCTCTACGAAGCGGGTCAACAGGCAGCACACGAAGCCGCCACTGCGCAAGCTTCTGCGTCCCCGGCAAACTGGGTATATCCCTCCTACCCGCACGGCGGTGCGCATGCGACGGCCAATCCCAACGCGGGCTTTTATCCGGCTCCGGCGACGCCCGCTACCGCGCCCTATCCACCGTCTCACACAGCGCCCGATTATGGCGCGCCTCCATCAGCAACGACGGGATACCCCACCGCCGCACCTGCCGAAGCCAGCTACGGATACGGGCAATATGATTCCCCTGCCAACGGCTCTTTTCCTGGAAATTCCTCCATGTATGCAGATCCGTCAGCTATGAACAATCCCTCGCCTTATCCCGCCACAGCTCCTTGGCCATATACGGCGCCCGACGCCTCCTGGTCTCATACTCCATACGCCACACCGCCAGCAAGCACGCCACATACTCCTGGCGTATTTTCGGTGCCAACATCCGGAAAGGGTAATTCACAGCAAAGCGATAATGAGCCGTGGTCCGGCGATCGCCCCCAATGGCTTCTAGCTACCCCCGATCCTGCTAATATCGCTACCGATTCACCCGAGGATAACCTCTAATGCTCGGCATGCCTTGGCTCTTCGATCCGCTTACCCCGAGTCCTGACGACGCTCAGCAATGGGCCGAACACGAACTCGCAAAAGCAAAGTACGACGACACTCAATCCATTTTGGCTATCATCGCCCGATGGATCGGGGAACGATTCACCTCGCTCTTACAGCGCCTATCGCCCTCGGAAAATGGTTACGGCAACCTCTTCATCTTGATCGTTGTGGGTATCGCCGCCATCGTTATCTTATATTTCATTGCCCGCAATGCCCGGAGTATGCGCAAGAGTGCCGACGCCCCCGCACATGTTGCCTTATTTGACGATATGCGCAATTCCCACACCCTGTTCCGTGCAGCCGATGCTGCCGAACAGAGCGGCGATCTGAATCTCGCCGTCATTGAACGGTATCGCGGCATTATTCGCCTGCTTGATGAACGCGGAATCGTGCGCCTTATCCCAGGGATGACGCCATTAGAAGCCGCCTCGGCTGGTGCTCAGGTGTTAGGGCACGGCGATTTGTTCAATAACAGCGCACTGTACTTTAACGATATTTGCTACTGGAAAGGCGCTGCTACCCCAGCTATCGTCACCGCCCTACACCAGCTTCATACCATCGCTGCTCGGACGGAGGCTCGCCCATGAGTACCTCTTCCGGATTCGCTGTTGCGCGCACGCAATCCTCTCGAAAGACCATTTTCTTCTTCACATTTATCGTCCTCATAGCATTTATCTGTTTGCTTTTCTTCCGCGTCCCGCATGACGAGTCTGCATATTCCATTGATTCGTCTGGCCCGGACGGAACGATGGCTTTGGCAAGCATCCTGCGCGAGCATGGGGTTGAAGTAACCAGCGTCAGTGCCGAAGAAGCTCTCGCCAGCACCGGCGAGGATCACACCATCGTCTTAGTCGGCTACTTCCAAACGGCATACGTAGAACAGCTTAAAAAGTATCTACTTAATACCAATGCGCACGTCGTCCTTATCGATTCTGCGATCGCCTTTGATGATACGTCCTTTTCGGGACGCATCATCGGTTTGGATCCCACCAACCACGTCCCCGCACGCTGTGATAACTCAGACGCCCAGGCAGCGCAGTACGTATCCGGAATCGACGCAACATTTATCCCCGATGATCCCCAGGCCGTCTCAGGATGTTTCCCCATTGCCCAAGGGTTTGGTGCGATCACACCCCGCGATTACCCCCATATAACACTCCTGCCCTCCGGCACGTTTTTAACGAACTCACTGCTAAACCGCGATGGCAACGCCGCCTTCGCATTACGACTACTCGGTAAGCATCCGTCGCTCCTGTGGGTCGATCAACCCGATAAGACCCCCAGCGAGGACCACTCGCAAACCCTCGCCTTGCCAGACTGGGCAGTGCCAGCGTTCTGTGGAGCATTGCTGACATTCCTGTGGTTAGCATTATGGCGAGGACGGCGCTTCGGGCCGCTCGTTGCCGAACCTATTCCCGTCATCGTGCCCGCCCGCGAAACCGACCACGGGCGAGCGCGCCTCTACGCTCGCGGGCACAATCGCCAACATGCTGCTCAATCCCTCCGAATCGGCACTCTCAACAGAATCGCTCAACGCTGCGGCTTCACCCCAACCAGTGATCCTCAAACGATTGTCAACGCAGTTGTTGCTGCTAGCGGGTATGCTCCCGAGCATGTTTCACGTATCTTGTTCACCGATCCGATCAGCACTGATCGCGACCTCATTATCCTGACCGCCCGACTCGAACAACTCGAAAGGGATATTCATGTCTACTGATTTTCCTCCCCAAAACGCAGTATTTCGCCCGACGGCAGATCAGCCTGCCGCACCCCCAGCTCCGCTATCCGATGCCGGCGCTGCTTTTCGGCACATTCGTGACGAAATCAGCAAGGCAATCGTCGGGCAGGATCACGCCGTCAGCGCCCTCCTCGTCGGGCTACTGTGTGATGGGCATATTCTGCTCGAAGGCGTACCTGGAACCGCAAAAACCTTACTTGTACGGGCTTTGGCAGCTTGTGTGCAGTTAGAGGCTAAGCGCGTGCAATTCACCCCAGATCTTATGCCTGGCGATCTGACGGGCTCTTTGATCTATCATTCTTCCGAAGCAAAATTCTCTTTCCGCCCAGGGCCAGTCTTTACCAACCTGTTGATCGCCGATGAAATCAACCGCACCCCGCCAAAAACTCAAGCAGCATTACTTGAAGCAATGGCAGAACGCCATGTGACGGTGGACGGCAATCCGCAAGAATTACCCTCACCGTTCATGGTGGTCGCCACCCAAAATCCGGTGGAATACGAGGGCACATATCCGCTACCGGAAGCCCAACTCGATCGTTTCCTTCTCAAAGTTGAGCTTCCTCTGCCCCCGCGCGAGGTAGAAGTTGAGATCCTGCGTCGGCATGCCGCGCATTTTGATCCCAATGATCTATCAACCGCGCACATCACCCCAGTAGCTGACGCATCCCTCATCATTCAGGCCCAACAAGAAGTGGCAGACATTGATGTTAATATTCGCGTCCTGGATTATATCGTTGATATTGTGCGGGCAACTCGGCAGACGCCAGCGGTAGCGCTGGGAGTATCGCCGCGTGGTGCTACTGCCCTACTTCATGCCGCACGCGCCTGGGCATGGCTTTCTGGGCGTTCATACGTAACCCCTGATGACGTCAAAGCCTTAGCAAGCTCCGCTTTGGCACATCGAATTCAGCTCCATGCCGAGGCTGAACTTGATGGTATTACGCCGCGGGGCGTGCTCGAATCCGTGCTCAACACTGTGCCGGTGCCACGCTGATGTTTATTCGCCCTCTCGCTGTTGCCCTCTCGGGTTGCGGTATCGTGCTAGCGGGAATCGTGCGGGATGCCGGCTGGGCGCTGCTTCTAACCGTCATACTCGCTGTTGCCGTATGTCTTGATGTGCTCTGCGCTCCGTCTCCCTCGCATGTGTATATTGACGACGAAATGCCGGCTTCTACCCGAGTAGGTCAGAGCACCCCTCGCACCCTAATACTTTCGCATACGGGGCGTTCAACTATTCGTGGCATGATTCGTGACGCATGGCCGCCTTCAGGCATGCTCTCGCCCTCACGCCATTCCTTTGTGTTGAGCCCTGGCCAACGCAGCATATTGCACAGCACGTTGAGGCCACAACGGCGTGGAACACTACATTCTTCCGCAATAACAATCCGCACGTATGGTCCGTTACACCTAGCTGGGCGGCAACAAACCGTCTCAACCTCCTGGCAGTTACGGATACTGCCGGAATTTATTTCTCGGAAGAACCTCCCCTCTCGCCTGCAACAGCTCCGAGAGCTTGGCGGGCGTTCCTTGCTCTTGGTACGCGGGGAGGGCACAGAATTCGATTCGCTGCGTGAATATGTTGCCGGTGACGATGTGCGAGCAATCGACTGGCGTTCAACGGCTCGACGCGGGCAAACACTCGTGCGAACCTGGCGGCCTGAACGCGATCGACACGTCATTATCGTCCTGGATTGTGGTCGCGGTGGAGCGATCCGCATTAATGACCACCCCGCTTTCGATGCCTTTATCGAGACGTCTTTACTTGAGGGGGCATTAGCGCAAAAGGCCGGTGATCGCGTCAGTATTCTGGCTATTGACGATCAGGTCAGAGCGCGGCTCACCGGCGAGAACTCATCTCGACTGATTCATCGCATGGGTGAGGTTATCGCAGATGTGGAACCTTCACTGCGCGCTACGGATTGGAGCTTGCTGCCAACGTACATTCGAGAATTAGGAACGCAGCCAGCTTTCATCATTATCACCACTACACTCAATGGTGGAACGGTATCTTCTGGGTTACTTGATGTGCTGCCGATATTGCGCCAACGGCACAGTGTAATGATCGCTGCGGCAACAGATTCCTCATCGGCTGCCACCTCATCGGAGCAGCAATCACATAATGCAAACCTGACAGTTGATGACGCCTACGAACGTGCCGCATACGAACGCTCCCGAGTAGAAAACGCCAACCTCACGCGCATACTAGAAAACTCCGGTGCGCATGTGGTTCGAGCAGATGCGGATTGCCTGCCAACCGCCGTCGTTGATCGCTACATTGCATTAAAAGCCCACGGCAAGCTCTAAAACGTGGAGCGGTTCGTATATTAAAATGCTGACGCAAACACCGAGCCGCTACCGAGCCATTACGAGCTGCTCATCACTAAGGTCTGCGATTCCGCTAGGGCTACCCATTTTCCCTCGCATTTCCTAGTCTTTTTGAGGGAAGGGCACACGTACCTTGCCGTATCAAAGAGTAAAACAGAATACCCCTGCTTAGTAGCGATATTGCATAGAGGGAAAGGCTGACGGGCAAGGCGATTTCAGTGAAAGCCCTAGCGGATTTCGCCTGCACATATGTGGTTATTTTCCGACGTGTATGCCAGGCTATGCCGACCGGCAACCATGCGCCCGCGCATTCCCAACAGATACACACACAAGCACCTGGAAATCTGGTTAGCTCAAGGCACGAAAAGCACTAGAGCTCTCTTTTTTTCCCCCACACACAAACAGGGCGCAATACGCCCAATGGGATTCATATAAGTTAAGAGAACAGCTAGGCGATCAACCCAATTACCACATAAAGCACGAGACGATCACGTACAGCAATCATTTTTCCTCATCCAGCGGGCAATCTCCACGCAAACTACCCCACGTAAGCAACAGGTTCTTCCACCACAACTGGCCGCCGCCCAAAGACGAAAACCCACACCCAGAACGTTATGCCTACCAACGCCCCAACCGCGATCTTGGCAGCCCACGGTGCCGTCAACGGCGTGATATAGGCTTCGATTACCGCCGAAATCGCTAATAACACAACCATTGCCACGACAAGGCGCAACAAATGCGGCCCCTCAGCCGCGAGCGCCCGAACCCGCGGTAAATGCCCCGGAGAGATCAGCTTCCAAAACAGCCGGAAACTTGCTGCTAACACCACGAAAAGCACGGATAGCTCCAGCCATCCGTGGACGGCAATATGGAAAATAAACACATCCGCCTGCCCGTAATACGCCATCACTGCTGCCGCATGAGCGATGTTGAGCGAGTTGATAAGGAACATCCACAGCGGGATTACTCCTGTCAGGCTACCGGCTAAAGCAACAGCGCATAACGCAGCATTATTCGTCCATACCTGTAATCCAAAATCTTGACTGGCGTAGTGCGAATAATATTCTTCAAAGTCGTTGTAGGCGTACTGCCGTAAATTTCCTGATTCATTTAGCTCGGCAATAGCTGCTGGATTTACCCGCATATTAATGAGCACCACGGCCACAACCGTTAGCGTGGCCAACACTAAAGCGAGAATCCACCAGCGCAGCCGATAGATGGCATACGGATATGTTCTCGTTAGTGCATACCGGAATGTATTGCTGCGATTGCGCGAATGGTCTGTGAGTTTAGCGCGCGCTGCCGCAGTAATCGCTGATAACGTCAGGATCATATCCGCATCGGGAGCAGATGTCCGGATCTTCGCTAAATGAGTGGCACAGGCTTGATATAAGCTCACAAACTCGTCGCTTTCTAAGCCGTTTAACCGACGTTTGCGAGTAAGTTGTTGCAACCGAAGCCACTGACCTTCATGCGCTTTGGCATACGCTAAACTCTCCATCCTCCTAGAGTGCCATAAAGATTTCGGGCATGACGGGTAGCCTAGTAGGGTGAGAGTCGGATATTACGAAGATACGTCATTGAGTGATACCAGTATTATCACTGGCGAGGGCGTTGCTCTTGAGCTGCCGGCCGCCACTGGCTATTCCCGAATTGTCTCGGGTTTTATCGATTACAGCGTGTATTGCCTATTATTCGTGCTTCTATCCTGGTATGTTCTCAACCCGCTTTCGGTCTCTATGTCCATAGCGTTAAATACTGCGATAGGTATTTTTTCCATTGCCGTTGTCTTTGTAATTTTGCCTGCTCTCGTCACATTCTGGGGCAAGGGGTGGACGCTTGGAAAGCTCCTGACTCGCACTCGGGTAGTGCGTTCCGATGGCGGGACGATCACCGCTTCCCAATGTTTTATTCGTTCCATTGTCGGGATCGTTGAGGTGTTATTAACTTTGGGGGTCGCCGCCTCCTGCGTCTGTTTATTTTCCCGTCGTGGCGCACGCTGGGGCGATATGTTGGCAGATGCCTACGTTGTACGCTGGCCCAAAATGTCCTCCTGGATGCCGCCAGCGCGAATGCCGGATTCCCTAATCATGTGGGCAAATAATGCGCAAACCCGCCCACTGCCTACCGGCTTATCGCTCAATATCGCCGATTATCTGAAGAACCGCGATAGGCTCACTGCGCAGGCTCGGATCTCTCAAGGGCGGGCCTTAGCCGCAGCCTGTGAACGCTATGTTTCCCCTCCTCCGCCTTGGGGGACTCCGCCCGAGCTGTTCCTTGAGGCGATGACGGTAATCCGTTATAACGTCGAATTTCAGCGTTATCAACTCTCCAGAGACCGCCAGATTCGCGCTCAACAGCGCATATCCGCAGTCGGCTATTACTGAATCAATACGCGCCAGGTCAATGGGATAGCCGTGGCGGGATCACCTGTGTGCAATTACGTTATTTTTCGTTCACTGCGCAGATGCGACGGGAAGCCTCAACATATTCAACATATTTTCGCTTTCACTGGCAGTTGCATTTCCTATGCCGTTATTGGCGCTACCAGCTCTTAGCTATGCGCGGTACCCTTACCTCTCGCGCGGTATTAGAGAAAAATATCCACCATTACAGATAGTCGATCTCATCTGGATCGACGTTCAGCGCTGAGGCCAGTTGGCTCACAACAATCGAATGGATAAATAAGCGCGGATCATCCTCATCTCGCATGGCATGCAGAATTGGCATTCGGTAGAAGATGATCCGACCATGAATACGCGCTGGACGTTCAAATGGCAGATAACGAGCCAAGGGCACGCTTTCCTCCCACGGTGCCGGATCATTTTGCGGGGCATCCATCACCGCAAAATCAATATGGTCCATCCGTTCGCCCAAATGCCGCCGAAACGTGCCCAAATCCCAGGCAATTAAATCATCAAAACAGTCTGCACGAGTCCGCCATGCAGGAACTGACATCGGCAAAATAGGACCAGGAATACCACGCCCGTGTCGGTCGCGTCGCCGTGCATGAGCGCGTCGAGGGATAATCTGCATAGACCTACCCTAACGCTTCACGCATTCTGCATGGGAAATGACTAAGGTTATGTGCGTGAGTCCTATCCGAACCTGTTGCCGAGATCGCTGCCAGGAGCCTGCCGTCGCTACTATGACGTACGGTTATCGGGAAGCCACTGGCGTTCTTGGCCCGCTCTCTCCGGTTCCGCAACCTGGCGCGCTTGATCTGTGCAAACATCACGCTGAGACAGTGACCGTCCCCGTCGGGTGGAATATGATTCGGCTGGTAACAGAATTTGATGACGCCCCGCCATCCCCTGATGATTTACTCGCTTTGGCAGACGCGATCCGAGAAACCTCAAAACGCGATGTTCCCCCTCCACAGCCTGCCCAACGAGAAATTCGCCGCCCACGCACGGATGTTTCCCCTGGGCCGCGTACTCGCCCGCGTTTTGCCGTTATTGACGGTGGGCATAGCGAAGATGAGACGGCAACGGAGTAATCGCTATTTTCTTCCGTCTTGGCTGACGCTCAGATCCTCATTTTGAGCCATGTTATCGCTAGCCCGCTCATGATCTAGGTAACAGGGAAAAGGGCGGTTAGCCAACAGGAAATGATTACGGGGCAACCGTCAGCCGTACCGAACGACTTTGGGCCGCATCCTGATTCACGGGCACCCAGGAGATCCCCGAGGGGCCAGACAGCATAGCCGCCCCATACACCGGCGAGTTCGCTGTCACACGCACATATTTCGTTTCCTGTGGAAGTTTTACCTCTTCCACATGTGCTAACTCGATAGCCTCTTTACCGATTTGCGTTCCTGCCTCATCGAAGGCCTGCCAGGTAGCTGAACCCATGCCAGCTAGCACCAGCACAGCCTGGGTTGGACCAACCGTTGCCATACCATCGCTAACTGGCGTAACAGCATGCAAATATGCCACGTCAACACCGCCGTCACCGGCCTGCGAGGCAGTAACTCCCGCACTAATATCCGAATCGGAGGTGATCTTCAGGGCATAATCCCCTGGTGATATTCCAGCCAATGACAACTTCAGCACACTATTTGCGCTAACCGATATTCCCTCCGCACCAGGCAGCGGGTGTTCGCCCGTCGTGTCGATGACAATGACAGAGATTTGTGCTGGGGTGGCATTCGGATTAACCACCCGCACGTATGCCGAAAAGTTTGGATCAGCCAGGTAACTACGATTCGTCGCTGACTGCTCCACGCCAGGAACGACCAATCCCGGAATAACGAGATCGCGCCCGAAAGTTCCTGCTGTGACGACATCAATTCCGGCAGGCTGTGCTCCGACAAGCTGCATCGTCTGAACCGACGCAGCGAATCGACCACTATTAGACGTCAAATGCAGCGCAATATCATCTGCTGGAGGTAATACTCCGTCAAGGAGGAGCGTCTGCGTCGTTTTCGGAGCCAGGGTTATATGCGAGTGCCCTCCTAGATCTAAGAGGCCAGTATTCGCATAGGCCGTCATCTCGATATTGATCGCAGTAGCCATCGGATTAGAGATGCTGAGCTGCATTGACGATCCGACCTTCGTGGAGCCACCAACTAACCAGACAGAGTTGCTTGGCCACTGGCACGGGCGCACAGCCACTCCGCGCATATCTCCGGCTACCGCACTGTGGATTGAGGCGCCGGCCGCCACCCCAGAATCATTAACCACAATATCGCCAGTTAGCTGCGTCATTCCGGCATCATTCTTCGTCAATGCTGCCGCGCTGAGCACAGTATTGGCAGCGATCGGTGTGGCATCTAGCTGGGCAGGTGTTGTTGAATATGCCCCTGCCCAACCGCCAAGTTTCTCTGCGATCTGTGTTGCGGTTACACCGGTGTCAATAGTGCGCGAAATACCGCCTTGGCATACCAGTACGGCCTCCGTGTGTGGCAGCGGGAGAGCGTGCGGGAGGCGATCAATCGTGGTCGGCGGCGCGCTGGCGTGCGTCACCACAACCACTGCCCCGACTAACGCAACTGTGGCAGCTCCCGTCGCCATTGCCCATAGACGTTTGCCTGCGCGTCGGGCAAGATCTACACGATTCATTCAATCCCTCCCCGACGACGGCGTATCGGCATGGCAATAATGAGATTAATAGCAGCACACAGCGCAATTGCACCGACGAGGAGGCGTTGCTGCCAATTGACGTACACAATATCGAGCGTGCCCGAGATACCAGGTGGAATAATCCATTCTTGTGCCCATGCTGCCGAACGCGGCTCAAGGGATTGCCCATCTATATATGCCTGCCAATGGCTATCTGCCCGTTGGGCAAGACGGATTGTGCGCTCACCCGCGGCGGCTTTAATCGGTGAAACGCTACTGGCATCATAGGAACGCCCAGTCATTGCAACCGGCTGCTCCCCGATACGCACCAGTGCGCTAGGTGCGCTCACCCGCCAAAACGTTCCAGCAGCACCATCTGAGATGAATTCCAGACCCGACACGGCGTGCAGGGTCGATACCAGATCGGCCCGTAGCTGGGCTGAGCTTTGCGCAGAAGCGGGCGGGACGAGAACCATCGCGATAGCGTGATCTGCCAATTTTTCGCTAGCATCCGCGGAACCGGCGAGCATGGCCAAAATTGCATCCTGTAGATCGCGCTGCGCGCTGTCATCCCCACTCTGCCCAAAATGGTCTGAGGTAGATTGTGAGGATACGTGTGCGGAAGCGGGATTATCCACGTCGGTGTTTGGCGTAAGTGCCGGATCTGTTTTCCCGCTATTAGCCTTGCCAGCAGTTTCTCCGGATGTCGGCGCTGGTAGGGAAGATGAGGAATTGTGCGCAGCTTTCGCCGCGTCGTAGCGGTCTAGCGTGTCAACCATTGAATACTCGTGCAGTTCTTTGCCGCTTCCTGACCATTCCTGGGCATAGATTCCGGCAGAGGTATTTTCAACAACCAGGATTCGCTGATGTTGCGCATATATTTCTCGGCTCAATGCTGGTACTTGAGGCGCTTGACGTCCGAGCGAGGAATGATCCACATGCCAGGTTGTCGTCGCTACCGCAGTGGTAATAATTGCAATCGGAATTGCCATCATCGCCACCCCGCTTATGATGTGGGCAAGCCCAAAGCTACGATTGCGCAAGGTCGTTAGCAGACTGTGCGAACCAGCGCCAAGGGCAATGACCATCCCCCACCAGGCGAGGGTGTAGCCGATATGGGCATCCCCATTGACGTTGTGTTGGCTCACGCCCTCACTCATTGCAACTGTTGTCCGGGCTGCAAGCGATCCTAGCGCCATTCCGGCGGCGATGATAAGCCAGCCGATCCGGATGAGCCACATGCGGTGGAGGCGCAACAGGGCCAAAATACTGACCACCGCAAAAATCGTTAAACCAGCGAGTAATAGTGGCGAGGTATGCGCTGCCCGAGCCAGATTTTGTAGGCTGTCCGAACCGAAAGCGCGACCTGGTTGGGAGAAGAAGAACGCTACAGGGTTGCGTACCTGGAGTAACTGCGGAAGAAGTACCAGCACTCCCAGCAGCACAGACCACGGCCAATAGCTCTTATGCCGTGGTTTGCACGCTAGGGCGCACACTACGACGAGGATACCTAGTGGGAGGAAGATTGGCGCACTGGCCGTCAGTACCGCAAAACTGAGGGCTGCCACTGCAGTAAAAACAATCGAGCCATCCCACATACGGCATAGCGCATATCCCCATAATGGGACGAGAACATGAACGAGGACCGCTCCTATGATCCCGTTACTCAATGCGTCAGTAAATGCCGGAGATACCACCCAGATTAGCGATAGCGCAGTGCGCGCAACCCAGGATTTTGTTAACCGTCCGGCAAAGATATAGGCATTCGCTCCGGCGCAGATCGGCGCGATATATACGAGTGCCGTGATGAGGGATCCCAGCGTCACTGACCACGGGGAGGTTATGAGAAGGAATGGCGATAAGAGTAGCCACAGGGCGTCTAGAGGGCGGCTATACCCATCGCCACTGGGCATCCAGCCATGCCAGGCAAGGCTTATGAGATCAGTGCCCGTCGCGGTGTCAGCAGTTAGTGCCCCGCCGATAAGCACACCGGAGGAGAAAAATCGGAGGAAAAAGACGAGGGAAAAGAGAGACGTCACCACCAAGACGAGGGCGAAACCGTGGCGAGTGTGCCGCGCCAGATCTGCCGCAAGTTTTCGCGTTAGAGGATCCGGTGCTTGCGCCAGCCAGCGAGCTTCTTTCCTGGAACGCCGCGATTCGCGCCGTGCTGCTCGAATATCACTGGCGCGGGCTTCTAATGGGCGCACAACATCTATCCCGTGCATTGCCGTGCGAGCAATCTGGCGACGGGAGCGCAGGATTGCGCCCAGGCGCGCGGGGACGGAGAATCCGGCGCGCAGCTCCCCGAAAGCCAGCACAGGCTCTTTGCAGATGAGCCTCACTAGCGCGCGGGCAATGCCGACGAGGGGATAACCGATGACGAGAAGCGGTAACAGAATAGCTCGCACGGAAAGCATGGCCGTGAAAAGCTGTGCAGCACGGCGGCGACCAAAGGAGTGTTCCGGATTCGTTCCCAGGCTCACCCGGGCGTGGCGCAGTACAGCTTGTGGTTCTACCACAACTCGATACCCACTGCGGCGAGCACGTCGGGAAAACTCCAGACCTTCACCAAAGGGACCGAGATACTCGTTAAAACCGCCAAGCTCATCCCAAGCACTCCGGCGTACCAGCATGCCGGCACTGCCAACGGCGAGCACGTCAGTGCGCGAATCGTGTTGCCCTTGGTCGCGTTCATCTGGTTCAACTTCCGGCACACGCCGAGCACTGCGCGTGGCCCGAATACCGACTTCATATAAGACGGGTGCGCCATCGCGGTCTTCCCAACTGATTTGCTTTGGGCCGACGATACCGATGCGGTTAGAACTTTCTCCTGCACGCAGGAGGGCGTCCAGAGCCGATGGTTCAGGCGCAGAATCCGCATGCAGGATCCAGATCCATTGGCTTTCTGGGATTTCCAGATCATGTAGCGCAGCGCCGAGCGTCTCTGCTGGTTGCGCAACGATGCTGACATTCGGGGCCGCTACCGGCAACTGGGAGTGAATGTGGGCGACAGCCGGAGAACTGTGGCTCGGAATATGAACGAGGATGTGGTCGGGCTGGTGAGTTTGCTGCGCTAATGCAGCCAGAGTTGTGCTCAGATATGAAACGTCACGGTCATGGCATATCACCACGGCCGTGACGGTTTCGCGAACAACGCTATCCATTATCGCCGAAAGCCACGTGCCGCCTTACGTTCGCGAGCCATTCGCTTGCGATCATTATCCGAGGTTCCGCCCCAGATTCCGTGGCGAATATCATTCGTGACGGCGTACTCAAGGCACTCGGCGCGCACCGAGCAGTTATTACAAATCGTTGTGGCCGGAACCGTCGATCCACCTTTTTCTGGATAGAAGATATCGGGATCCGTCTGCGCGCACAACGCAGATTCCATCCAGCTCAAATCAGCTTCCGGAGCGAACCCGTATCCGAGATCGAAGATGCCTTCCATCAAACTCTGCGCAATGCGAGGATCGAGCGAACGATCAGCCGTTCGCAACGGGGTAGTCACCGTGGACTGCCGCATAATCATCCTCCAATTCAAAGTTGCCTAGCATAAATTACACGCGTGTAATCAGATAAAGTCAAGGCGAGTTATCGAACTTCTCGATCTATTCGGCGTGTCATCGCCCACGTTCACCGACGATATAATATCGCCACCACTGTTGAGCAATACGACTACCGTATGAGTTCTGAGATGGGTTATTGCTAACTCACTAAAACACCGCGCGAGCGCTATGTTATTCTTGCCCTCTGTTCGCACCTAGCAGAGCTCCCGACTATCACTTCCCCCCTGGCGCATATTGACCACACACGTCGTTTTCAATCAAGTAAAACTGTGAGAAATTATCCGGCCTCTTCCCAACTGCAGCAGCCTCGCTCACCTCATGGCAGGATAGGCACATGATAGCTGCCTGCCAACTAGCCGATATTGCCGAGAAAGCCGCTCGCGGAGTGCGCGATATGCTACTCACCGCATTCGACAATCCTGGAAAGGTTGAATGGAAGCGCAACTTCCATGACCCAGTGACCGTCCACGATCGCCGCGCCGAGCACGCATTGCGCGCCTGCCTGTGGGAGCATGCCCCGGATTCACTTATCCTCGGCGAGGAAGAAGGCCAACTTATTGGGCGCGACGCCCGCCCTCGTACCCCCACTCCAGACGATATTATCTGGCTCCTTGACCCCATTGACGGTACCGCAAATTTTGCTTCTGGCCTGGATATATGGTGCGTCTCTATCGGTGCAATATGCGGCGATGAGGTTATTGCTGGCGTCATCTATCAGCCCACCTGCGATCGGCTATACCGAGCTGACAATTCCGGTGCGTACCGCAATGGCGTCACTATTACCGCTTCTCAAGCCCCCATATCCGATATGCTCATCACCACGTCTTTCCCTTCTGAACGCCTTGAGGATCGGGTTGGTGCAGCGCGTGGATACGATCTGCTTCTCACTCACGCCAAATCTATGCGCCGTATTGGATCCACCGCATTGAGCCTTGCGTATGTTGCTGAGGGGGTGTGCGGCGGCACATTCGCAATGGGGACGCAGCCGTGGGATATTGGCGCCGGTATTGCCCTTATTCAGCGGGCCGGTGGCGTGTTCCGCGGCGTTGACGATGCCCGTCGTATCCACCATCGCCGCCCCTTTGCCTACGCCTCCTATCTCGCCGGTGGCACCCCGCAGGTCTGCGATCTCATGTTTGAGGCGATGTGTTGCGCTGCCGCCCAACCCCTCCAGACTCCGTATTTTGCACCGGAGGAGGACGCATGAGCTCCAACCCGTGCGAATCCGCTTCAGCAGAAACTACCGCGCTACCCGCAACGTCAAGTCCTGCTTCGATACCAGATTCAGTCACTATACCGGCGGCGTCATCAGCACAATCGCTGCCCGATACTGCCTGCCTCACAGTGACCCCAGCAGCCTGCTATCGCGGGGCACTTGCCCTGGGTAGTCGCCCGGCTTTCATCTGGTACAACGAATATGAGCGCATCGAGTTATCTGGCAAAGTCGTAGCCAATCACCTGGCTAAGGTGATGAACTTCCTCAGTGACGAGTGCGAGATAGGCGGCGATAGTGCAGTCACTCTTGCAACTGTGCCGTACTGGCGATCCGTATTGTGGGCCATCGCCGCGTTGTCGTGTGGTTCTCCGTTGCGCATTGTTCCGCCAGTTACCAACGAGGTTTCCGGTCAGCTCCAAGAAGATTTCCCGTTATGCATATTTCCTGACGGCACTAGCCCGTCAGCACAGTTACCGTCATCGGTATATATTCTTTCTGATCTTGCCCGCGCGGATTTATATACTGACGCCCCTATCGTTGCACTTGACTCGCGTCATCCTTTTGCTTTGCAGTGGCCTGATGAGTTACCACGTGGCATCTGGGATGGGATCGCCGATGTATATGGCTATGCTGACGTTCCACTAATTGAGCCGAGCAGTGTGCCACTATCGGTTACGATCCCGCTCGCGTTAGCTCAACACGCTGAGCAGGTAGGCAGCGGTGCTTCATCTTGGCGCCCTGAGCCACGGAGGTATGCCATGAGCACCGGGTGCCTTACCGAAAGTATCTGCCTCACCCTAGCTGGATTGGCTAGTGCCAGCACGATCATCATCCTTGACCCCTCGCGCAATATCGCCGATATTTGCCATGCAGAACAGGCTATCGCGCTTAATTACCGGCCAGCATAGGGGTTTGTGCAGATTGGCTTTCGTCACTCTCAGACGGTTAGTTTTGTTTAGCTGTGCCGCCGAGTAGATGTATCTATCTAACGTAATCTCGCGGTGCGAGATCGCCATTTTTTTGGTTTATGCCAGCACCGACGCGGGCGGCGATAAATCGTAGCTTTTACAATGTGTAGACCACTACCGCGGGAGTATGAGTACTGCCAGGGTCATTAATATAGGCAGAAGTTATTAATATAGGCAGAAGTTATTAATATAGGCAGAAGTTATTAATATAGGCAGAAGCTATTAATAGCTGAGCTATTAGTGCCCTGGCTATTAGCAGTAATAGCTCAGGTACCGCCCATAGGGGTTACCAGCCGGAGCGTTAACGCGGCTATTAATGCGCAGGGGTAACCGTATCGCGGTATCGGCTCCACCAGGAAAATATTGCCCCGGAGATGTTATGCCACACAGAAAAGATCACTGCCGGTAGGGCCGCTTCCGGAGTGGTCACAAAATGGGTTTTTGCCAAGGTCGCAGCCAGCCCGGAGTTCTGCATTCCCACCTCAATTGCCACTGTGCGCGCCACATACGGAGAAAATCTCGCGCTTTTAGCCAAAAAATACCCACACACAAGCCCTAGTAGATTATGTGCGACAACCGCGATAATGACGACCCCTACAGCCTGTTTAAGGATCGGCGCCGCCGGCGGGACGAGTGCGGCAACCACAATCGAAATACCGATGGTCGAAATCCACGGCAGAATCGGCAGCATCCAGGTAATAACCCTTGGGAAGATCCAGCGCAGCAGCACTCCGCCTAGCACTGGGATAACAACCGTTGTTGCAATACTGCGTGCCATGTGCCCGGCGTTAATATCCGTCATTTCTCCGGCTAGTAGCTGAATCAGTAGTGGCGTCATCACTGGAGCAAGCAAGGTGGTCACCGAAGTGAGGGTGACGGATAAGGCAACATCGGCTCGTGCCAGGTAGGTGACCACATTCGAGGCCGTCCCACCAGGGCAGCATCCTACGAGAATAACCCCAATCGCGAGCCCCGACGGCAAATTGAGCACACGAGCAACAGCAACGGCAGCCAGCGGCATAATGAGATACTGCGCCGCCACGCCAAGCACGACCGCCACCGGACGTTGGGCAACTAAGGCGAAATCATGGAGCGTCAACGTCAGCCCCATCGTGAACATGATAAATCCCAACCCTGGCGCAATAATAGGGCTCAAATGTTGCGCAGTGGCTGGGAAAAAATATCCCCAGATAGCAGCCGATACGATGATAAGCGGGAAAAGCGTCACGGCAATGAGCGCAGAACGTTCCTGAACATTAGCCTGTGCTTCGCGCATAACAGCAACTTTCCTTCCGCCACACATGTATGTTGCTACCCATAAGAATAATTTTTAGGTCACAATGGACCTATGCGTGGAATTATTTTGGCCGGCGGATCCGGCACTCGTCTTCATCCCATTACTATTAGTACATCCAAGCAGTTAGTACCTGTTTATGACAAACCGATGATCTACTATCCGATGAGTACGCTAATTCTTGCTGGAATTCGCGATATTCTCGTCATCACAACCCCGCAAGATGCCGACCAGTTCCGGCGGTTACTCGGCGATGGATCACAGTTCGGTATTAACTTGCAATTCACAGTCCAAGAGAATCCCAATGGTCTTGCTCAGGCCTTTGTATTGGGTGCGGATTTCGTCGGTAATGAGCCGGCGGCGCTGGTTCTTGGCGATAATATCTTCTACGGTCCGGGCATGGGTACTCAGTTACGCCGCAACACCGACCCCGACGGTGGAGCTATCTTTGCCTATCACGTCAACGATCCAGAGCGCTATGGCGTCGTGGAATTCGATGAAAATCATATGGCGATCTCTATTGAGGAAAAGCCCGCTAAGCCGAAGTCGAATTATGCTGTTCCTGGTCTATATTTCTACGACAATGATGTGGTGGAGATTGCGAAGAATCTCAAGCCGTCCCCGCGTGGAGAGTACGAGATTACCGACGTCAACAAGGTTTATTTGGAGCGTGGGAAGCTCTCAGTAGAGGTGCTCCCCCGAGGGACTGCCTGGTTGGATACCGGCACCTTTGATTCCTTGGCCGACGCCACTTCATACGTGCGAACCATTGAGGCACGCCAGGGTTTGAAGGTTGGCGCTCCTGAGGAAGTGGCCTGGCATATGGGATTCCTGACTGACGAAGAGCTTGCCGAGCGGGCAGAGCCTTTGCGCAAGTCTGGATATGGCGAATATTTATTAGGGCTGCTTAATCGTTGATTGCCGTTGTTAAATAGCATCGTTAGTTAACGACGCAGGATCTCAGCCGGTAATGACGGTTGAGATCGGCAGATTGCCTGTGGTTTGTGGGTGTGGTTCTCGGCTGAGAACCACACCCACAAACCACATTTTGCACTGCACCATGTACCAATAAGGAGTGCCGGTGCAGCTAGATATTGTGATCCGGTGGTTGTCTGCCCGCTCATTAGCGCGGGCAGACAACCACTTTTCTTTTCGTGTCGCATGTAGGTATCTATATGCGACATAGCTGCACCGGCACATCGCTTTATATGAATGGCGGGTTGGGTTTGGCCTCATAATTTTGCCAAACCCAACCCACCATTTGAGTTTCGTCGCGGTTTATCCTATGTCGCGGTGCGCGAGCAAGATAGTGCGCAGTTATTCGCCGCGGGTTCCCAAAACCACGGGAGCTGCCACTGCCCAGCGCTCTTTCCAATCACCAATGGGCTCTAGGCCAATTGCGCTGATCGAATCGTGGGCGAGGACGGAGTATGAGGGACGTGGCGCCGGACGATTAAATGCCGCCGCCGTTGTCTCCGTCACGATCTGGGGATCTTTTCCGATAGAGGAGATAATCTCCTGAGTAAAGCCATGCCAGCTCGTCTGCCCCGATGCGGTGCCGTGATAAATTCCCGTCGGCGCTCCCGCATCGACCAAGCGGATAATGAGATCCGCTAGATCGCACGTCCATGTCGGCTGGCCTACTTCATCTGTGACAACCGATAGCGTCGGATGGGACTGTGCGAGGGTTGCCATCGTCTTCGGGAAGCATTTTCCATGCTCACCGTATAACCAGGCGGTACGCACGATGAGGAAATCAGCAGTCTCACACCGCACTGCCCATTCACCAGCCGCTTTCGTGCGCCCGTAGGCACTGCGTGGCGCAATCGGGGCGTATTCCCCGTAGGGCGAGTCAGCGTCGCCAGCAAAAACGTAGTCAGTCGAGATATGGACCAGACGCGCACCAATTTGTGCCGCTCGCCGAGCTAGAAGCTGTGGGCCGGTGGCGTTGACGTGGAATGCCACATCTTCATGCTCTTCTGCCGGATCCACTGCGGTATATGCCGCGCAGTTGACGATGACGTCGGTTTCGCTCAGACTCTCTACGGAAGCCGGATCAGTGATGTCAATAGTGTCAATATCTCGTGCTTCCACGTCATCCCCGCGCTCTTTGAGCATGTGTACGAGGTCCGTGCCGAGCATTCCGTTAGCTCCAATAACCGTCCAACGCATGTTTTATTCTCCTTAAACTTCTGCGCTTATCCTAGCGTAGATCCCAGTGAATCGGACGGATCGCTAACACCGCGTCTCAGGCATTGCAATCCTCACACTCCCCTAGCTCAAGACTGTTACATACGTTATTATTGTGATTGCTGTTAAAGGTAGGCAATTTGCGGGGTTTTACCCGCTTTTGCATGCCTATTACCCACACACAAAAGGTCTTGGCATGAAACGCACACTCGCTCTGGCGTCAACCCTTCTCCTCCTGCCAACATTGGGCAGCGTCGCCCACGCAGAGGAAGAACCGGCTGCATACACGTTCAGCCTCAACTCGGTTACACAACTCCATCTGACCGAAAACGCGAGCAGCGCCTCTAACGAGACGCCCACCCATCGAGCAGAACACCCCGAGGCAACAGGCATGCCACCAATCACGCCGAATACGACGCCACGCACACCGCAGACTACGCCATCCGCACCGCCTGCACCGCCAGCCTCGCCATCCCTTTTGGCGCAGCCAGAACTAAACACGGCGCCCACCCCTCAGAGCTCGGATCCCACCCCGCCACGCACATCCACGCCGGCAGATACCTCCACCACTCCAGATACCACCAGCTCTTCGGCCGGTTCACCGCCATCTTCGGCACCTCACGCCAACAACCCAGCATCCGCGCCACTCAATACAAAAGACGCACAATCCGCGCAAACACCTAATACCCCTGCCACGCAGGATGACGCCAGCACTCCACCAGCACCACCTACCCCCACCACGGCAGAAACCCCTAACCCGCAACCTTCGGACACCACCACAACCAGCCCTAAGAGCACCACACACCCCTCAGAAAAGCTCGGCACATCCAACTCACAAACAACCTCCGAAAAACACAACGCAAACACAACAACACCAGATCCCGAAGCCCCATCCACCACTTCCACAGCCTCAGCACCCCAAGCACCTGCCCCAGCCCCCGTCAGCACAACAGAAAATGACGGGCACTGCCTCACCACCGACGACTACTCCTTTATCACCGCACCGCTACAAACCGACGAATTCGCAGTAGCTGGTATTCACTGGCAAGGCATCGGCCCCCAACAAGTAGACCTGCGCGTTCTCATCAATCGCACCTGGACCCAGTGGTACACCCTAGAAATCGAACAAGGAGAAAACGGCGTCACCGCCACTGAACCATTCATGGCAGCCGGTGCCACAGGTATCCAAATCCGCACCCGAGGCACACTAGATCCAGAGCACACCACCGTCGCCCTCAACACCGGAGCAGGTAGCGAAGGAACAACCGATCACGCCACCATCACTCCGGCACCGATCCTCCCCGCACCACATACCGAATTATCGGCAGCAGAAAACAGCAGCGCGGTTTCTGAACTTCTCAGCTCCCCGCGCCCCGCCTACACATTCGACTCGCCCAATACACCTGCCCCACTGGGAACACATCCGGCCACCCAGCACGCAGATTCCTCAGCCTCCCCATCCCTGTCAGCGCAATCGCATCGCTCTCTCGCCTCAGAAAGCCTGCTCACCAGCCCTGAAACTACCCGCCCTCTGGCCGCTCAGAACACAGTGCGCGCCCCCGCAATCGTCACGCGCACCCAATGGGGCGGACCTGCCGTGAGTGAGACCTGGCCAGCCAACTACGTCCCCCTATCCGGAGCTGTCGTACACCACACGGCTGGCTCCAACGACTACACCCCGCAACAAGCACCAGGGATCGTCAAAGCCATCTGGAACTACCACACGAACGTCCTAGAATGGGGAGATATCGGTTACAACTTCCTCATTGACAAGTACGGAACCGTCTACGAAGGACGCACTGGCTCCCTCAATGCACCAGCTGGAAAAATGGTCATCGGCGGGCATGCCGCCCCCGGAAACACCGGATCAGTGGGCGTCTCCGTTATGGGCGACTACACCCTCATTGACCCCTCATCTATCGTTCTTAACCGCATATCCGACGTGATCGCGTGGCAATTCAGCCGCTCCCACGTCAATCCCTATGGCCTTTTCACGTTCACGGCCTACTCTGGAAAGCGCACCTCCATTCCCGCAATTAACGGGCATCGCGATATCAGCCCGACAGCGTGCCCCGGAAGAATTTATAACTACCTCGACCAGATTCGCGCGCAGGTAGCCGCAAAAATTAATGCCACGAACACTGGCGGATCTGCGGGAACTCCAGCGAGCCTACACTTCGATTCAGCACATTTTATCGGTGGCGGCTGGCCAGCCAGCGGCGTATGGTCAATGGGCGACTTCACCCGGAACGGATACGATGACCTCATTTTGCGTACCCCCACCGGCGAGCTCATGCTCTACGAAGGAGTCGGGCGCGACCTATTTAATCGCCCGCGGCAAATCGGGCGCGGCTGGGGCGGAATGACCCAACTATTTACCGGATTCGACTTCGACGGCGACGGCTACAACGACATTATCGGCCTGCACTCGAACAACCGGCTCTACCTCTACCGCGGAACGGCAAACAACACCGTCACAGACGGGCGGCAAATTGGCCACGGCTGGAATTTTGCCTACATCTTTGGGGTGTCGGCTGGAATTGATGGCAAGCCGAGCTTTATCGGCATTAAACCTGACGGTACTCGCCACACCTACGCCACCAATGGCGCGGGCATGTTCACTACCTCGCGCGTCGATTCCGGCAATTATCGCGACCTTGCCGGAGCACTCGGCGTCGGGGACTGGAATGACAGCGGTTTATCCGACGCGATCGTCATCGAACCATCCGGACGCCTATTCTTCTACCCAGATATTGCTCGCGGAAGCGATCCAAAAACCCAGATCGGACGTGGTTTTGCTAACTATATTCAGATCGCCCGAGCCAGCTCCTCAGGCAACGAACATCGCTTCTACGCCATTTCCAACACTGGGCAACTGTATTCATACACATATCGCTACTTCTAGGAAAATCCCTGATAGTTGATTAAGCTAAAGAATCATCTAAAGGGGAGGGCATGTCTGAGATAGAACGCGGTGACTGCGCGAGCCGCCCCCGAACAACGTCACATCACCACCTGTGGTGGCGTTGCGCTATCTATCTCAGCATCCCCACATTCCTCATCATTGCCCTCGGGGCTTTCGCCATCACCACTCCCCCATTTGGTGAGCCGGATTCTAAATATCACCTTGCCTCCATCTATTGCGGTCAAGGGACCGAAAAAGGGATGTGCGAAGCTGGAAACAGCCCCCATACTCGATACCTACGAGCAGACGCCACCGGATCTGTCTGCTTCGCTTTTAAGCCCTATCGGGGATCAGTTTGCCTATTTGAAAATAATGACGCTTTCTACTCTTACGATGAGGCTTCCGCAGACTCTGCAGGCACTCCCCGAGCCCAGACGGATTCCACCGCCAGCTCCGGAAAATCAGCCGCAGCCCAACCCCCAAATTCTTCCTCATATTCCGCCTCAGCATCCAAACTACTTCCGCCCTATACTCGCAATGGTTTAATTGAGACTGACATAGGAAACTTTCAGGGATCCTATCCGCAGGTGTACTATGCCGTTCAACATTTCTTTGTCGGCAACGAGACAAGCGAAACCTTCCGCAATATTCGATTCGTCAATATCATCGCCGTCAGTTTGGCATTAGCCACTCTCATCGCCCTACTTCCGGCCCGACGCCGCCCTATTGTGTGGATAAGCGTTGCCATAACGATGATCCCATTAGCTGCTTTCACCGTGGCATCTATCAACCCCAGTGCCTGGGCTTTCTATAGTCCACTCATCATTTTCGCCGCCATCGCTTCAATGTTCCAACAACACGGATGGCGAAAATGGGCACTCATTTTCTTTGCCGCCATCACATTGCTGGTTACCGCTGGAACTCGCACCGACGCCGGGATGTACTGCATGGTTGCCGTCCTTATTGGCGTGCTCGCCGGAATACGGTTTACCCGTCAGGCATTACGCTTTTATGCCGTCGGGATAGCCATATTTGCTTTAATCTGCATTGCCGCACTACAACATCCAACTATTGCTGCATACGTGGATCTGTCCAATGTTTTTAATCTTTTCTCCACAGCCATCTCCAAAGATTCGTCTTCACATGGGCTTTTGCATGATAATGCCATCAATCTAGTAACCCTATGGACGGGAATCTTCGGGACAACCAATCTCTCTTGGATGGATCTGCCCGTACCTATAACTATTCCTATCCTCACAGGATTCGTCACGATAACCGTCTTATGGTACGGAATTCGCCAGATACGCTGGACTCAGCTCCTTGGAATTCTTGTCATTATCGTCAATATAGCAATCTGGCCACTGAGTATAGCGTCATCACGGAATATCCCAATCGAATATTTCGTCCAATCTCGCTACCTCGCTCCTATGATTATTTTGGCGGTAGTGCTCATTGGCTGGAATGCTCGCCCCGCGTTCCTCACCCGCAATCACGCGATTGTGTGTGTGGGAGCACTGACTATGGCTTTTCTCATCACCCTCATTGCTATCTATCAGCGCTTCTATCACGACCCCATTACAGGTCAAACGTGGTGGCCCGAATGGGCGCCGCCATTTACCGTAGTTGCAACAATCAGCACCATGAGTTTTGCGCTCTTCTGCACCTGCGTATTCTTCATATTGCCACGCATTGAACCGGCAACAACAGCAGATGAAAACGCCATCCACGCCGCCCACACGGCACACAGCTCACCACATGCGCCTCACTCACATAACACGTGGCCGCTTCAGAAAGGCGTGGCCGCCGAGCAGCTGACAACGCGGAAACAAGCGATTAATCGCCGCTCTATCCACGAGACCTTTGATAGCGAAATAACGACAAGATGCCCACGTCATTTCGCTAGTGAACCACAATCAGCGATAACACACCGCACTGCACCAGTCATAAAACTGCTCAATGCATTCTCTTCCCGCCACCGCCGCGCAATCTGCAACAGCAATCATGCGGATAGCAGCCTCCGGTTATGCGCATCATCAGCAGCAATAACACCGTAAAACATGACGCGCAGCTATGAGCGCTACGAGCTATGAGGCTATATAAGCGACCCGAGTAAACAAAATAAACGATTAGCGCATCTACTCAACGAGCGGCTGCCCGTATTGCCACTCCTGCAAAACTACCCGCTGCTGGCGGCAATGCGAGTACTCGCTAACGATCAGCCCCGTTACCTACCACCAGACGAGGCGTTCCCTGCCACAACTGGGGATTCGTCACTCCACGGCCATCAAACAACAATTTAACCTCAGGGAATTGCTCCGCCGTAATCTCTCGATATTGCTGGTGATCTGCCTGAACGATAACCACGTCAACACTTTGCCCCAGCTCATAGGCTTCCCATCCGAAATCCGCTAACTCACTAGCCGAATACATCGGATCATGCACCAGCACCCGAGCGCCACGTTCCCGCAGCGCAGCAACCGTCGCAAAAATCCCAGAAAAAGCCGTCTCCTTTACCCCTCCACGGTACGAGGCCCCAAGGACAGCAACCCTCATATCCTGTAGCGACCCCAAGACCTGCGCTACTCGCGAGACGACATACTCTGGCATTCCCGCATTACATTGCCGCGCAGTGCGCACGATGGTCGCATCCGGATCTGTGGATAAATATAGCCGTGGATAAACCGGAATACAGTGCCCACCCACCGCGATACCTGGCCGGTGAATATGCGAATACGGCTGGGAATTACACGCCTCAATCACGCGCTGCACATCAATTCCCACCTTATCGGCATAGACTGCAAACTGATTCGCCAGACCGATATTGACATCCCGGTAGGTGGTTTCTGCAAGTTTCGCCATTTCGGCCGCTTCGGCGCACCCCATATCCCATACCCCATTAGGCCGAGATAAATCTGGGCGATCATCAAAATCTAAAACCGACTCATAAAATTCAATCGCCCGCTGCGCACCCTGCTCACTCAAAGCTCCAACCAGTTTGGGATAGCGACGCAGATCCGCAAAAACCCGACCCGTCAGTACTCGCTCTGGGGAGAACACCACATGAAAATCTGTGCCCTCAACCAAACCGGAGATCTCTTCAATCATTGGCTTCCAGCGATTCCGAGTCGTTCCAACCGGCAAAGTCGTCTCATAAGAAACCAGCGTTCCCGCCGATAAATGTGCGGCGAGCGAGGCGGTGGCGCTATCCATCCAGGTAAAGTCCGGCTGCCACGTCTCGTCGTTAACGAACAGTGGAACGACGACAACAACCGCGTCAGCTCCAGGAATCGCTTCGGCATAATCCGTCGTCGCCCGTAATTTCCCAGCCGGAACTAGCTGCGAGAGCTTCTCCTGTAACTGAGCTTCCCCCGGAAACGGCTCGCGAGCGCTATTGATCTGCGCTACCGTATCGGCATTGACGTCTACTCCGATCACCTCATGACCCGCATCCGCAAACTGCACTGCCAGCGGCAAGCCAATTTTTCCCATCGCAACGACGGCAATACGCATTTATTACTCCTCATACGTCGGTAATTCCAGAATACGTCATCGCGCATCTGCCCTGAACTAGCCCGCCAATTCCATGCGGTGATTTCCACCGCTTTACTCAACGCACTTTCCGCTAGCCCTGCACTAGTTCCCCTCGCTACCAGAACACGCCGTGATCTCATATAACGTCGCATATCCGCCGTGCTCATCTGGAACGCGGGCAATCTGCCGGAAGCCGTGCGTCACATCAACCCCATAAAAACCAGGCATACGTACAGAGCGCATTTTGGCGTAATATGGCGCGTCCGTATCGGCATAGAAATGCGTAATTCCGACGCGACGAATCGTTTGGCATACCGACGGATCACTGTGGATATTGCGGAAAGTCTGGGATAGCTCGCGCACATCTGCATCTTTTTCCGCCAAAGTTAGCTGCGGGAAAACGGTCCGGCGTTGCGCTAACACCGGAAAATATACGACACCCGATGACGGATCTCCCACGACAAGCGCATCTGCTGGAAGCTGTGCGCCTTCTCGGGAAATCATCTCTAATTCTGCGCGCGATGCCATCCCCGCTGGCCCTAACTGTTGCGGATCATAAACCCGAGCAACCCCAGCGATTCGAGCATCTAGTGCCCCACCGCCACTTGCGATAAGCAAACATCCTATTATTACGGTTGAGGCGCCAACTCGGCGGATCACCCCAGGCAGCATCGACCATTTCTGCTTTTGGCTGCCAATGCGCTGCACAATCTCAGCAATCTTTACCAGACCATAGCCAGATAGCAGGACAACAACCACTTGCATCGCGCCCATGATCCGGCGCGGATCGGAATACCACGGCCCGGAAAGGAACTTCATCCCGAAATCTGGGGCATAGGCCAATACCAGGATAATGACGCATACTAGCCAGCTCCCGCACAGCCAACGGTAAGCAGACCAGGCATACCAGATTCCGCAGCCCAGCATGACAACCAGGCATATCATTGCAGCGATCAATCCCGGTCGCACCGGCAACGGGGGAACCGGCACGATCGGGTGATACATGGCGTCTATCCAGGACGTTGACCGCACGAACCGCGATACCCCCGCTGTGCGCGGATTAAACATGGCATAGGCGCACAAGCCAAGCGCGGCGATGAGAGCCGCCGTGCCGAAAATAGCGGCCGGCCATCTGTGTTCCCGATAGACCGCATACAAGGTTTTCCCCGTCGCTCCCACAGCAGGAACAACGGCGATCATTACGGCGTTGAAGAAAGAAATCGGGTGAACACATAATGCACCGATTGCCGCACCGGCAAATAACACACTCCCAGCGGCTACCTGGCGAACTGGCGCGTTCCCACACAACACGTCCCGCCACTGCCGCCCAATAACCCATGCGAAGGCGAGGAGAGCTGGCAGGAGAGCCATAGATGTTCCATTTGGCCATTGCGCATAGCTGGAAATGAAATCCGCTGGAAAAGCTAGCGAGATTCCGCTGATGATCGCCACAATTGGCATAGCTTTCGGGCCAAGAATGACGTCAGCCAGGGCAACCATACCCACGACCCACCATAGGCACAACAAAATCGACGTAAGATTCACCGTGGAGATCACCGTTTGCGGCGTAGCAAATAATGCCGCAAACGCATGCCACGCATCCGGGTAATACACCGCAGCTTTCCCCGTGAGGTCAAACAGCGGCCCCATAGCAGAGGTCATTGACGCATTGGAGGTGTGCAGGATGGTCCATACCCCGTTGTAATGGAATGACGGATCCCACTGTTGCAGCGGGTCAGTAATACGCGCCGCAATGAGCAACGGGAGTATCGCTACAACAACTCCCGCACCCATAGCAGCAATAATCGGTATTGAGATACGGCAACGACGTGCATGCCCACCCGAGCCGCCCGATCGCCGCTGCCACCATTGCACTGCCAATCCCATCACGCCTAAAGCGCACAGCCCTGCCAGCACATATTTAGGCACATACCCTAAACCGCGAGCAGGAGTGCAGATAAAACCAATGACAGAAATCAGCGCAAAAGTTCCCAGCGGGGCAACCGCAAAAGCCAGGAGGGATCGCGAATACCGAGCATTATCAGGAAGGACAGTACGCAGCCACCCCCAACATGGAAAGCAGGAGATGATGAGCATTGCGAGAAGCAACGGTATATGACTTAACCACGTCATGTTCTCTCTATCTCCCCTGCTAGACCAATACCGATAACACTACATCTATCTCAACGAACTCTATCGGTTTAGCGCACCGCAATACGCCCTGTTATCCACAAGCCGAACGGCGCGCTGGGATCCGGTCACGGCTGTGGTACAGTCGTGGCAACAATCCACAACTCTATGATCGCGATACGATCATATTCCGCCTCATCCACCTCTTTGCGGCTGAGGCAGCGTCATCCACATATACAGTGAGAAGGCCAATAATGGGCGAACCACGGGTATTACATTTTCATGACTGCGCTGGCGTCGGCGCTGCCCTTGTGCGGGCTGCCGCACGTCAATCCTTACATTGGGATTATCTGAGTGCCGACGCGGTACGCCCACCTCACCCACATCATCCTTATTTTGCGGCAGCCCACCAGATGGCCCTGCTACCTCGCAACTCCCTCGCTGTGCAGCGCTGCGACGTCCTCCACGTCCACTTCGGCACTGCCCTCGCCCAAGCGCAAAACCTGTTCACCCCTAAACGCCCCTATTTTCTGCATTTGCACGGGACGGATATTCGGGTGCATTGGAAACGCGAACAGAAAAACGGAAAATCTACTTTACAGCGCGCAATAGATCAGGCCGTCAAGGTCTATTACACCTCTATTGATACGCGCGAAAATGCCGAAACCGCTCGTAGCGATGCAGAGTTCATGCCTGCATTTATTGAGCCAGATTCTCTCGCCCCCTGGCAGTATTCTGCCACCCAACAGCCAACCATCGTATTCGTCTCCCGATGGGAAGATATTAAAGGGGCATCGGCAAATATTGAGCTTGCTGCTGCCTTGCGTTCTGCGTTTCCACAGGTTCGCCTGGAGGGTCTTGATTGGGGGGTCGCCGCTGCACAAGCCCGCCGCGCTGGCGTGCATCTGCTACCCAAACTGAGCCACGCCCAATTTATTTCTTGGATTGCTCGCGCCACCGTCGCTATTGGTCAAGCCTGCCCCATGCTCGGTGTTTCTGAGTTTGAAGCGATGGCAATGGGAATTCCTATTGGTGCCTTAGGGCACCGAATCCCCCGCCCAAATGATGGGCAGATACCACCGATATACGGCGGAACTATCGACGAGATGATCGATCAAGTGCGGATTGCCTTGGACGATCCGCTTGCTGCGAGCCTCGCC
This sequence comes from Trueperella sp. LYQ141, assembly GCF_046599555.1. Taxonomy (NCBI): domain Bacteria; kingdom Bacillati; phylum Actinomycetota; class Actinomycetes; order Actinomycetales; family Actinomycetaceae; genus Trueperella; species Trueperella sp. LYQ141. The sequence goes on along the minus strand of NZ_JBKIWQ010000001.1, from coordinate 478,849 downwards.
ATGCGCGCCGATACCTGGGCGTTGCGCTACCACGTGGCCGATCCCTATGTTCCCATCCTGCAGTCGGCCTACCGTGCTGCAGCACAGCAGGCTGGCCGTATTCGCCATTAACTGATTAGCTATTCGGCATTAACTAAGGCTGGCGCCGCCGATTCATCCACTACATATCCGTGCTGTGCAACCGGCGTATAGCGTCTACTACGCGCAATGCTGCGTAATCCACGCGCCGCTGCCGGTGCTATCCACACGCACCGATCTGTTTGGCTTCTCACGCCCTGCCACGTATAGGCGTGTATCATTTGCCGATTACTCGTGCTCAATTCCTAGCCCTAGCGCATCTGACCAATAGATAACATTCGCCGCGCCACCCATGATTTCCCCTATATACGCTTGGCTGCTAGTCCTGGATAGAGGCAAAGGTATCTCACCAGTTATCGGCGTATTCGGCTAGCAACTAACCGCCTCCCATGAGTGCTCCTGCTGTTGTTAAGGATTAGCCTTATCCGTTAACTCCAGCACCCCACCGGATATTTCCGCACTCTTATTCAGTCCTGGCGCGCCCATAGCCCACAGAGCGCATACGCACTCCGGCAACTGCCGCATACCAACGCACACTCGTATCATGTTGGCGCAGCGAATCCCACAACGATCTGGCTAATATGCGATCTTTACGCGAAGCCCCCTGATTCCATGCGCGAATTGCCGCCATAATCTGGGAGATTTCCCCTGATTCCACTGCCGCAAGAACCGCAGTATCCCGACGGTTCAAAGGGCGCCATACGTCAGGATCAATCTCGCGCAACTGGCGAGTAAAATCCGCCAGCCAACATATATCGTCAGGCGCCCACATCGCTTCGCTATCGCGCTGAACCGCTATGCCGACGATATGCACTCGGGCAATTTTTACTGCAAGCGCATGGATCTGCTCTGCCCCCAATACCTGAACAGCAGGCTCATCAAAAAGATCCCGACACGGCTGACCGAGAACAGCTACCGGACGCGGGGTGAAGGTTACCCGCCGTTGCGCGTCTCGCCCTACCACATACGCGGGGTCATTCCAGTAATAGGACAGGGATAACCCCGCCGTCCACAACTGCGTGCTAACTCGAATATCCTCGCCGGTAGGATAGCGATTCCCAAAACGTAACTGCGGATCTGCCAGAATATCCCGACGATAAATCCCCAACGGCGCAGTGCGATAAAACAGGCGATCGCGCACCGCTTCCAGATTCCGACGCCGCACCGTCACAGGCTTGATCTGGTTACTTTTCGCAAACTGATACCGTAGCGGGGCAATAATCCCATCCGCCCGATCCGAGCGTGCGCGGCGAAGCATAGCTGATAGCGCCCCGTCGGCATACCAGTCATCCGATCCCATAATGCCCACCCAGGGCGCATCACCAGCAGCAATACCCGCATCGAAAGCCGCTCCTGGGCGTTCAACATCCCCAGATAGCGGCACAACCCGCACCCGTTCCCCATCTGGAATATCCAGCAAGGTCGGATCAATATTGTGCGCCACAACGATCGCGCGCGCCCCCGAAGCCGCCAACACGGAATTCACAGCCCGCCGAATCGGGCGAGTTGCGTCATGAACCGGAATAACGATTTCCGTCGTAATGCCCATCGCGCTCCTTATTCCTTCTTGCTGGCGTATTGCCCATGACGGGTGGCACATACACTGTTATCTATCCCTGCTTATATCATTCGCTACAGCGATTACTCATTAAGGCCTGGATCGCCTTCACCTAATAGGCCAGCGAGCGCAGCCTGGCGAGCAAAGGCCGGTGCCGCCCGCACAACGTCATGGAAACTTCCACTGGTGACGATTGCCCCTCGATCCATAAAGAACAGCACATCGCAATCCTTTACTGTGGACAATCGGTGCGCAATAGAGATCATCGTCATCTCTCCTCGCAAATGCGAGATAGCTTTTGCTACTTCTGCTTCCGTCTCTGTATCGAGTGCCGAGGTCGCTTCATCCAAAATCAGAATATCTGGATCAGAGTACAGCGCCCGAGCAATGCCGAGGCGTTGACGCTGCCCACCCGATAACCCGATACCGCGCTCCCCAATAGGGGCATCTAAACCGCCGGGGCGCGCCAGAGTCGTCTGCCACATTTGGGCTTTCTTCAGGCACGCAATAACTTTTTCCCGATCAATCTCACCCTTCCAGGTTAAAGCCACATTCTGGGCGATTGTGCCGTCAAATAGTGCAACATCTTGCGGCACATACCCAATGCGCGAGCGCCAGTCAGCCATTACATCGTCAATATCTTGCCCATCAATCCGGATTGTGCCCTGCTGTGGTTCTAGCAAGCCGAGTATCACATCCACGAGGGTGGATTTACCCGATCCAGATTCCCCGACGAAAGCCACCGAGCTGCCCATCTGGATACGCATAGAGATATTCTCAATAGCGGGATCAGTGCGATTCGGATAGGTAAAAGAGACGCCATCGAGAACCAACTCTCGCGGCTCGTGCGCCAAAGGCTGCTTACCAGCCACCTTTGCCCGCGCCATATACCGCTGCGCATCGGCAATATCACCCAAGATTGCCGCCACCTGCGAGGCATTGGAGTTCATCAGGTTCACCGTCGTTTGGAAAAACACCAAGGACGGAATTAACCGAATCGCAGCCACTGCAAACAGCACCACTGCATTAATAGCGCTATCAATATCACCCGTCACCAGCATCTGTGCGCCGCCGATGACGAGTAACCCGCCAATCAGAGCGAAATCCATAATGAAACGCGGCACCGAGCCGAGGAACTGAATATTGGCTCGCGCGCGCGTGGCACGGAATCGTGACTCCTGCACAACGCCAGCCACTTCCGCGAACTTATCCCGCAAAGTGACCTCTTTTAAGGCCCCCACCATATCCGTCATTAAACCGGCAGCCTTAAAGGAGTAGCGTTTGTTTACTTTTCCTGCTTCGAGTGTGCGCGGAGACAACAAAAAGTAGATAAGCATGGCAATGACCCCTAAATACAGCAGGGTCACCAGGGCCGTCACTGGCTGGGCAACCAGCAAAATGACGATCACTGCCGCAGCCGACACCAGCATCGCCGGCAAGCTCATGAAAGGAAGTAATAATCCCGCATTAATCGCCGCAACTCCCACGTCAGCCATTCGTACCAACTCTGAGGTAGATCGACCCAAACGTTCGACCCACGGCGCGCCAAGATACGCGTCAAAAAGCTGCTCACCTAAACGCATTTCAAAACTGGCAAATTTGCGGGTGGCAAACCATTGCTGCACCAAACACAACAGAGCTTTTACCAAAATGACGGCGGAAATCACCACGATGACCCAGACGTATGCATCCGGCCCGAACTCCCATTTCAGCATCGGGACGACGATTGGCTCCCGATTCATAATGTAGGTAACTGAAAAGGCTAAAGCCATCAGCGCTGCAATATCCATCACGTTGAGCACTGAGGCGATAATCATGTAGACCACCATGTAGCGTGAGGCCCCAGCCGGCAGATAGGGTAAGGCACGTTTAAGGTTAAGATAACCGTCTTTCATCTGTCGTCGCTTTCCGCCGTCTGTTCATTACAGAAAAGGTCGCCCTCACGTTATTATCGCAGCCTCGCTGCGAGATCATACACATCGTATATCACCCACATGAGAGGGATTTGCTCTTGGCTGAGCAGAATCATCACATTCCATCTTATGTGCGAGCGCCATGCCGCTGTAGCGAGCCGCAGTTAGACTCGCTATCCTTGGGAAAGATGAGATTTCCTGCCGCTACGAGCACTCGCCGTTGAGAGGACTGCCATGCGTATTGCCATTGTCAGCCGTATTTTCGCGCCGGAAACCTCTGCTGCCTCTTTTCGGCTAGAAGCCTTAGCTGAATATCTCCACGAATCCGGTCATGACGTTGAGGTCATTACGGTTCGCCCACCTCGCGGCATGGAAACAACTGATTCAAACGTCGGATATCGGGTGCGGCGAGCCCCCGTTTTACGGGACGCCCAGCATTATGTTCGCGGATACCTGCCATATCTTTCTTTTGACATTCCAATGTTTTTCCGCCTTATCACATCGCGACGATTTGACGCGGTTATCGTGGAACCGCCACCAACAACCGGATTTTTTGCCCGCCTTGGTTGCCTGCTGCAGCGCACCCCATACGCCTACTATGCTGCAGATATTTGGTCCGATGCTGCCGCACAAACTGGTGCACCTCGAATCGTCTGCCAGGTAGTACGCAGTATTGAACGCTTCGCCTGGCGGGGTGCCGCCCTCGTTTTCGCCGTCTCCCCTGGGGTTGCACAACGGCTCGCAGAATTAGGCATCACCGAGCGTGTGTCGATGATTGGAAATGGCGTCAACGTCAGGCAATTCTGCGCCGGATTACGCCCCTGGGAAGCCCTGGAATCATCTGCTACGACTGCCAGCACCCCAGCTCCTATCGAGTTCGTCTATGCCGGAACGGCCTCCGAATGGCATGGCGCAGAAATCTTCGTCACGGCGTTCGCCCGATTCCTACGCGGAGTACCGACGCAGGATCAGTTACCGGCACGACTGCGATTTATTGGTGGCGGCGCCCATATTGACACGATCCGCCAGCGCGCTGAGGAACTCGGTATCAGCTCACAGGTCACCATCGAGCCAACCCGTCCGGCCCGTGAATGTGCCCCGATCTTGCAAGGCGCTACCGCCGCGCTGGCTTCAGTACGCCCCGGGGCTGGATACGATTTCGCTTTTGCCACCAAGCTCTACTCGGGCGCAGTGTGCGGCGCGCCGCTGCTATATGCCGGCATTGGAGTGGGGCGAGAATTTGTGGAAACACGTGTCGCTAACCACCCCATCGGATACGGGGTGGAATACGACGCCGACGCAATCGCTCAGGCAATGCACGAACTGGCAGCCCTACCTATCAATGCCTCTAGGCGTCGCGCAGTATCACAATGGGCTGCCCAGAACCTGTCCTTAACTCAGGTGGCTCGTCGGGCAGCCCATGATCTGATTACTCGAATCTCGGCTAAGAGTGAGCGCTGAACACAGCATATTTCGCGCATACGATCTGCTCGTCGCTCGCCCGTTTTCGTTTATCGAGTTTTCGTATCCAGCTATTGAGGTTCTATAGCGCGATTGCCTTTCCGTTTTCTCGCGCCGAATCTAATATGGCCTGAATAACCTGCATTGTTTCCAAGGCTTCGCGCATGGTGACGTGTTCGGAGGCTTTACCTAAAATCGCATCGCGGAAATGCTCATGTTCAACGGCAAGCGGCTCGCGCTTATTCAGCGCGTATCGAACAACTTCCCCTTCGGAAACTCCACGGAACGTCTTGAGTTGATCCCATCCGAGCGGCGCGGCAGCATTCTCGTAGAACGTCAGATCGCCCATCACCGTTTCGGCAACCAATGCGCCCTTTTCCCCGAGAACAACCGTCTGCCGTTCTTTGTATGGGGTTAGCCAGTTGACGAGGTGGTTGACTAAAACACCATTTTCTAACCGACCCGAGGCACACACCAGATCCTCGTACTCTCGCTCAGCTCGGCATGCGGTCTGTGCGGAAATCGTCTGATATTTCGATCCTGCCACCCAGGCGGTCAAATCCACATCGTGAGTGGCGAGATCTTTGACGACTCCTACGTCGGCAATCCGTGCCGGAAATGGTGACTGGCGGCGCGTCGTGATCTGATACACCTTACCTAATTGCCCCTCGGCAATCCGTCGGCGCATCTCCAACAGGGCTGGATTACAACGCTCCACATACCCCACTGCCCCAATTAACCCAGCGGATTCAAAGGCATCAACAAGAGCTTTACCCTCTTCAATGGTTGAAGCTAAAGGCTTTTCCACCATCGTATGAACGCCTGCCGCTGCCAGCTTTAAGGCAACCTCGGCGTGCTGCCCCGTGGGCACAGCCACCATTGCCGCGTCAATCCCCACTGCGATCATGGATTCGACGTCTGGTAAAACCTCTAAATCCCCCGCAACGTTGAACTTATCACCGTAGGGATCTGCGACCGCGACTAATTGTGCGCCCTCCATCGCCCGAATATTTCGAGCGTGATGACGCCCCATCGAGCCAAGACCGATCAGACCATAGCGCAAGGTCATAACTACGCACCAGCCTTTGCCAGCGCGTTAACTGCCCTGACGATACGCTCAAGATCGTCTTGGCTGAGCGAAGGATGAACCGGCAAAGAAATAACATGCTGGGCGGCCGTTTCAGTGTGCGGCAGCTCCAACCCAGGCGCATACGGGGCAAGCGATGGCAGGCGATGGTTCGGAATGGGATAGTAGACGCCACAGCCGACCTTATACTCCTCACGCAAGGCTGCCGCGAAACCATCGCGATCGTCCTCCACCCGAATGGTGTACTGGTGATAGACGTGTACCGCTCCCTCAGCAACCGCCGGAGTGATAACCCCGTCAAGGTTCTGCGTCAAGAACTCGGCATTGCGCTGGCGCTGATGCGTCCATCCGGAAAGTTTACCGAGCTGAACACGCCCAATTGCGGCGTGGATATTCGTCATTCGGTTATTCAGCCCCACAAGCTCATTTTGGTATTGCGTTTCCATACCTTGATTGCGCAGCAGACGACAACGACGGGCAACATCGGTATCAGCGGTGGAGATCATGCCACCTTCACCGGAGGTCATATTCTTCGTCGGATACAGCGAGAAAGCGGCAAACGTTCCAAAGGTACCCACCATTTCCCCATGCAGGCTAGCTCCATGAGCTTGGGCCGCGTCTTCAAAAATCATCAGCCCATACTCGTCGGCGATCTGCCGAATCTCCGTCATATTTGCCGGATGCCCATATAAATGCACCGGCATAATGGCTTTCGTTCGCTCCGTAATCGATTCGCGAATAGAGCGCGGATCCAGACAATAGTGATCCAATTCAATGTCGGCAAAGACGGGACGTGCGCCGGTGAGTGCCACCGAATTTCCCGTCGCTGCAAAGGTAAAAGAGGGGACGATTACTTCGTCACCTGCCCCAATACCGGCAGCAAGTAAGCCGATATGGAGCGCCGACGTTCCAGAATTGACGGCAATAACGTCCGCTCCGGGAGTGAGCTGCGTAGCGAATTCCTCCTCAAAGGCAGCCACTTGCTCGCCTTGCGCCAACATTCCAGAGGCTAATACAGCATCGACTGCTTGCCGTTCTTCCTCGCCAATAATGGGCTTTGCAGCCGGAATCATCTGGAGATCCATTATTCTGTTACCTTTCGAATTGTTTGACCGGAGCGCTCGTATATATCTCCAGTATGCGGGCAACGCAGTGTGCCGTCAGATTGTTCCTCTAGTTTCACTCCGGCATGACCGACCCATCCGAGATGTTTAGCCGGCACTCCCGCGACAAGTTCATGTGGAAGGACGTCCCGCGTCACAACTGATCCGGCGGCAACCAGCGCCCACTGCCCGATACGCACGGGAGCGACGCACACCGACCGAGCACCAATAGCTGCTCCGCTTTCAATCGTCACGCCAACTTGTTCCCAGTCGCTTGCGGATTTAATTGACCCGTCAGGATTAATCGCTCGCGGGTAGTGATCGTTCGTCAACACCACAGCCGGACCGATGAACACCCCATCGGCTAGTTGGGCTGGCTCATAAACTAAGGCGTAATTCTGAATCTTGCAGTTATCGCCAATATGGACGCCTTCGCCAATATACGCACCGCGACCGACGATACAGTTACGGCCAAGCTGCGCGTGCTCCCGCACCTGAGCTAAATGCCAGATAGCTGAGCCATCACCGATAACAGCTTGCTCGGAGACATCCGCAGAATCAACGATTCGTGGCCCTTGCCCCATAGGTTTCCTTCCATGCCATGATCGGACAAACCTTATGACATAATATAGTGCATGAATAGCGGGACTTTTCGGGACCTTTCACAGGTGAGTTGGCTCGTTATTCCGCTCTACAACGAGGCTCAAGTAATCGGCGATGTGGTCCGTGCAGCTCGGCATATTTTCCCTAATATCGTGTGCGTCAATGACGGTTCACGCGACGCCAGTGCCCAACGCGCCCGACAAGCTGGAGCTATTGTGATTGACCACCCCATCAATCTGGGGCAAGGGGCCGCTCTGCAGACGGGAATCACCTGGCTGTTGACGTACACCGATGCCCGCTACCTCGTCACTTTTGATGCTGACGGGCAACACCGCACCTCCGATGCGCAACGCATGGTGGAACGTGCAGATCGCGAACAGCTTGGTTTCGTCCTTGGTTCACGTTTTCTGACCGACACCCACCAAGCAGGTTTTATCAAGAAAAGCGTCTTAACTACCGCCGCGCGGGTGACGCGCTGGCGCACCGGCATGAATCTTAGTGACGCCCACAACGGGCTGCGGGTCTTACGCCGCGATGTGGCCGCCCAGCTTCATCTCACAATGCATCGCATGGCTCACGCTTCGCAGATCATTCACCAGCTTGCCCGAATTGATGTGCCCTGGGCAGAAGAAGCCGTTACTATCGATTACACGGATTATTCTCGCGCTAAAGGTCAAAGCCTTCTCAACGGAGTCAACATCATAACCGACATGCTGTTCGCGCCAAATGAAAGTCGATAAATGCTTATAAAGATCATCTTGATCACTGTTGTTCTTATCGTTTGTATTCCTCTTATCCGCGGCACACAAACGACGAGAAATGTTGCACTACGGCGGCTGTTACTGTTGGTATTCGTATTGCTGGCCGTCATTTCTATTATTTATCCGCAAATTATGACCAGCGTTGCCCAATTCTTAGGGGTTGGGCGCGGGACGGATCTACTCCTGTATTTGCTGGTCATCGCGTTTTTGTCATATTCCGTCGTGTCATTCCGACGGGTCAATATCTTAGAAAACCGGATCGTTGATCTCTCCCGCGAACTTGCTATTGCCCGCACGCATCCGCACACGCTGACGCGCGAGGGGCAATTCCACGTCGATCCTGACCCTGCGCATGCCGTCTTACATGGAGCTGCTCCGCAGGGGACGCTAGCAGTAGACGTCGTGACTGTCGAACACGATAATTCGACGAACCAGGTTGATATGGATGCCGATCCAGTCCCAACCGACTACCCTGAGATTCCAGGACACCATCTGCAGAACCCTGAAACAGAAAAGGAACGCTCATGAAAGTTCTTGTAACCGGCGGCGCTGGCTTTATTGGCGCAAACTTCGTCCATACCACGGTATCCACCCGTCCAGAGGCCGAGGTTGTCGTCGTGGATAAAATTGGATACGCCGGAAATCCGGATTCCATTGCTGGTTTGGATCGCGTCACGCTCGTTGAAGGCGATATTTCCGAGCCGGATGTTATTGATCCACTGGTAGCTGAGGCTGACGTTATCGTCCACTTCGCTGCTGAGTCGCACAACGATAACTCCCTGCGTGACCCGTGGCCCTTCATACAATCCAACCTTATCGGTACATACCGGATTTTGGAGGCTGTGCGTAAGTATGGCGGGCGGTTGCACCATATTTCGACCGACGAGGTTTACGGCGATCTGGAACTCGGCGAGGATCGTAAATTCCAAGTGGGCGATCCGTATATCCCCTCCTCGCCATATTCGGCCTCAAAAGCTGGTTCAGATCATCTCGTTCACGCCTGGGTTCGCTCTTTCGGCGTGCAGGCAACGATCTCGAACTGCTCCAATAACTATGGGCCCTACCAGCACATCGAGAAGTTCATCCCGCGCACGATCACTAATTTGATTGACGGAATCAAACCGCGCGTGTACGGCACGGGCGAACAGGTTCGCGATTGGATTCACGTGCTCGATCACAACACCGCTGTTTGGGATATTGTCGAGCGCGGGCGTATCGGCCAGACCTACCTCATTGGAGCTAATGGCGAACTGACGAACCTGCAGGTTACCCAGATGATCTTGGAAGAATTTGGGTACTCGCCCGACGATTTCGAGCATGTTGCCGACCGCCCTGGTCACGATCAGCGTTATGCCATCGATAACTCCTTGCTCGTTAGCGAGCTGGGCTGGCAGCCGCGCTTCACTGATTTCCGCGATGGTCTGCGCGATACGATCGCCTGGTACCGCGAGAATGAATCCTGGTGGCGCCCGCAGAAAGAAGCTGTCGAAGCAAAGTACCGCGAGGCAGGCCACTGATATGACGCATGACGTTGCGGGGCTCGTGGTCACCTACCAGCCCACTGAGCACACCGCAGCGCTCCTGCGCGCCTTGCGCGCACAAGTTGGCGGGCTCGTCGTCATTGACAACGGTTCTCGCAATCGCGAGCAACTGGAGGCAGTGTGCGTCGAGCTCGACGCACACCTCATTGCTTTACCGGAAAATACCGGCATCGCGCATGCTCAAAATCTCGGGATTTTGTGGGCGCGCGATGCCGGTTACCGATATGTCATTTTATTCGACCAGGATTCCCTGCCGGCGGCCGATATGGTTACGCGCTTACGTCAGCACTTACGCAGCCATCCGCACGCAGCCGCCTGCGGGCCGTATATTCGCGAAGATAAACCTGGCGGCGATGAGCTCGTCTACGTTTCTCGTCGTCTTGGCCCTCGCCGCGCTCGTGCCGAGGAACTCGCGGCTAGCTCAATCGATGCTGCCTTCCTATTAGCCTCTGGCTGTTTGATTGATATTCGAGCTGCTCTCGATATTGGCCCGATGAATGAGTCGTATTTTATCGACCATGTCGATCTGGAGTGGTGCCTGCGAGCGCAGCGGCGCGGCTACCATACAATCGTCGATACTAATGCCCATCTGCAACATAGCCTCGGCGAGGAAACCGTGATGTTGCCAGGGCGAAACCAGCCCGTCCATATTCATTCCCCGGTGCGCTGCTACTATCTCATGCGCAACACCATTTTTCTTATCCGCTCCGATTTCTTATCCTGGCCGTGGCGCATGGGATACGTCATTTTTATGGCAAAGTACAGCGCATTTAATGCTCTTTTGGCAGATCAGCGTCGGGAGCGCACTCGTTGCCTGATACGTGGGTTGCGCGATGGTCTGCTTGGGCGTGGCGGGCGTTACCCAAATCAGAAATAGCCTCTCCCGATCAGAGGTAGTTGCTATCGGGAGGGCATATACAGATCTACCGGTCGCATCATCTTTGCTCATGGTCTCTCCGACCGTGCTCTCGCCTTGGCACTTTCTCGGCTACGGAAAACCCTAATCAGCACAACGGCAGCTCAGAGATTACCTGCAGTAATTGGCGCGAACCCGCGACTATCCCTCACCGCTATCCGCTACCAGCCCTACGAGCAGCCCATATTTTCTTCGGATGCCGTATCGCTGCACGTGTCATCAACCAGTTTTCTCTACCGCTATCGTCCTGGCGAGCCAATGCCCTCGATTCGCACCCTCGCAGCCACTCGTATCCTCCACATATTTTACTCGCCCGAATAACGCCCGCCGTCAGCGCTTCTTCTGCCCAATATTCCACGCCAGCTCCCCGCGCTCGGCTCGCAGCTCTCGCCAATCCACGCTTCGCTGGCGTTTCACACCGGCGCATGCCACTTAACCAATGACGCTGCCGCTCCAAAACACACCGCATAACTATTGCCGTGCTGCGCATAGCCGCGCCACTATGACCCGGAGAGCGACGGAACACCTGGCAAATATTTTTGTTAAGCGAAAAGTACGCCCCACGGCATAAGCTGAACCGTATCCTCCACATACCCGCCTACCGCCGAGCTCCACGATCGCTTTACTCTTAACGCGGTTGCTTTCGCATCAATACGTGGGGTTCTGCCCGCTTACCGTGAGCGGTTGTTACCAGGATCTTCCTGCGATTGATGCCGACGAGCAGCGCGAATATGCAGCGATCGGCGAGCATTCAAACCCGTACGCAAGGCTGCACGCAACGGAGCATGCGCACGGCGGGCATACACTTTCGATAGATAGGTGTATGCCGAGTCATGGTGGGCGCGAATCATCGGCTCCGGGTGATCTCGCCACGAGACGCTCTGATCGTGAGTGATCGTCGCGTCGTGTACATAAATCGATTCCCACCCGTGGCGGCGCATATCCTCGCCCAACATGGTGTCCTCGAAGAACATAAAGAAATCCGTATCAAATCCGCCGATCTGCTCAAAAGCCAGGCGGCGAATGAGCAGGCACGCACCCGATAGCCAATCCACCGCATGAGTCGCATCCACTGCACCATGCGAACGATAGCTTTTCGACCAGGGATTTCCTGGCCAAACTCGCCCTAGCACCGCATGCCCCGTACCCGAAATCAAACGCGGAAAATGCCGGATCGACGGGTAAATCTCACCTTCAGGCGTCAAAATTTTGGGCCCCAACACCCCCGCGCGCGGGTAAAACTGGCTAGCCGCAAGCATCGCTGCAATCGCATCCTCAGCGAATACCACATCAGGATTGACGACGAGGATCCACTCTGCCTGACAGCCACGCGCACCGAGGTTGACAGCACGACCAAAACCTAAATTCTCCCCAGCATTAATGACCTGGCAGCCACGACGTTCCAACTCATCACAGTATTCGTTGCTATCACCATTGTTGACAATAATGATTTCTACCGATAACTGCGCCGATCCACATGCCGCTGGCACTGACTCACACATGGTCACCAGTTCTGGCCCTGGATTAAAGGCCACCGTCACGAGCCGAATCTGCACAGCGCACCCCATCACATTCAATGAATAATCGCAACAACCCCTAGCAGTATATCGACAAACGTTAATCGCAACGCACTCCTACCTTGCTTCTCACCCCTGAGCGATAGGGCAACTAAGATCGAGGGTATGACCAAAAATGCAGCCTCTGCACGATCACATCGCGCCGTCCGTCACGGTCACGCCGCGCGGCGCCCACGTCGATTCCTGCGCATCTTTCTCTTATGCGTCTTAGCGGTGACGTTGAGCGTCGGAACAGCAGTAGGCATGCTGTATCACGGTCTGCAATCATCTATCACTGAACATCAAGTGGAATCATATCTAACCAGCAGTGAACGCCCCACGGTTGCTGCTCCATCCGATCAGCAAGCGGGCAAACCGCTAAATATTTTGCTGCTCGGTTCCGATGTGCGCGAAGGTGCTGCCGATATTGACGGTGCTGGTGCGGCTGGCGAAGTATCAGGCATGCGCTCCGATACCGCAATGATTATGCATATTTCTGCAAACCGCTCCCGAGTCGATATCGTGTCTATTCCGCGCGACACCCTGGTAGATATTCCCTCATGTACCTTACCCAACGGGAAAGTAACCTCCCCGCAGTATGACACCATGTTCAATGCCGCATTCGCTATCGGCGGGCAAAGCGATGACGTCGGCGCTGCCGCGGCCTGCACGATCCGCACGGTGGAAAAACTGACGAACGTATTTATCGACGGCTTTATTGTCGTCAATTTTGCTACCTTCAAACAGGTTGTCAACACCCTCGGCGGAGTCGATATGTGTTTCTCAGAAGATCTGCATGATGACGCTGCCGGGCTGGATTTAAGCAAGGGCTGCCACACCCTCAACGGGGATCAGGCGCTTGCGATTGCTCGCGCACGTAAAGAAATCGGCAATGGCTCTGATCTGCAACGCATTACCCGTCAGCATCAGCTCCTCGAAGCGATTGCGAAAAAAGTTTTTGATATGAATTTAGCTTCTGACCTGCCGAGTTTGTACCGCGTTCTGCACAACGTCACAGAGAATCTCGATACTTCCGACGGCATGGGAGATATTACTTTCCTCGGTGGTTTGCTATATTCGCTGCGCGGGCTAAAGATTGACGATCTCAACTTCATCACTATGCCGTATGGGCCAGCAGCAGATGGCAACCGAGTTGCACCGACGCCAGAAGCGGAAAAAGTTTGGCAGGCCCTCGCCCAAGATAAGCCGCTTCCTGAAACAACAGATATTAACGGGCAAAGCCCAATTATTAACGGCACAGAAGCCGAGCTGAATGAGTTTACTCAGTCTATCGGTAGCACCTTGAAAGAGCCGCGATGAATCAGCCTCCATCTTTTGAGCCCCGTAAACGTCGACCACGACCATCCGGTGATGGCGCTCAATCCGTGGGGCGTCAAGATTCACCGCGCCAGGATTCACCGAACGCTTCTGCGCCTGTCTCTCGCCCTCAGCCTCCAGCTTCTCGACGCTCAGCGTCATCTGCCTCGGCGGGCACCGGCTCACATGGCTCGTCTCTTTTCTCACGCTCAGGGCGCTCACAGCACCCCAACCGCTCAGAGCGCTCCGCAGACCATCCCCAATCGCAGGCAAATTCAGTCTCTTCTCCGCGCATAATAGGCACAAACCTGCCGCGCAATAACGCCGCGCGCAGTCATACGCGGGCGCAATCCCAACAAGCCCAACCGCCTGTTATCCGTTCTGCACGCGATCCACACGGCACTGGAGATCCTGCCCGTTTCCATCGCAATGATTCGCGCGGGAATGAACAGAGCGCACCTCGCGTCTCACGCGATAATGGCGCTATGCGTTCGCAGAGCAGCTCGCAGCGATTCGAGAATCCCGCCCAGAATCAGCGCCCGCAAAGCCCGATCCGTCGGTCTATGTTATCTGGTCAGCGTTCAGGTGTTTCCTCCTCCAGCACGCCGGAGCATACTGCAGTGTACCGACGCTCAGATCTTCCTACGAGTCAACCCCCATCTTTCACTCCACAGGGGCGCAATAATTCAGCGCCTTCGTCTTCCTCAGCCTATCCGCCGGCCTATTCACCAGAAAATCCTCCCCGCGCTATCCCCCCGCGCACCTCTCCCTTTAGGCACAGCGGGGCGGCAAGCGGAAGCTACGCACACTCACAAGCCGGCAGCACACCCGTCAGCTATCCACCGTCGCATAATGCTCACGGGCCAGCTTCAGGAGCCGCGCTATTCTCCTCTACTTCACCTGATTTTTCGGAATCCAACCCCGATCACAGTGCACCACAGCCGGTACGCCCACGGCCTCGTCGCCGATTCCGGGCTCTTAAGATCACGCTGACGGTTCTTCTCGTATTCGTCATTGCAACCGTTAGCTGGGGAATCTATCTGTACCGCTACGGTAACTCACATCTACATCACGTTGCCGCGCTATCAAACGCACCAGATACCCCGGGAACAACGTATCTCATCGCTGGATCAGATCAGCGCGATGCCGCTGTCAATGATGGCACAACTGGCATGCGGGCCGATACGATCATGCTTTTGCATAAGCCCGAATCTGGTCCGACGGTTCTCGTCTCGTTGCCACGTGACACCCTCGTCACCTATGCCGATTCGCAGGATATGGGCAAACTGAATGCCGCGTATGCCTATGGCGGTCCTGAATATTTGGTCAAGACGGTCGAATCCTTAACCGGATTGACAATTGACCATTTCATTTTGATCGGCATGGACGGCGTATCCTCCCTGGCGGATTCCGTCGGAGGAATCAATCTGTGCTTAGATTACGACGTTAATGACGAGCTTTCTGGTTTGCAGTGGTCGGCTGGATGCCATGACGCAGACGGAAAAACTGCACTGGCGTTCTCACGTATGCGCTACTCTGATCCGCTCGGGGATATTGGCCGCAATCAACGTCAACGCCAAGTGGTTGCCAAAATTATTGACGCCGCGCTCTCTCCTGGGCTGTTCTTCAATCCTGGAAAGCAACGCGAGCTTGTGGGGGCTGCCGCGGGCGTCCTGACAGTGGATAATGACGCTTCACTTATGACCGTTGCAAAAGCGGGGCTTGCACTGCGCGAGGCTATTGGCCCCGATGGTTTATCTGGCGCTCCTCCGATTGCTGATCTGTCGTACGTGTTAAGCAATGGGCAATCCACAGTGCTTCTCGCTCCACAGGCAGAACAATTCTGGGCAGATGTTCGCGATGGAACAGTTCGCGCTGACGAATTCGCGTCCTTTTAATCTGCGCTGATTCTGCTTATGCCTCGGTTCACATTGCGTCTTTCACGTCTGGCGCGCGGGCAAACTAACCGCCAATGGCTGTGGGAGTTCACCCAGTTCTGCCTTATTGGATTGGGCAGCTATGTGGTCGATGTTGGACTGTTCAACCTATTGGCATATTCGCATCGGATACACCTACCCGGCGATCCTCCGATGACCGCAAAGACGATCTCCGTCATCATATCGATCATCTTCTCCTGGCTGGCGAACCGCGCCTGGACGTTCCGATCCCGCTCCGATAAACCGGCACACACAGAGTTCGCTTTGTTTTTCCTCGTCAATATTGCCGGCTTACTCATTGCGCTCGGATGTTTGGCAGTGTCTCGCTATGTTCTCCACCTGACAACGCCACTTGCTGACAATATCTCTGCCAATATTGTCGGATTGTTTTTCGGAACGATCTTTCGGTATCTGTGTTATCGCTACCTGATATTCACTAAGCGCCTTGCCCGATAATCCGCTGGGAGCACGCAGACCAGTTTCGGCATGCCAGTATGATCGGCACATTCGCATTTTTGCTTCAGCTTTGCCACGTTTTCCTAAGCGACTATCGCTGTGACTCACTATCACGCTCACGAGCAACATTCAGTGGCTTTTATCACCGGTATGGCTTGCGGCACCCGTCTATTTCACCTATCAGCTTGTGAAAATGGAGCGCTTCTTCACCAGCCGTAAATAGCTCCGGCTGGCTGCCTCTGTTGCACAGTAGCGAGTATTCCTTCGTGGTTATTCCGCTAGCGTCGGGTGCGCCGCGCTCCCACCGTCAGCACTGCGCCCTGCGGCAAAATGCGATCTGGGTCGAATGAGATGGGCACCGCCGCCACAGTCAGAGTGAATTCTGCTGGGGTGCGGCGCGTCAATTCCAGACGACCACCATCAATCTCAGCGAGTTCTCGGGCTACTGCAAGACCAATTCCGGTTGATCCGCCCGTAGAGTATCCCTTTTCAAAAATGTCTTCGTCTTGCTCTGCGTCAATGCCGCGACCTTCATCGCTGACTTTGAGCATGGCGGTCTTTCCTGCGCGCAATGCCCGCACGGTAGTTGTTCCGTCCCCGTATTTCAAGGAATTTTCGATCAATGTGGCAAGGATTTGGGCGAGTGATCCGGGCGTTGCCAGTACTGCCCCTACGTCTGCCGCATCGAATACCAGGTTGCGCCCGGCACGGCTAAAGGCTTTCTTCCATTCATCGTCTTGACGGGCGAATAGCCGGCTGACGGAGACTGCCTCGGTTGTGCCGCCTGCTTCTGACTGCGAGGTTGCCATCAGTTCGTCAACGACGCCGGTGAGCCGGTCTATCTGCTCTAAGCTCTTGTGAACTTCCTCTGCAATTGCTGGGTCATCACTTAGGTATTCAATCTCTTCGATTCGCATTGACAGGGCCGCCAGGGGTGTGCGCAACTGGTGGGCGGCATCGGCAGCAAATTGGCGTTCTGCTGCAAGACGCCCGGCCATACGTTCTGCCGTTCGGGAGATCTCCGCGTTCACCAGGTCAATTTCTTCAATCCCAGATTTTTTAATGTGTGGGCGCACTTTTCCTGCGCCCAGTTGTTCGGCAGCGGCAGCGAGATATATCAGCGGTGCCGAGATTTTCCGAGATTGCCGCAGCGCCACGAGCACACCTACCGCAAAAGCTAAGGTGATTAGCCCTAATGCCATTATTCCCATCCACACCATTGAGCGTATGAGTACGGCACGGGGTAAGGCGACGCAGACAACTGCTCCGGTTGCACTGAATACTTCTGCATGTAGCGATTGTTCTCCGGGGTTTTCACCGGAAACTACGACCACAGTATCTGGGTATTCGACTTCGATATACAGGTCTTCTCGGCTTTGCTCTGTCATACGGTCGAGCAGACGAGCGGTGATATGGGTCTGTTCTTTATCAAGCCGATCGACGACACTGGCAACAGAGATAGCCCGATCGTTGAGTTCTGATTGCGTCTGATGCCAACTGAGTGACATTGCAAATATTGCGCCGGGAATCCCCAGAATAAGTACCGCCACGGCTACTGCCGTTGTGGTCATGACGATTGCCCGCCGACGCACTGCTGCCTACACCTCGAAACGGAATCCCATCCCGCGCACTGTGGTGATGTAGTGCGGGGCGTTGACGTCATCGCCGAGTTTGCGACGCAGCCAGGAGATATGCATATCCAATTTCTTCGTGGAGGTATCAGATTCTGTGTCCCATACTTGACGCATGAGCTGTTCTCGGCTGACGACGCTGCCAGCTTCGCGCAGTAGGGCCGTCAATAACTCAAATTCCTTGCCCGTTAATTGCAGTTCGTTTCCTCCAGCGTAGGCGCGATGCGCGTCAATATCGACGGATACGTCTTGGGCGGTGAGAATCTGTGAGTCTCCTTCTTGGGTTCGGGAGCGCCGCAGCAGGGCCCGCACGCGGGCAAGTAATTCAGCGAGCCTAAATGGTTTCGTCACGTAATCGTCAGCGCCGGCATCGAGCCCGACGACCATATCTACTTCTTCTGAACGTGCAGTCAGGATGAGAATCGGAAAGGTTTTTCCTTCTGCCCGCGCGGCACGGGCAACATCTAGGCCGTCCATATCCGGTAATCCGAGATCAAGCACGACGAGATCAACCGGGTTGCTCATCGCCTCGCGCGCCGCTTGGCCAGTTTCAACTGGCTGTACTTCGTAGCCTTCTCGGGAAAATGCCCGCACAAGCGGGGCCGAGATTGCATAGTCATCTTCGACAAGGAGAATTTTGGTCACGCTGCTGCCTCACTTTCCGCTACTAACAACCATGGTAGTCAATGATTCTCTGTGGCAAAAGTAAGGAAAGAGTTATCTCTAGCCAGTTTCCGAGAAAAATCAGCCGGTGCGCAAGATGGCAAGTGCTGCATCCTTCTTCGCGTGGATGCGTTTTCGATAGCTTTAGCTATTCCTCTTTGGCGACGTAGAGCCGCGCCGATTCAATGTAGCCGATTCCTTGTAATTCTGCCGCGACGAATTCGACGATTTGGTATTTGTGCGGGTTTAGCTCTCGTAGTGCCTCAGCCGTCCCGCGATCAACCAGAATTGCTCCTTCAGGGGCAACAGAGCACAGCCGAGAGGCCAGATTGACGTTTGGCCCAAAGACGTCACCGAATCTCGATACGATCCCGCCCCACACCAATGATGCGCGCACTTCGGGCATATTCGGGGTACTGTGCAGTGCATCGACGATCCCTGAGACGACTTCTGCTCCGGTGGCAAGATCGTCAGCGATATAGAGTACGGCGTCTCCTACCATTTTGACTACTCGTGCCCCCAAGGAGGATATGACGTCGCGGCAGGTAAATTCGAAGGTCTGAATGAAATCGACGAGTTGGTGGGGAGAAAGCTGCCCAGAACGATCAGTGAAGGAAACCAGATCGACAAATCCTAGGGCACGGGTCAACGGCATAGTATCTGAATCGACGCGCATATCTTCCAGTTCAACTTCAGAGCGACGTACAAAGGCGGCCAGGTGCCGTCGCCAGGCATATTTCATCTGGTAGATGAGGAATTCTTCGTATTCGTCGATATGATCGAGCACCCAGTAGCGAGCGGCAACCTCATCGAGGTCGTAGCGCGATTCTGCGTCCTCTACTAAGGCTTCGTACTGCCAGAGCACCAATCGATCAGCGAGATGGGATTGGGCGCGGATGAGCGAGTTTTGGGTATCCTCGTCCATCTTTTCTTCATTGACCATCTCCTGATGGGCACGCATGACGTCAATGTCGTATTCGGTAAATTGCCGCGTATCAATGTTTTGGATGTACGGAAATCCCATGGCACGCCAAAATCTGCGCGTGGCGTCGGTATCCATACCTGTTAGCTCTGCCGCCTCACGCAGGTGATATTTTGCCGGGCCGCCCAGTAGGCGATTCACATGGCGTTCGACGGTGGTTGGTTGCGCCGACGCAGCGAATTCATCCTCTCCACAGCCCGATTCTGTTGTGTTCTGGGTCACAGTAATACCTTAATGCTTTGTCGTCTTGTTTCCAAGAGCAAATACGAAGCAATTTTTTATATGACGATCTGGGATTTTACCACTTTCCATACAGCTCGTCAGGGCATTATCACTCACTTATCATCCTTATGACCAGCTCATTTACTAAAATGACGGCCTGCGCCCACAGATAGCTCCCACTACGGCACCCTTGTAAACCCGTCTTATCTATTCCGCTTCCAATCTGGCGCACCTAAGCACATCCGCCTCCCTTGCTATCCGCTTCACTTAGAGCACCCAACATGAGCGTAAACACCCAATACCCACGCCCCTTTGGCTGCCTGCAAACACCGCACTACACTGGCAATATGACAACAGTATCTCGCGCTCAAACGCCAATTGATGAATGTGCTAACCAGTACGTAGAAACTCTGACTACGATCTCCCCCGAACTCGTCACCTCCCTCGGTCGCGGTAGCGCCGACGAAGGAACATTCTCGGATCTTTCCCCCGCTGGCTTACAAAAAGACAACGACGTATATCGCGACACCCTCGCCCGCCTCAGCGCGCTCGATCCGGTTGACGAGATTGACCGCGTTACCAAAGCCGCATTAACCGAGGACCTGGAATACCAGATTTCCCAATACGAACATGGCGAAATTGGTGAAATCAACGTCATCGCTACCCCGCTACAAGGCTGCCAAGAGATATTTGACATGATGGGCGACGAAACCCTTGAGGATTGGCAGCTCATCGCCCGCCGCCTGGGCAACATCGGCCCAGCGTTAAGCGGATGGCAAGAAACCCTTATTGAACGGCGCGAACACGGCCCCAAACAAGCGCGCAAACAAGTAGAGCTCGCAATTTCCCAAGCCGAAGGCAAAGCCAGCGACAGCTCCGCATTGGCCAGCTTAGCCGCCCGAGGGGCTAAGAAGTTCCCTCAATTGGCGGAGGAACTAGAAACAAACTCTCGTCAGGCTCAAGCCGCCTACGGCTCACTGGCCGAGTTTTTGCGCACCGAGATCCTCCCCAGCGCCGTCGAATCCGAGGCTTTCGGATATGAACGCTACGCGCCCCGACTCTACTCATTCACCGGCGCACACGTTGACCTTGACGAAACCTACGAATGGGGTATCGGCGAGCTTGAGCGCATTATCCACGCCCAAGAAGCTATCGTGCGTGACCTATACGGACCTGACGTCAGCATCCCCGAAGCAATGAAGCGGCTTGACGCCGATCCTAACCGGCAAATTCACGGAACGGAGGCGCTGACCCGCTGGATGCAGGAAACCTCCGACCAGGCAATCCGCGATCTCAATGGCACCCATTTTGACATTCCTACCGAACTGCAAAAACTTGAGTGCCTGATCGCTCCCTCCGGAACTGGAGCAATCTACTACACCGGACCTTCCGATGATTTCTCGCGCCCAGGGCGCATGTGGTGGTCCGTCCCAGACGGCACGGAGGTATTCCACACCTGGCAAGAAAAGACGACCGTCTATCACGAAGGGGTCCCTGGGCATCACCTGCAGCTTGGCATGGCCACCTATATTCGCGACAGCCTCAATGATTGGCGTCGCCTCCTGTGCTGGAACTCCGGTCACGGCGAAGGATGGGCACTCTATGCTGAAGGTCTAATGGCTGAGCTGGGCTATCACAGCGATCCTGGTGACTATCTCGGCGTACTAGACGGGGAACGCTTGCGTGCAACTCGCGTCGTTCTCGATATCGGAGTGCATCTGGAAAAGCCTGCCCCTGCTGGTTATGAGCATATTAATCCGACGTGGAACCGCGACGTAGCTTGGGAATTCCTCAAGGATAACGTAGCGATGGACCACTCCTTCCTCAGCTTCGAATTGAATCGGTATCTCGGCTGGGCCGGGCAGGCTCCCGCCTACAAGATCGGGCATCGGCTGTGGAAGCAACTGCGCGCCGAAGCGGAAAAGAAGCCTGGATTCAACCTGAAAGATTGGCACATGTCTGCCCTGCGCGTGGGATCTGTTGGTCTGGATATTTTGCGCGACACCTTAAACCGCGCCTAAATATTCATCCAACCGTACAACGGCTCGTGGGACGGGGCATATTCCCACGAGCCATCCACCACTCCCGACAGCAGCAACACAATTGGCGGTAATCACTTCGGATTCTCTGTAGTCCGACGAGTTAGACGGGTAGGTGGCTGTCTGTTTGACTACAGCCACCTACCCGAGAGTAACCGCCCCGGAACAGGTAACTGGAATTAACACATGGTCACATCTGAACAGCTAGCCGAAGCCACTCACGAAGCGAGCAATACCCCTCCCTATCGGTTATTGCTCGCCTCGGCCTCACCCGCACGGCGCGCAACCCTGCGCGCCGCCGGCATGACTCCCCTCGTCCACGTTTCCAACGTGGACGAGGAGACCATCATCAACTCGCTACCCACACCCCACCACGCGGCGGAGGTCGTTTGCACGCTCGCTAGCGCCAAAGCTCGCGAGGTCTACCAAACATTGACGGCAACCCCAGAGCTCGCCGAGGAGCTACCCGGCGCCCGTGTCGTCCTCGGATGCGATTCGATGTTCGACATGGATGGGCAGATCGTCGGCAAGCCTGCCACGGCGCTCATTGCCCGCGAGCGCCTGCGGGCAATGAGCGGGCGCAGCGGCGTACTCTACACTGGGCACTGCCTCATCGACATTCCCAGTGGCACGACCGTTCAGGGCGTCTCCCAATGCACCGTCCACATCGGCACACTCAGCGATGTGGAAATTGAGGCCTACATTGCCAGCGGCGAACCCTTACGAGTCGCCGGATCATTCACCATTGACGGGCTAGGCGGCCCCTTTATTGACCGACTCGAAGGAGATCACCACGGGGTCGTTGGGATTTCGCTCCCCCTGCTGCGCTCCTTACTCACCGAGCTAGGATATTCCATCCTAGATTTTTGGGATAACCGCGCCTACTACCTCCCCTAACGCATACAGCAAACTATGCCGCCTCGCGCCGCCAGCAGCACACCGCTCCACAGGCTCATATCGCCAGCGATGGCGCGGCTACCTGCAGGTAACAACCACATATGTAAACGGTGGCTGTGCAATCGGCAATGATATTGCACAGCCACCGTTTACGTTATGCCACGTTGTGACGCGTCAGCGACTAGACGATGTAATCCATATCCTCTTCAAACTGACGCCCCTGCTTGGAGCGTTCCTGCATAGAGATCCAATCTCGGCTCGCCTTGCCCACATACACCTGCCGCGGGCGACCGATCTTCTGTGCCGGATCGAGAATCAGCTCGCGATACTGTGCAATCCAGCCAGGCAGACGCCCCAGGGCAAACAACGGGGTGAACATCTTTGTGGGGAAGCCCATTGCCTTGTAGAGCAATCCCGTATAGAAATCCACGTTCGGATAGAGGCGGCGCTCAACAAAGTAGGAATCCTCCAGTGCGACCTGCTCCAACTCACGAGCCATATCAAATAGCTCCGAATCGCCTTTGAGCTTGCCTAGGATATCGTCTGCCAAGCCCTTAACGATCTTCGCCCGCGGATCATAATTCTTGTAAACGCGATGACCGAAGCCCATCAGTTTCACGTCATTCGTCTTATCCTTAACCTGGCGAACGAACTCTTTAATACTGATTCCCGATTCACGCACATGATCAAGCATGAGCAAGACAGCCTCGTTCGCGCCACCATGCAAGGGGCCAGATAGTGCGCCTACACCAGCGGCAACCGAGGCGTAGATTGAGGCCCGCGAGGAACCGACCAGACGAACAGTGGAGGTAGAACAGTTTTGCTCATGATCCGCATGCAAAATAAGTAGCTTATCGAGCGCATTGACGATGGTCGGATCAACGTCGTGACTCTGATACGGCAACCCGAAAGTCATACGCAAGAAATCTTCCGTATAGGACTTCGTCGTATCTGGATATAGTAGCGGAAGCCCGGTTGCCCGCTTAGAGATGTAGGCAATCATCGTCGGCACTTTAGCCATCAACAGCACGGAGGCCAGATCTCGCTGCTCGCCGTCGTTCGGATCGAGAGTGTCCTGATAGTAGGTTCCTAAACCAGCGATACCGGCTTGCAGAATCGACATCGGATGACCAGACGAGGGGAAGGCAGTGAAGAAACTGCGGAAATCCTCATGGAGAAGCGTGTGCTTTTTGATCCGACGAATAAAGGCGGACAGTGATCCCGCGTCAGGTAACTCGCCGTAAATCAGCAGATAGGCCACTTCCAGGAAAGAACATTTCTCTGCAAGCTGTTCGATTGGGTAGCCACGGTAGCGCAGCACACCCGCGTCCCCGTCAATATAAGTAATTTCAGAGGTACATGAAGCAGTGTTGGTGAAGCCCGGATCGAGGGTTACGGTTCCCGTCTGGCCCAACATCGTGTTGATCTTAAAACCGTCATTGCCTTCTACTGCACGGACGCGTTCGAGTTCAAGATCAGTGCCGTCAATATGCAAAGTCGCGTTTTCAGACATCGGCGTCTCCTTTTCGCGCTATTTCTCCACATGCCACCGGCAGATATGGAGAGTAAATATCCAGTGTCAGCCATATCGCGAGTGCGAATGACAAACTCTCTTAGAATCAAGATATATCTAAATTGCGTTTTGCAAAAGGTGTGAAAGCAAATTCAGTCGTTCAGCTGCTCGCGCAATATCCATATCACTGGCCGTTAACGACATCCGAACCCAGCTACGACCAGCATCACCATAGAAATGACCTGGGGCGACGACAATACCTAATTGAGCACACGCACGCACAATATCCCAGCCGTCACACGCCCAATCCGCCTGAGCCACACGCGCCCACACATACAGACCCGCCACCGAATCTGGATCATGACGCAATCCCGCTTCCGGCATCGCCTGCAAAAGCACCTCACGACGGCGACGATACCGCTCTCGCTGCACCCGCACATGCTCATCATCGGCGAGCGCCACCGCCATCGCCTGCTGTACCGGCGTTGGCATCATAAAACCCAAATGCTTGCGCAACTCGATAACGCCCGCAACAAGCTGTGAATCACCGGCCATAAACGCGGCTCGATACCCCGCAAGATTCGACTGCTTCGATAACGAATACAGCATCAGTAACTGGCTCGGATCACCGCCACAGACCTCGTCCGCCAAAAGCGAGGGAGAATAGGGCACATCCCAACACAACTCGGCATAGCACTCATCGCTGGCAATAATCACCCCATTGGCACGCGCCCAAGCAACAATTGCCCGCAGTTGCGCCACATCAAGCACATGCCCACTCGGATTCGAAGGAGAGTTCACCCATAGGAGCGCGAGATCCGTCGGCCAACTCGCCGGATCTGCTTCCGTATCGACAATCACCGGCTCACAGCCAGCTAGCCGCGCACCAACCTCATAGGTCGGATACGCAATTGCCGGAATACCGATACGGCTGCCCACAGCAATACCCAACAGCGCTGGCAGTAGCCCCACCAGCTCTTTCGAACCCAGGGTGGGGATAACGCCCACTGAGCTGGTAATACCGCGCCGACGAGCCAGCCACCGAATAATCTCTTCGCGCAGGCGTTCAATCCCGATAGCCGGCGGATACCCAGGGGCGTTGCTTGCTTGAGCCAATACCTGCTGAATCATTGCCGGGGTATCGTCAACTGGAGTGCCAATCGTTAAATCGACGACCCCCTCGGGATAACGGGCTGCCTGGCGTCGAACCTCAGCCAGGGTATCCCACGGGAAATCCGGCACATTATCTGGATAAAACGTCATAGCACACTCACCGGCAACCCCGCAGAATCAGCCGTTCTCTACTACTGCTTATTAATATCTTTAGGCAAAGCCTCGATAAATGGATGATCGCGCTCAATTGGCCCAGAAATCATAGAGCCACCCGGCGATCCCAGATCAGTGAAGAATTCCTCGTTGACCTGGTGGTACACCGACCATTCTTTCGGCAAATCATCCTCAAAATAGATTGCCTCCACCGGACATTCCGGCTCGCACGCCCCGCAATCCACACATTCATCAGGATGGATATATAAACTGCGCAGACCCTCGTAAATACAATCCACTGGACACGCATCCACACAAGCCCGATCCTTCACATCAACACAGGGCTGGGCGATGATGTACGTCATAAGAACCTTCCTTTGTTTGCCGCACCATCAAAATCTGGCTAGCTATTTTTCTTCCTTGCTGCCGCGTCAGGAAATTACCTACTGGTAATCCGCGAGCTATTATCCACACCTGACGGCATCAACTGGTTCGTATCTCCAAGTGTACTGAGAATCCTCATGCACAGCCCCATTTAGCGAGACGGTGCGCCCCACCGTAATGGTGAAGCCATCGCCACCGGCGCCCGACGGCTCACAATCGGCTGCCGGATTAACTCGGGTCGTCGGTTTAACAAAGTTCCGCTTCTCGCCCTGCCAGACTTTGACGTCCCAATACTTCGTTGACCACAGCCGAGTATGAACTTGACCGTCCGAAACCCACGCCTCAATCAACGCACCGTAAGGGGTGTTATTCTCCCAAATCATCTGAATCTGATCGCCCCACAGAGTGGATTCTAATCCTGCCGGATAGCGAGAAAAATACTTCGAGTGTGGGGTATGCGCGACGTCAACCATTCCCGCCCGATACCCAATATTGAAGGTGTTGGTCGATAGCTGTGAAAGCCCTCCACCCATCGCTTCAGAGTTAAACCCGTTGACAACCACACCAGAGGAAACAAACCCATGTTCCGTATCAACGGGCCCTAGCGCCTGGCCAAGATTGAACCGCTCCCCTGGCTTAACAAGCGTGTTATTAATGACGGCAGTACCGCGAACAAGGTTAATCGTTCGCACCGAATCGGAGGTCAGCGGGGTGGAAATCTCCGAGACGACCTCCTTGATTCCCATAGACTCAGCCATCTTCGTGCTAAATGCCGCGTCCTGCTCAGTCACGGCAGCATTTATCGTGCGCTGCGCATTGGCCGATACCGCCAGTAAATCATTACCGACTTTCGCAATATCAATGACCTTCCCCGGTTGCGAAGGAGTAATAACCGGAGCGCCATTTTGAATCGTGATCTTCGCGTCTATCGGCGGAGTCAAAACCTCGCTCGCCGCTTGATTGAGAATCTCTCCCAATTTTTGCTGATCGACTGCCAGCTTTGGGGTATCCGCCTGCGGCGAATAGCTCACCATTTGCGCAATCTGCTCAGGCGAAACCGATACCTGCTTGCTTTCAACATTGACCGTCACTGGAGCAGAGAACAACGGCGTCACCTGCGAACGAACGAACTCATCCATGTCGGCAGTCGTAATAGCTGCCTGCGCGGCTCGCTGCGGCAGGGTAATCGGACCATCCGAGGTGAGCCACTGTTGAGCAATCGCCTCGCGCGAAGCTGGAACATCGACTTCAACCCCGTCCGTAGCCGGAGTAACCGTCGCATTCCCGCCAGACAGCGTTAACTGTGCATTAACTGGAGCGACGTTAAAGGTTCCAGCCACTCGAACAAGCTGAGCGTCCAACTGCCCACGGTCCGTCGTCACAACGGCATCCACGTTCTGTGATCCAGTCACATGCGCCCAAAGCCGCCGCGGATCAAACGAGAAACCCACCAGCTTATTTAAGGTTGCGTCATAATCAACCGCAAGCGAAAAAGACGCAGGATCAATCGTTTCCGTTTTAGCATTTCCGGTAAATGCCACCTGGCGAGGAGCCGTCAACTTTTGGCTCAATCCCTGACGAAGCTCATTTTCGGCCTGTTCACGCGTCATTCCACCCAGGTTCACTCCGGCAACCGAAACATTAGCCGCAATGCGATCCCGACACAGATACGCAGCACCGACGTACAACCCCGCAAGAACGATCACAACAGCCAAACTGCCAAACAGCCAGATCTTAAGACGCCGCTTCCGCCGTGGCCGATTTGAACTGTTTTCTTGCGGAACTGCAGCTTCCGCCTCGGATAGTTCACTCACGATGCATACTCCTTATTATCGCCAGCTACGATTCTACCGATCAGAGTGGGAAAAACCGCATTGTATCACCAGAATCACGCTCTGACGCCTCCACTTTCCACCGCGGATGATCAGCTACGATACCGAACTGTTGCCCTGCGAAGGATTTTCCGTTGAACCACCGCAAGCTCCGAAAGATTCCGAGGGGAGAGCAGTTGAGGAAAAATCAGAACGGGAAATATCTGATGGCGCGGTTGGTTCACTACCGCGCTGCCCAGATACTCGCGAGCTACGACGATATGCCGCAATATAAGTTATTGCCGCAGGCAGTAGTAACCCGCATACACACAAACCAATCCAAGCATTTGACACCCATGCCTGCGTGGATTGAAAAAGATCGTCACGTGGCGGCAGATATAACCACCATGCCACCGTGGCATAGGCGGTCAGGGTATAACTAGCAAAGCACCAACGCGCCCCCAACTCCATACAGAACCACGCCCCACACATGACGATCGCCGTCGCTAAAGCCAAACCATAGAGCGGCCGATCAATCGGGCCAGTATGAACAATCGTTGCCGCACTACCAGCAACGACACCACACAGCAAGCCAATAATTACCTGAAACCAGGGGCGTGTACGCATAAAATGAGCCCTCCGCTGCTGTCAAACTTCTCTCTTGAGACTAACACTCACCCGTTACCCCATCGAGAATCGCGGCTATGCCAAGGGCCACATCCACTATCAGCGGTATTCGCGCAGTAGCACATCTCATCCGCAACTATGCGCTATATTCACTCCCCGCCCCGCTTAAGGCTCATCTACCATAGGGAGTCGTCCACAGTTGCGCTTACAGACGCATGCAGCGCTATCGGCAGGGTAACGCTTTTGAGATCACCGACGCCAAGGAGCCGCCTGGCCAATACCGCCCTTTGCTTTCCTTACCTACGACCCAAGCACCCGCCCGATCTCGGCCGCGAGCACTCGTTTTTTCCTGCTATCAACTACAGCGCGAGCAGCCCTGATAACCCCGAACAGAAAACAAATCAAACGCAAAAGAGCACAGGCTACTAAATCTAAAATTCTCAAACAACGCCGTGAGTAACGCACACATACGCGCATACCACGAGAAAATGCCGGGGCGGCGCGAGCCCCAGTAATACCGCACTTATCACCGCACACTATCGCACATTATTGCGAGATTATTGACTCAGGTAGATCCGACCTGAAAGATAAGAGCTATGACCGTAACTCTTCGTGGAACATCCTCACGCTTCTACAGCATTTTCATTGCAGTAGCCGCCGGTATCTTACTCATCGCCGGCATGATCCACGGTGGCATACATGAACTTATATGGACGTTGCCTGCCACTCTATTCATGCTTGCCCTGGCTTGGGTAATGTTTTGGAATCCACGTCTTGTTATTGGGCCAGGCGGGCTCCACGTTATCAACCTATTTCGCGAGCACCACATCCCCTGGGCAGATTTCTCCTATGCCGAAAACCGTTGGGGGCTATATCTTTACTCCCGCTCACATCGCAAAATCAGCGTATGGGCAGTGCCCTCAAACGTCGGTTTATTCTCGAACTCGTGGCGAGATCGCAAAAAACAACGCAAGGATCCCACGTCATTAACCTGGGCAGATTCCGGAGCAGAACACCGATACTGCGATGTCCCCTTTGCCGCCGATCTCATCACAATGCGCGCTCAACAGATTGCTCGCCATTCCTCCCTACGCCGAGAGCTCAGCGCGCAGCTTGATACCCCGTGGCCGACGCAGACAACCGCGCGCTGGCAGATCATCCCACTGGCTTTACTGGGCGTAACCCTTGCCGTCTTGGTATGGCGATTAGCCGCTATATAGCGACCTCACTCGCTTTGCCACATCTGCCAGAGCTTAGCGTATTCCCCGCCTTGCGCAACGAGCTCGTGATGCGAGCCAACTTCGGTAACCCGCCCATCAATCATGACCACAATACGGTCAGCGTCATAAGCGGTATAGAGCCGATGCGCAATCGAGATCACGGTTCGCCCTGTCAATACCTGATTCAAGGCCTGCTCGGCAGAACGCGCCGAACGCGGATCAAGCAAAGAGGTAGCCTCATCGAGGATCACCACGTCGGGATCAACCAATACGATGCGCGCCAATGCCAACTGCTGAGCTTGGGCAGGGGTCAGTTCATAATTACCCGATCCGACCTCGGTTTCTATCCCATCTTCTAGCTGGTCAATCCACTGAGCATGCACAGCCAATAGCGCCTCACGCAACTCACTATCCGTGGCCTGCGCGCGAGCAAATCGCAGATTATCAGCAATCGTCCCAGAAAAGATGTGATTTTCTTGGGTGACGAGCGAGACGGTCGAATGAAGAAGCTTCTCCTCTAATTCCATGACGTTGACTCCGCCGACACAGATCTCACCGTGATCTGGCGGATTAATACCGGCAATGAGACGCCCGAGAGTCGTCTTTCCAGCCCCCGATGGGCCAACAATAGCTAACCGCTCCCCTGGCCGAATTGCCAAGGATACCTCGTGTAATACCGGATCGCCCTCATGATAGGAGAAACTGACGTCACGTATCTCAATGCGATCACCGTCGGGAATTGCCTGCGTCACAGTGCGATCTGGCAGTACCTCACTGACGCCAAAGATCCGCGCTAATGCCACCATGCTGTACTGCAATTCGTCAATCCACCAACAGAAGATTTCCACTGGCGTATTAGCTTGCCGCACGAGAAGCGCAATCGACACAACCGCTCCGATACTCGCTCCACCCCAACCAATCAGGGCCGCTCCCCACACAATGGCAATAATCGTCGGGACGTTAACGACGAAGAAAGTCCCCACCAAGAACATCACCCGCATCCACGCGGTATAGCGGTCGTTATCCCAGATTTCTTGCATGATAACGCGCGTGCGGCGTTCTCGATACTCCTGCATAGCGAAAGCATCAATACTGGCTGAATGCTCTACCGATTCAGCAGTATCCCCGGCAAGTTCCGCATGAATCGAGCTGATTGCTAAATATCCGGCAATTGAACGGCGCAGATAGAAACGGGCGACGAAGTACTGCGGAAGAAAAGCGATCATTGCCACTAGACCAATACGCCAATCAATAGCAATACACGATATGGCAATCACCACCACCTCCAGGGTGGTAACCAATAAGCGCACCAGGCCGTAGCGCACCATACCTTCCACTCGACTGACGTCCGTCGTTGACCGCCCCAGCAGATCGCCCGTCCCCGCCTCCTCAACGACCGATAGCGGCAAATGCATCAGAGTGCGGACTAGATCCACGCGAATAACGCAAAAGGCCTTCTCCCCTAATACTCGGCTGCGATATTCCCCTAACCAGGTGAAAACAAAATTCAGCACCATCGCGACGACGAGTACGCAAATATAGACCCGAATAACGGATAACGAGGTTCCTTCAGCTACCGCATCGAAAGTTTTACCGATCACCCACGGGGTGATGACCGCCGCTACCGCGACAATAATCTGATAGCAGGTAGCGATCAGGAACTCGCGGCGGAACTGCATGAACAGCGCCAGCATGCGGCGCATAATCGTGTAATTCTGAGCGATAGGGAGTCGCTTCATCAGTTCTCACCGTCCTTCTCGTCTCCAGAGGTATAAGCCGCAGCCCGGTTGACGACCGCATGATAATCAGAACGAGCCAGCAGCTCATGATGCGTTCCGCGAGCAACTTCTCGCCCGTCGGTATCCAGGAAAATCACTTCATCACTGCAGGATAAAAGCAACGGAGACGCCGAAATAACCACCGTAGTACGACCGGATCGTTCCTGATACAAGCGCTCGGCAATACGCGATTCCGTATGAGAATCCACGGCAGAGGTCGGCTCAATCAGGATCAATACTGGCGCTTGCCGAGCAACCCCTCGAGCCAATGCCACTCGTTGACGCTGCCCACCGGATAACGATCGACCACGCTCAGCAATATGCCCGTCTAAGCCGCCGTCTAAACCATGAATAATGTCGAGGGCGTCGGCAGTATGCATAGCGGCAAGGAGCTCATTTTCCGGCAGCGCCACCGGATTATCCTTATGTTGCCGCTGCGCCACACCTGAGCCATCCCCGTTATCTCGGACTTGATGGGAGACGTCACGGGCAATTGGCCAAGCGGCATTATTGCCCTCCAGATTTGAGCGCAGCCGCCCTTGGAATAGCTGGGCAACCGCATCCGAAAGCACAATCCCCGAACGAACCTCAGCGAGAGAAAAGGCCGTCAGCGGAATATCCGCCGATTGCGACCAGCGGGCTGTAACGAGGTATTCATCGTCCGTGCGTGCCAGCCGCTGCGCTAACTGCCCGCTAATATCCGGATCAGCACAAACCACAACGGTATAGCGCCCAGGAGTAATCTTCACATGCGAGGTGCTATCAACCAGGTGGGCTTCTTGCCAGCGAATATTCCCATCCGTATCTCGTGGCACGTGCCGCGTCAGCTCAGTATCTACCTGGGAATCGTCCACGAGCGGAGTAATACTGGCAATCTTTTGCAGTCGCTTTGCCGAAACACGTGCGTCGGTATAGGACTGAATTATCATGGTCAGATATTCCAAAAGCGCAGCCATATACGCGCAATACCCATAGAAGAGCACCAGTTCGCCGTGCGTCATTTTCCCCAGATAGATCTGCCAGATTCCATAACTAACGACGATGACGATAATGAGTTCCGGCGCAAAGGCCTTCAAACCGACGAGTAAGGATCGCAGGGGCGCGGCGGCAATACCGTGTTGGGCAACCCGATCAGACTGTTTCTCATAGCGATTAACATAGACATCTTCTCCGCCGACACCTCGCAGAATACGCAAACCAACAACGGCATCGGTGGCCAAGGTCGTCAATTTCCCGGTTTCCGTGCGAAGCGCATTAATGTGCCGTTGGAGGGGTTTCATAATCATAGATATGCCGAGGACGGCCAATGGGAAACCCACTAAGACGATAAGGGCGAGCGGAACCGAGACTCGCAGCATGAACACGGCAGCAAAAATATACGCAAGGATTTGCGCCACACAGTCCGGCAAGGAGTATAGGAAGTAAGAGATACGGTTCGCGTCGGTGGAGATCGCCGAGACCATCTCGCCGGAGGGAATCTTTTCCCGACCGCCGCGGCGAATACCAAGAATCTTTTTCGTGACGTTAAGGCATACGCCGGTGCCACCCCCACGACAATATATTTGGTTTGTTAGCTCCGCACCCATTCCGATCAGACGGATAATCCAACAGACGCAGAAGATTCCCAGTGGCTCAATGAGCTGACTGGTTAATCCATTTTGCAGACCAGCGTCAATTAGCAGGGCAAAACTCCACGTCATGAGGATGCCGCCAATGTATTGGCACAAGGCAAAGATGGTGGAGAACCAGAAGAATCGAATGTTATTCCAAAAGAATGAGTGAATCGGCCGAGATAATTCAAGACCATCCGAGGACCACATATAGAAGAATCGCAGGCGATAGCGCGGTTCGCGCCCAATAACCACGACGCGATCAGCGATTGTACGGGGGCGACGTTCTACCTTGCGAGACTTCGCGAACGGGAAACAACGAGAAAAATAGTGAGAAAAAGCAGACATAATAAAAGACCTCAGTACGGAGCAAGGAAATGGCGTGCCGACCGCCACCTGCGATAAATACGCAGTTCAATTCCGGTTTTAGTACAGCAGCGAAATGCTACTGTGAGATCTCATTGTTCATGTCCATCAGGGTATCACCCCCCCCTAAAAGCAAAGCCACCGAGGCCTTGTGACTCTTAACATAGAGCCCAGCGCCTCAGTGGCATTCGCTATTTTTCGCCGATTTTCTTAGCTTTGACGATTCTTTCGTACTGCCAAGGCAAAGAACAATAGTCCAAATAGTAGACACATGATACCGACACCGAGTACCAGACCATGCCAGAACATATTGTCTTGTACGACTGGCGCGCTCGCCGCAGTTGCCTGACCATCTGCGCTACTGCCGTTTTGCTCGGCACTGGCGGTCATCGGCTGCGGCATACCTGATGGATTGGGCTGAGCCAAGAGTTGCCCTTCCGCCTGAGGCGCCTGACCGTCAGCATTATTAGGCAAGGTGCCGCCCGTATTCGGTAGCGTACCGCTCATTGTCGGCAAGGTAGCAACGAAGCCACCACCAAGTGGCGCACTCACCGCATTGTTTGCTTCGGCGGTCGGAACCGGAGCGAGATTCGCACCATTGGCATTATCAGGTGCCGGTATGCTCGGCACTGGTTGCGGTGCCGGCGTCGGGTTGGGCGCTGGCTGCGGATTCGGCTGAGGTGCTGGATCCGGAGTTGGCTGCGGATCTGGAGTGGGATCCGGCGTCGGATCAGGCCCCGGATCGGGCGCCGGCTGTGGGTCCGGGTTGACAATCTCGGGCAACTTTTGGTCAGCGATAATCTGGCTACCCATCTTGACCGTCTTATTGCCAACTAAGAAGGTCACCCGCAATGGCTGCTGGATCTTTTGCCCAGTGGCGTCCGTCCACTCGTAGAGGAAGTTCATCTGATACACCCCTTCGTTTGAGAAGAGGAAGTATTGATGGTCATGCGTCGGCTTAACATATTCCAGATGGGATTGCGGATCAGCGGAATCAATCGTCGGGGTAAAATCTGTAACCCCCATGTAGCCCATGACCATACGGCCAGGACCCGTGTAATTCTGCAGTCGAATCGTTGTTCCGGTATTCGGTTGCAATCGAGAGTGATCGAATTCCTGAGTTGAGAACCCGAGCCACGGCAACGCCTGATCTTGGGTCTGCGGTAACGCCCACAACCCCTCAGCAAATTCTGGATACTTTGCCGTCAAGGTATCCTTCGGAGCAATTCGTGCCCGATCGCGCACCGCAAAGGCGAATGTGCCGGATTCTCGCCGCACAACATGCGCCGGATTCTCCCCATCATTGAGGAAGGTAGATATAGTATCACCCTCCGTTGCCGCTGCCATATCCATATGCCCACGTTCAACCACATGCTGCGGGATCATATCCGACCACGCATCAATGAATTGCTGCTTGAGCGCGGCAACTTCCGGAGAATCTGGTTCTACCGGCTGCGGTTTCGGATCCGGGTTGGGATTGGGCTTTGGATCCGGTGTCGGATTAGGGTTCGGGTTGGGATTGGGGTTTGGATTTGGATCCGGCTTCGGATCTGGCGTCGGATTAGGATTGGGATTTGGGTTCGGGTTTGGATTCGGATTAGGCGTATCCCCCTTTGATGGAATCGGATACTCATCCGGGTTCGCACCATGCACAGTGGGCTGCGAGCAGCTACCAGCAGGGGTCACCTCCAGCAAAGGAGTACGCCCTTGCGCCTTACGCAGCTCGTTAATCGCGGAATTACCTACCACAAAATAGAGATTGGCAAAGCTATAGGCCTTCTGCCCGTCCGTCTTCCATGCCTGAGAATCCACACTCACCGGATAGACACCCGGGCGAGTAAAGCCGAACTGAAGCGGATACGCCTTCGGTTCAATCATCTGAACCGGCTTTGACCGCGGATCATTCGTCACTGTCAACGGCATCAGACCCTTGCCCTGATCCAGACCAACCATAGCCATGCTGCCTTCTGGACCTTCGGGGACAAAGTTGAACGTCACCTTCATCGACCCTAAACCAGAGAAATCATTTCCAGATAGATCCACGCCTAAACTGGGCGTCGTGGCATTACCAACCGTTGGAGTGATCCATGCCTGGTTACCGCCACTGCGGCGGGCAAACTTCCCTAAATAGGGATCGTCCTGCGATAGACATTGGATGGCACTATCCGGAACTTCGACAACCGTTGAATCGCCGTAATTATGACCAGCAGCGCTCATAACGCTCATAGTCAACGTGCTCTTTGCCGCGTCTATCGCCGTCTTAAAATGATTAACCCCTGAGGTGACGGTGTTCGCGCTCGAATCTCCTAACCAGTTATTCTCAATGGCAGCTTTATCCGCCTCTGGATTCGACTCATAGCGCTTATCGGCAGGTTTAGGCGCCACCGGCTCCGGATGCTCCGGCTGGCTCAAGCCCATTTCCGCCCGACGATCTTCTGCCGAATGGCTGATCTGGTTCAAACGAGTTGTCGTTCCCGCTGGCAAACCAACCGCTTCATCTGGGCCGACGAGCCAATATTGATCCGTCGGATCACTGCGTTCGATCGTGCCATCATAATGCTTACCTTCAGCGACCCACGTCAGGTGGTAGATACCCGCCTCGGAGAAAGTCCAATTCGTGTGCACATGACCGCCGACATTGAAGGTCGTCCGGCGAATATCACGCGAGGAGAATGAACGGCCAGCTTCTGCCCAACCGGCCTCATAATTAAAGACTTCCATATCTCCCGGGCCATCAAAACCGGCCAGGTTGAAATCCACGGTATTGCCGACGTAATCCGTCGGTACTTCCCATTCATGCTCAGGATCGAAAGCCCCGAATCCCGCCCAAATCGGCCGCCAATCCTGCTGGCGTTGGAACGGCGCATGCCACAGGATACGACCAGGCTGCCCGAGGAAAGCCGTCTTTGGATCCGTGGATACCACCATGCGCGAGACTTCTTCCCCGTTGACCGCATCGGGAGCCAACCGGAGACATACCTCGTTAGATGGGCGAACCTGCGTGCCATCCACTGTCATCACCGCGAGCTTGCCATTGTGCTTAGTGACGTAGGTGGCATCAATATGCGCCTGATACAGCAGCTTCTTTCCCGCACACGGATGCGGAACCTTTTTGCCGTTGACAGTCATCGTCAGATCGGCGGGTAACTGGACACCGGGAACCGGCTCACCTGGGCGATGCTCCGGTCGGTTCGTGTCATCAGCTTGGGCAAAAAATGGGGCAAGAATGAGACTCATCGTGCCAGTTAGTGCGGCTAACCAGCGAGAGGAGGAACGATAAGAGGTCACGATCATGCCTTTCTAATACGCGAAAACCGCGCAATAGGTGTGGTTGCGGAAGATGTTCGTAGTTGTGCAATCAGCCCCTGCTTGGGTGAAAACACCCACGCCAGCAGGAAAACCACCGTCACGCACAAGACGATAGTTGCTCCCGTGGGGAGATTGAGCGACCAGGATAGATACAACCCGAGGAAGGAGCACAATGCACCAATAATGGCTGAATACAGCATCATCAACTTCAGGTTGTCCGTTAATAACCGCGCTGCAGCGGCTGGAGTAACCAGCAACGCGAGGACGAGAATATTGCCGATTGTGCGCACGGAGATCACCACAGCGGCAGTCACGGTAAAGTACAGGACCAAATCCAGCCAGAACACTGGCAGATTTTGGGCGCGAGCCGTCTCCCGATCCAGGGAAACAGTAACGATTTCTTTATTCAGGACGAGTAACGTCGTCACCACAATAAATCCAACAACCGCCACCAAGATAATGTCTGAATCCGGAACGCCGGTGATAGATCCAAATAGGAACGAGGTCAGCGAGGCACTATAACCGTCAACTCGGGAAATAATAATCATGCCCAAGGCAAAAGCGCCCGCGAAGAAAATACCGATAATAGTATCTTCTCTGATCCGACGATTTTGCGAAAAGACGGCCACGAGGCAGGCAATCGCAATACCGGCCACAGCGCCACCGAGCAACATCGAGCCTTGTAACGCGAAAGCAATCGCAATACCAGGGAACACTGCGTGCGCAACTGCGTCACCGATAAAGGCCATTCCCCGCAAGACCACGTGCGTCCCCACAACGCCGCAAACGATAGCGGAAAGCACAGATACCAGTAGCGCTTTCGGCAAGAAAGACAGGACGGGGTTAGTTAAATCAGAGAAGAAATCAATGAACGAAATCATCGCGTCACCCCCACAGTCCGCAGCAACGGCGAATTCGGCTTCACATCAAAGGTCGTCATCCATAACTTCGGATCCGATAGCTCTGCAGGCGTCCCCGCCCCAATAACCGTGCGGTTGAGCAAAACAAGGTGCGAGCACACATCCATTGCCGTCCCAAGATCATGTGTGGACATCAGCAGAGCAGTTCCCTCGGCGGCCAAGGTATTAAACAGTTCGAGCAACAGTTCCTGACTAGGCATATCCAAGCCCGTAAACGGCTCATCAAGCAGCAAAATATCAGGATTTGTGGCGAGCGCCCGAGCCAGCAAAACTCGCTGACGCTGCCCACCAGAAAGCTCCCCAATGGGCCGAGTGGCCAAATCCGTCATCCGCACCCGCTCCAGGGCTGCCCATACCGCGGCGTAGTCGGCTTTCTTTGCTCCGCGCAGCCAGCCGATACGTGCCGTTCGGCCGGTGAGCACCACGTCATGAACATTGATAGGAAAATCCCACGCAAATTCGTGACGTTGGGGAACATAGCCAATCTTTTCTACGGCTTTCTTTCCCTGAATGCCAGAGACGCGAATCTGCCCGGAACGCGCTGGGATAAGCCCCAAGATCGTGCGCAGTAGGGTCGTTTTTCCAGCGCCGTTAGGACCCACCAAGCCCACAAAGGAACCGGCTTCAATCGTGACCGTAATATCATGCAAAACCGGGCGCCCCGATAAATCGACGGCGATATCGCGAATCTCCATCGGATGAGCCGTCATGCATTTCTCCTAGCTTCTTCCCGAGCTGCCGCATTGCGCTTGCGGATGATAATCGCTGCCAACGCCAGGATGAGTGCTGCCGCAAATAGCCCGATCGTGACCATCGTGACGGTGTTCATCGAATGTTCGTTGCGCTCTTGTGCGCTCGGCTTCGTCTCGGTGGCGGTTTTGTCGTCGGCCGCTTTAGGCTGAGTTTGGCTCTCATCCCAGGTAGCGTTGCGGGCCTGTGCCGGATCTACCCCGACGGCGAAGCGTAACGTGGCTGGCGCGCTCGCTTCCGTACCGTCAAGCATCTTGACCTTGATCTGCATCCGGACGAGATGTACGCCTGGCTCAGTAAAGACCCAGTTAGCGTGGGTATGGGTCTTGAGATCAACCCAGATAGGCTGCAGTTCATTCTTCTGGGAATCCCACAGCAACTGCGGCTGGCCAAATCCACCGGACTGCAAGAACACCGAGAACGCCCCCGGACCTTGATGCCCGACGTATTCGAAAGTCACACCCCGCTGGACGTTTTCCGTCACCGCCGGAGATTGGGTATTCCATCCCAACCACACCACACCAGGGATCTGGTTTTGCGGCACAGCATAGACGGTCTGCCCTGGCTGGGCGCCAGTGAAGTTATATTCTCCAGATTCCGGCAGGACCTGCTTTGCTGCGTCCCCCAGGGAAAACACCACATCATCGAGGTTGCGCCACACTGGATGATCGGCCGTATCGTCACGCGCATAGAACTGCAGCTTGCCATCGACCATCAACGGACCCATATCGACGTGCCCCTGGGAGATCACTGTTGCACTCCCCGTCGGCGCAACCACTTCATCATTCGTTACCGTCTGGGCTAAGGCCGGATCGTCGCCCTCCCCGTTCGGCGCAGCAAGCGCTGGCGTTCCAATCGTTCCAACCAAAACGGCACATGTGGCGCCGAGTACGCCGGCAATAGACCATCGAGCGGATCGTTTTCTCACGTCTTTCTCTGCTTTCTGTTGTGCATGCGCGCTACGGCGCCAAGCATTCTTTCAAACTGCGCGCATTGGCACGCATAAGTTCTTCGTAGGAGTTGACGTCGCTGTCAAAAGCGTCGCCGTAAATCTTGCACACCTTAATATCGAGGCGTTTAGCGATTTCCACCAGATCGGTGGCGTGGGCAGGCAGATTCGGTTCGAGGAACACTGCCGGCACATGCAGATTTTGCAAGGTTTTCGTCAGGGCAATGAGATCCCGCGCAGATGGTTCAATCGCCGGATTCGGGGTGATAAAGCCCGCCACGTCAATTCCATAGGCTTTACCTAGATAGGCATAGCCATCATGGGTTGTCACCAGGTGCCGACGTTCCGGCGGAATGGATTGGATGGTTGCCCTAACCTCCTCGTCAAGCTGCGACAAGGTAGCCAAATAGGCGTCAGCATTAGCACTGTATTCAGCAGCTCCTTCCGGATCAACCGAAATCAAGGAATCGCGAATGAGCTTGACGTAGGCAATGGCGTTGGAGACGTCATGCCACAGGTGCGGATCAATCTCTCCGTGGACGTGCTTGCCCAAAACCGCCTGCGGCAACATGTACGTCTGCGTGCCAGGCCGGCCAAGGAAACGAAAATCGGCGCTGGCAGGGATTTCCTGGAGTGCTTTCGAGGGCACAACCACAACCGTCTTTGCCGGATCGTAGCTCGTCGCCACGGACGCGGGCGCTGCTGCCGTTGATTCCATTGAATCGCCGTGCAACACAATCGATTTGTTGTTCAGATCGACGGAGACGTCCTCGTGCCCATGATCGAGCAAGGTCTTACCGGCTGGCGGATTTACTCCCACCGCAAACGTAATCGTCGATTGGGCAATATCAATGGGTTTTTCAGTCCGATCAACGACGAGTTGGGCAGCAAAATCCATCTCATAGATTCCCGGCTCGGAAAACGACCAGGATAAATGCGTATGGGCATCTACGGGCAAGGTGGCAGTATCCGACTCATATCCGTCAGAAGCATCAAAACCGTCAGCCGAGTTCATCATGATATCTGGCTGGCCAAACGTGGTCGTCAAAAATGCCGCCGCATCTCCTGGCCCGCGCACATCGCGAACCGATAGTCGAACCTCGGAGGCACGATTTGCCCCTAAGTTTGCGCCGTTCCCAATAACGCGCATTCCCAGCCAGATGGTATCGAGCGATACATCTTCAACAAGTGGAATGAGGTTTGCTCCATAGCGGGCAGCGTCCTCCGCGAGGGTAATCACTGGCACGCCATCGCGCACATTCGCATCCACCGCACGGATGAGCGAGTGCTCTTCAAGCAGCATGTAGTTCGTCAGCGCTAAATCAGCATTGGCGATATTGCGCACGTCGCGCAGCGTCGGCTCATAGGTGTGGGGATCGGCGCCCGAGGGCATCAGTGATGTTACTCGGGCGCGATTCCCAGCTACGTGACGTGCCAGGTCAGCAATAATTGGCGTGGTGGCAACCACGTCGGTAATGCCGTCATCGCGCTGCGGTATAGCCTGAGAGGCACAGCCGCTTAATGCCAGCGCGAGTGAACCAATTACTGCTATTCCTCGGATACGTCTAGAAAGCACGTACCACTACCTTTTCTACCGCACCACGGTAACGCAGCATACCGATACCGAGAACGGCTAGGCCGATCGCTAAAACAGCTAACGGGCCGGTCATTGAGTTAGCGCCAGTGCTCGGCATTCCGGCAGCGCCGCCCTTGATTCCAGCGGCTTTGAGATCAACCGCCGTAGGCTGGCAGGGCTTGCCGTCAGCAGTCTGCCATACCGTCTTTGAACCAGCCGCACCGACTTCTGGGCCCAGATCGAAGTGCCCTTCCGTCACGTTGCCGGAACCTCCGACAATGAAGGTCACTACGGTTGATCCAGAGAGCTTTGCTCCTGAGCTGGTTGTCGTCGTCATGGTAATACCGACGCGATAGGTACCAGGCTGGGTGAACACCCAGTTGGGGTGGACGTGGGTATTGCGCGGGATGGTAATAGAGCCACTTCCTGAGCCGTTACTTGCGCTAAACCAGCGCTGACCGACGATGGTACCGAAGTTACCGGAGGTGTACACCTCCATTGCGCCCGGGCCCGAGAAGGACGACAGCGTGAAAGTAGTCGTGCCGGTCGTCTTGGTCAGCAGGCTTTCCGATTGCGTATTTGCGCCCAGCCACGGAACTCCGCGCTGTTGCGTCGAGCTAATCATCCATACCTTTGTATTGGCAGGGATGTTGCCAATATTGCTCGGGGTCGTTGCCTGTGCGGTATCCGTTAGCCCGAAGGTTAGCTCCTTGGGATCACGCCACACCGCCGGAACGCTCCGATCATCTTTCACGCGCGGCAAGAGTGTATCCGACCCAGCGCCACCGACCTGCTTGGGGAAACAGGTAGCAGCGGGAGCTGGATTCGCCTGTGGCGCAGGCTGCAAGGGCGCCGGGGTGTTTGCTGCCGGAGCCGGAGCAGCAGGAGCCGGCTGCGGGGCCGGATTAGGCTGTGGTTGCGGGGCGGGGTTCGGCTGCGGATTTGGAGCCGGCTGCGGCTTCGGATCTGGCTGTGGAGCTGGATCCGGGGTGGGTTGTGGCGCTGGGTTCGGCTGCGGGTTTGCTTCCTTACCCACCGTCCAGGTGTAGGTCGCAGTATTAGATTCAACGTCCTTACCATTTAGCTCGCCATGCGCTTTAACCGTCATGGTGTAGGTGCCCTCTTTGGTGAATAACCAGTGGGCATGGGTGTGAGCTGGCTGCTGCTGGACGATCTTATCCCCACTTTCCAGCGTGTAGCCGTTATCGGCGAGGATCGGGCGAATGCCGCCTAGAGTCTGGTTCGTAAACAGATAGATCTTTCCCGGGCCAGTGACGTTCACGAAGTCAATGTTGATCGTGTTATACCCTGCTTTGGCAACGCCCAGCGTATCCCATCCGGGCCAGACGAGGTTCGGGTTTTGCGTCAGTGGGAGATAGTATCCTGGCTCGCCAATTTCCGGCAGAGAGGCGCTCTCTTCCGTCCAGGCTTCCGGCTTGACGTGCAAAATGACGGATTGTGGATCACGCTGGACATGCAGGCCCGTAACATCTTCTTTCAGGTTGAGTACCAATGCCCCGTTGTCATCCGAGATGACGTTAAAGGCATCGACGTGACCAGAGTCGATAATGAGCTTGTCAGCAGCGTGTGCCGTCTGTGTAAACATCGCGAGTAGTAACGCAGAACAGAGCGCTACTGCGCCGCTCAATCGCGGAGACTTCCTGAATAGCGTGTGCACAGCGGGCCTTTCTAGCTATATGTTTCATGCCATGCAGCCCTCATCGCAGATTAGGCACCTGCCCATACGGTGAGAACCATTCTCACATACTAGTGAGATTGATTCTCATGGTCAAAGGATTTCAGCGTCTAATACTTCACA
The DNA here is from genome assembly GCF_046599555.1 of Trueperella sp. LYQ141. NCBI lineage: Bacteria > Bacillati > Actinomycetota > Actinomycetes > Actinomycetales > Actinomycetaceae > Trueperella > Trueperella sp. LYQ141. The sequence continues at coordinate 436,230 of NZ_JBKIWQ010000001.1, read as the reverse complement.
GCGCATAAGAAAACCGGCCCGCTAACGCGGGCCGGTTCACTATTCGCTACGTTTTACAACGTTAGCCAGATCAATTACTTGGTGTAACCGATGTTCTCAACCGGAAGAGACTCGAACGCCGTCGAACCGTAGTTCGCCAAGTTCGCCGGAATAGCGGTGATGTTCGCACGGTAGTAGAGCGGAACGTTCATAACGTTCTCCCACACCAACTTATCCGCTTCGTTGGTCAGCGCGCGACGCTTCTCAACGTCGGTTTCCTTCGCGACTTCACCCACGAGCTTGTCGATCTCCGGAACGTCCAAGCCGGTGAAGTTGGAGTTGACCAATTCGCCCTTCTCATCGAAGGGGTTGCCGTAGATCTGGCCAATGTTTGCCATCGGGTACGGGGTGCCATTCCATGCGAATGCGGTTACTTCATATTCGCCACCAATAACCTTGGAGAAGAACTTCTTGCTCTCGATGTCGGTGTATTCGACCTTAACGCCGATTTCCTTCATCATATCGGTGAGCATAGCGCCTTCGTTTGCCGAGGTCGGAACGTCTGGGATACGCAGGAACTTGAAGCCCAGGGTCTTGCCGTCCTTCTCGTAGTAGCCAGCAGCGTTGAGCTTGTAGCCGAGAGCCTCAAGATCCTTCTTTGCGCCCTCTGGATCGTACTTGACAGAGTTATCCTCGTAACCAGGCTGATCTGGCATGAAGAAGTGATTACCCAAGTGCATGTTCATCTCTGCAGACGGCAAACCTGCCAAATCCGAAGCGGTGATGTCCTTGGTGTCAATGCCCTTGAGAATGGCCTGGCGAACCTTCTTATCCTTGAGTGCTTCTGCACGGGAGTTGAAGGTCAGGTGACGCCACTGCACCGAGGTGGACATCTTGATTGCACCATCGTCGCGTCCCTTTGCGGTCGCATAGGTGGAAGAATCGACGATCATGTCGAGCACATCAAGTTCCTTGTTGGCGTAAGCCTGAGCCTTAGCTTCCGGCTTCAGAATCGAGATGGTCACCGTGTCAAGCTTTGCCTTGGGACCCCACCAGTTCGGGTTGCGCTCCAAGGTGATGACGTTGGTAGCCGGATCGCCCTTGGTGATATGGAACGGACCAGTACCAAACTTCTCCGAAGCAACAGCATCGAGCCAGCCGGTATCGAAGGTTGCCTGATCGGACAAACCAGCAGCCGGACCAACCGTGGAGAAGTTCGCGGACCAATCCGGGTACTTCTCGGAGTACTTGGCCACAACTTCAAATTCATTAGCACCGGGTTCGATGGAGGAAATCTGCTTCCAACCATCGTCAGATGCACAGGTAACACCCTCTACCTGGTGCGAGCATGCCTTCCAGGTAGCAATGTAATCGTTAACGGTAATCGGCGTACCCGAGTTCCACTTTGCCGACGGGTTGAGCTTGAGCTTAACAACCATAGCGGCATCGCCTTCGCCCTTGTCGTTGAACTCGTAAGACTCAACGTAGTTCTTGTTCGGCTCGAACGAACCACCATCTTTGGAGTAAAGCCAGTTCATCGGGGAAACAAAAGCAGCCAAAGTGGAAGCAATATCAACCGTGTTGCCATCCACGTGGAACGGATTAAACTGCTCCGGATACGCATCGAAGGCGAGCTTCAACGTGCCGCCATCCTGGAGCTCAGCCGGATCAACCTTATTGTAATCGGAAACGGGCAGTTCCTTGCTCGATTCGGAGCTGCCACCCTTACCACCTTCGGAGCCGCCCTTAGAGCCCGAGCAACCGCTCAGAGCCAAAGCTCCGACAGCGAGCAGAGCAAAGCCTGCTTTCATCTTTCGCATATCTGTCCTCCTCTAGGACCCCACTTTCACCGGACATGTGAAAGTACATGACTTTTAGGTTAGTAAACTTCCGATTTTCAGCAAAGCTCCATCCGCGCCGTTATCGAAGTGTTATCGTCGGTTCGCCAAATTTTGGTGAGATAGCAAACAAAAAAGCGGGGAGCTAGCTCGATTTCATCATCGGCTAACTCCCCGGCTCTTCCCTTAGAAAACGTTGATTTCTCGCGGGAAATAACACGCTACCTTGTGATCCGGACCCTCGGTAACAAAATCCGGATGTGCACTATCGCACTGACCCCGATCTGCCTCCCCAAGCGTCTCATAAACTGGACACCTGGAAGCAAAACGGCAACCTTTTGGCGGGTTTGCTGGCGAAGGCAAATCGCCTTGGAGCAAGATTCGGTTGCGGTTACGTTCCTTGACCGGATCCGGAATCGGAATAGCCGAAAGCAGAGCTTGCGTGTACGGGTGACGCGGCGATTCGAATACCGAATCCACATCGCCGACCTCAACCAGCTTGCCGAGGTACATCACTGCTACCCGATCCGCGATGTGGCGGATCACCGAAAGATCGTGGGCAACAAACAGGTAGGACAAGTTCAGCTTTGCCCGCAGCTCATCTAGCAGGTTAATAACGCCAGCTTGGATGGAAACGTCCAAAGCAGAAACCGGCTCATCAAGCACCAGTAACTTCGGCTGAACTGCCAAGGCACGCGCGATACCAATACGCTGGCGCTGACCGCCTGAGAAGTTGCGCGGATACCGATTGACGTGAGCAGGCTCTAGACCCACCATCTCCATCAGTTCTTTAACGCGCGGCTCAATATCCGCTTTCTTCCACCCCGCATACTTCAAAGGCTCGGCAATAATATCGAACACCGGCATACGCGGATCGAGGGAAGCCATCGGATCTTGGAATACGACCTGGAGATCTGTGCGCACCCGCTTGCGATCAGCTTTCGTCATATTCTCGGTATTTTCGCCAAGAACGACGATCTTTCCTTCCAGCGGCTTGACCAGGTTAAGCACTTCCATCAGGGTGGTCGTCTTACCGGAACCAGATTCACCGACCAAACCCAGGGTTTCACCGGCACGAATATCTAACGAAATGCCATCGACAGCATGTACCGTTCCCACCTGATGGCGGAATACCGAGCCTTTCATCAGCGGGAAATGCTTCTTCATGTTCTCAATGCGCAGTACCTCTTCGCGTTCTTCACGCGTCGTACCGTCAAAGGGCGGAAGGATCGCATCGGGCAGCGGATAAATATCAATGTACTTCTTCGATTCATCACGAATCTCATGCGCACGGATACATGCCACCTGGTGCGGCACCCCCGGAGAGTCATTCTTAACTTGCGTCAGCTCCGGCTCGCCATCCAAACATTCCCGCACTGCAACTGGGCAGCGGGCAGCGAAAGGGCATCCTGTCTGCTCATAAAGCATTGAAGGCGGATTGCCTTCCACCACGGCAAGCTGGGTTTCTTTGCGCGAATCCAAACGCGGCAAGGAACCAAGCAGACCAATCGTGTACGGCATTGCCGAGTGATAGAAAATCTCGTCTACTGATCCGCGTTCCACCACACGACCGGCGTACATCACCGCAACTTTATCAGCGATACCAGCAACCACACCGAGATCGTGGGTAATCATAATGACGGCAGCACCCGTCTCCCGCTGCGCTTTGCGCAATACATCGAGAATCTGCGCCTGAATCGTCACATCCAAAGCAGTCGTCGGCTCATCAGCAATAATTAAATCTGGATTGTTGGCAATAGCCATAGCGATCATGGCTCGTTGGCGCATACCACCAGAAAACTCGTGTGGGAAAGCCCGAACGCGGATCTCTGGATTCGGGATACCAACCGTATCGAGTAGCTCAATTGCACGCTTACGGGCGTCCTCATCGGAGATCTTAGAATGCGCCTGCAAGGCCTCGATGATCTGATCGCCAATGGTGTACACAGGAGTCAATGCCGAAAGCGGATCCTGGAAAACCATCGCAATCGTCTTGCCACGGATCTTCGACATGTACGAATCGCGCTTGCCTAAGATCTCCGTGCCGTAGACCTTTACCGATCCTTCGATCCGGGCCGAAGGATCAAGCAATCCCATAATAGACATTGAGGTTACGGACTTACCCGAGCCGGATTCACCCACGATACCGAGCACTTCACCGGCATTCACCGACAGGTTTACGCCGCGCACCGCATGTACGATGCCATCTTCAGAGGGGAAACGAACGTGCAGATCGGTTACCTCAACAACCGGCACACCTGGCTTCGGCTCCGGTAACGGATCATTGTGCTCACGCGAACGGGTTTTCTTCATCGTCGTCTTCTTCGTTTCGGTGGTTTCCTTACCTGCCATTATGCTTTGCCTCCCCCAGCTTTCGAGGACGGATCCAATGCATCGCGCAGACCGTCACCCACGAAGTTCACAGATACCAGCATGACGACGAGCACGAGTGCTGGTGGGAGGAACAACCACGGATGCGTCAGCGCAGCAGATTGCCCTAAACCAATGAGCGAGCCCAGTGACACCTGCGGATCCTTCACACCAAATCCGAAGTAGGACAGTGACGTCTCTGACAACACGGCTGAGGCCACGCCCAAGGTGAAATCAATAATCAACAGCGAGGAGATATTCGGCAAGATATGGCGCGTAATGATCGTGTACGACGGAACGGACATATACTTCGCAGCCGAAACATAATCCAGCGATTTGACCGCCATCGTCAGCGAGCGAACCACACGAGCGGTAAGCATCCAGCCAAAACCAGCCAGTAGCAAAACGAACAAGAACACGCCCGACTTTTGCGTACCAAAGCGGTTAGAAATAATAGCGATCATCAAGAAGGACGGCACGACGAGCATCAAATCAATAATCCAGGTGGCAACCCGATCAATCCACCCGCCGAAGTACGCCGCTGCAGAGCCAAATAGCGCTGCCCATCCCGTCTGGATCAAGGCCACCGCGAAGCCGATAACAATGGACTTACGCAGACCTTCCAGCGTCATTGCAAACATATCGCGACCGCGCTTATCGGTACCAAACCAATGCACCGAATCCGGTTCAACGAGATAGACACCTCGGTCACGTTCCATGAATGACCAGTGAGAGAACATTGGACCGAAGATCGCCAATGCCAAAATCAAAATCAGACCGATAACGCCCAGGACAGCCGTGCGGTTACGCCAGAATCGGCGTGCCACGATCTGCCGACGTGAGTAACGCTTCATCTTGGCATTGCGCTGGGTTACCTGGTTTGCGAGTTCTTGACGAACTGCTTCCAATTGCGTTGCATCCGCCATCGGGGATAGCTGCTTGTGTACGACAAGCTCTTCTTCAGGAGTGCTGTGTGCCATTAGGAAACCCTCACTCTCGGATCGACGGCTGCAATCAAAACATCAGAGAGGAATGCTCCACTCAAGGTTGCGACGCCCGAGAAGGCGACGACCGCCACTGTGCCACTGATATCTTGCTGCTGGATCGTATTCACGCCATAGATACCCATGCCTTCCCAGCCAAAGACCTGTTCGGTGACGGCGGCACCGAGCACGAGGCCGGTGATACCGAAGGCGAAGTAGGTCGCGATCGGGATGAGCGAGGTGCGTAGCGCATGCTTGCGGATCGCAGTGCTAAAGCGCAGGCCCTTGGCACGCGCCGTGCGCACATAATCCGCGCCCAACGTATCGAGCATGAGGTTGCGCTGATAGCGCGAGTACGTTGCCAAGCCGCCAGCCGAAATTGCAATCGTCGGCAGCAACAAGTGCTGGAGTCGATTCAGAAGCTGCGGGAAGAAACCGTCTGGCGGAATAGCCGAGATCGGCCCAATGAACTCAAAGAATTTGATGTCGAAGGTGGTATTGATCCACACCGCCATCATCTGCAAACACACCGCAATAACCATTGACGGCGTGGAGATAATAAGCATCGCAACGATCGTGATAATGCGATCCGGGATGGAGTACTGGTGAACAGCCGCCCACGCACCGATGGACACGCCACCGACAATGCCGATGAAGAAACCCAGGAACACGAGCTGGAGGGAAAGCAAAATACGGTTAGAGACTTGCTCATTAACCGAAGCACCCAGTGGGGAGGTTCCCCAATCCCAATGACCAAATACCATTCCCAGCCAATTGGTGTAGCGCTCAAGAATTGGCATTTGCGGATTGATATTCCATCCGTTCAACCGCGCATCAACCGATTGGACAACCTCAAGATAGGTTTTGTTGCCCATCTTGGTCAGCTCGTTTTCAATCAGCATTGACCGCGGATCTAGCTGAGTACCAGCTAGGAAGTACGCAATAGTCACTGCAACTGCCAGTAGAATCACATAATTCAGCAGTCGCCGTAAAAGATATTTTGTCATGCGAGGCTTTCTCCCGTTCGACACCCGGCGCCTCGCTGGACGTTCGGATGTCGGTCTGTGTCTAGATGCAATAGATATAGTCTCTTCTGCTGTGGAAGTCTATACCGGAACGGAATTCGATTGCACTTCAGTAAGACTATTTTTACTAATTCTTTGCTCAAGATCACCTATTCACCAAATCCATTGGGCAAGTATCACATTTCGAGACTCGAATTCATTTACCCGTGCGAACTAGGCTAATTACCGTGCGTATCGTGAATCTTCTTGCCGACGGACCCCAGGATTATATGACGATAGATCGTCTCCAACGTTACCTCCATCACGAGGTATCCCGTCATCGCGAACCAGATACCTTGATCGTCTGGGAGGCTGATCACGTCTTTACGGCCGGACGCCGAACTGCCGACGCCGATATTCCCCATACCGATCTCCCCGTCATCCGTATGGATCGTGGCGGTTCTGTAACGTATCACGGCCCTGGTCAACTCGTTATCTACCCCATCGTTTCCGTCCAGCCACCAGCAGATGTTGTACGTTTTGTTCGCCGTACTGAAGAGGCCATCATGGCGGCGCTACGCCTCGGCTACCAGCTTGATACCGCCCAAGTTGCCGGCCGTTCCGGCGTATGGATACTGCAAAAGCAGCAGCAAGACGCGAAAATCTGTGCTATCGGAATAAAATTCGCAGACAATACCACCATGCATGGGATGGCCTTGAACGTCAGCACTGATCTAGCTCATTTCCAGCGAATTATTCCGTGTGGGCTAGCCGACGCAGGCGTCACTTCCCTGGCACAACTCGGAATATCGACCTCACTTACGGCTGCCGCCGAGTATCTCATCCCACAGCTATCTCAGGCCTACGCCCCGCTCCAACAGCGAACGCACGAGGATCTGACAATCGCCTCGCCGCAATCTATCTCACAATTATGGGCGGCCGCTCACCGTCATCCGCTCAATCTTCCTAACGCCACCGGCACGCCCTGGCATCCGCATACCGTTTCTGACTATCGGGAGGAACAATGACTATGGACCCGCGCACCGCGCAAACTCCCACCCCTGGCTCGCGCCCACTGTTACGCATTGAACAACGCAACGCCCAAACCCCCATCGAGAACAAGCCCTCATGGATCAAAACAACCGCAACCGTCGGCAAAGAATACGAAGATATGCGCAACCGCGTGAACGCCGCCTCGCTGCACACGGTATGCAAGGAAGCCAATTGCCCAAATATCTACGAGTGCTGGGAGGATCGGGAAGCGTCATTCCTTATCGGTGGCGATATTTGTACCCGACGTTGCGATTTCTGCTTTATTAAGACCGGCAAGCCCACCTCCTACGACACCGACGAACCACGCCGGATCGCCGAATCAGTGCGGGAAATGAAGCTCAATTACGCCACCATTACCGGAGTGACCCGCGACGATCTGGCCGATGGGGCCTCCTGGTTGTATGCCGAAACCTGCCGACTTATCCATCAGACCTGCCCGAATACTGGCGTTGAGCTCCTCATTGACGATATGCGCGGTGGCGCACCGGCCTTGGTTCAAGTATTTGAATCGCGCCCCGAGGTGCTTGCCCACAATCTCGAAACCGTTCCTCGTATCTTCAAAAAGATTCGACCAGCTTTCCGATACGATCGCTCACTTGATCTGATCGCTTTTGCCTCCGAGCACGATCTCATCACCAAATCCAATCTCATCCTCGGCATGGGAGAAACGACCGACGAGATTATCGCCGCTATGCAGGATTTACGCGAGGCTGGTTGCGATATTCTCACCATCACGCAGTATCTACGCCCCTCTGCTTTCCATCACCCTATTGATCGGTGGGTCAAACCAGAAGAGTTCGTGGAGCTGTCGAAGATCGGATACGAGATGGGATTTGCCGGTATTATGGCCGGCCCCTTGGTGCGCTCTTCATATCGTTCCGGTGCGTTATGGGCGCGGGCCATGCGGCACAAGGGCTGGCCGATTCCTCAGCATCTGAACGCCGTCGGAGGGGACGCAGATAAACCGTTGATTGCTCGTCAAGAAGCGCGCAATATCATTAACCGCGGTTGCTGAATCATTAATCGCGGTTACTAAAACAGGAGGGTTAGTTTTCCTCATCCCGACGTTTTACGGTAGTACCCAACCCGTACATGGAAAGGTGAGGAAAACTTCCTGTAGCGTTTCTCGCTACTGCCTGACCTAATACCCCGAGAAATAGCTGTCTACTATTTATTAGCGTCCCGTTATTGGAGGCTCTGCTCATTTTCGGCGCTCAGCTCGGCAAACATTCGCCGGATCTGCTGACGATCAGGTTTGCCACCGGAATTCGTCGGGAAATTATCTACCACCATCATCACACGCGGCACCTTGTATCGAGCGAGCGAGCGCAATGCATATTCTTGAACCTCGGCAAGGGACGGAATAGCACTACCTGTTTCCATGACGAATACCGCCGCAACAGTTTCTCCCCAGCGCTCATCCGGCACGCCAAGAACAACACAGTCACGCACCCCAGGCATGGCGAGCAGGACCTCTTGGATCTCTTCGGCGTTAATCTTTATTCCGCCGGAAATAATCACATTCGAGATTCGGCCCGTCACCCACATCATGCCGGCCTCGTCCACCCGGACCAAATCCCCAGTATGCAACCACGACCCCGAAAAATGAGCGGCTGAGGCTTCGTCGTTATGCCAATACGATCCGACCACGCTTGGCCCGCGCACCCACAGCTCCCCTTCTGAGCTAAGTTCTCCAGTATCATCAACAACTTTGGCTTCAATATAGGCAAAGGGGCGCCCGATAGATCCGGCATAATCCGGCAAATACTCTGCAGGCAGATACGTGCCAGAAGCAGCGATCTCCGTCATCCCCCACACCGTTAACGGCTCAAATCCCCGTCGAGCTAATTCCTGCAATAGTGGCGCGGGAACCGGAGCACCCCCTAATAACGCCAGACGGAATACCGGCAGATGCGCCCGATCGAATTCCGGAATCTGTAGCAGCTCCCGCCACATCGTTGGCACACCAAACATGACGGAAACACGATGGCGAGCTAGTGACTCCACCAATGCTGGCGGATCAAATTCTCGACAGATGACGAGGGTGCCACCATGTGAAAAAAGATCTAAGGTTGCCCCATTAAAACCACCGATATGGGTCATGGGCGCGGCCACGGCAATGGTATCCCGCGAGCTGTATTCAAATCCCTCCCGGAAATTGCGCGAGGCCCACCATAAGTGCTCGTGGCTAAGTTCAACGGCCTTATGCACCCCAGCCGAACCCGAGGTCAGGAAGATAACCGCCGGCCCTTCTGGATAATTGCGCGAGTTGAGCGCCGAAGCGCCCGCCGGATCAATCGTAATGAATCGTCCGGTATGAGCCTCAATAGCAGCAGACCACGAGTAAAATCCTGCCGCAATTGCCTGCGCGGTAGCTGGCGACTGCTCATCGTCATCAATGACGAAATGCATGAGCGTTCCGCTTGATTCAAAAGGCCCACCATCGGCCAGTTCTGCCTCCAGGATGACCACTCGCGGGGCACAGAAATCAATAATGCGCTGATGATCGCTGCGGGTAAGCCGGTAAGAAATCGGTACAAACACTGCGCCGAGACGCGCGCACCCAGCATGTAACAGCATGTGGTACGGCGAATTGTGCGAGATCAGCATGACCCGATCACCTTGGCATACCCCAACTGAGGCCAGCAATTGCGCGATCTTTCGGCTCGTAATAGCCGCCTCACGGACGCTGATCTCTCGCGATCCGTAGTGAATCGCGATGCGTTGCGGGTGAGCATGGGCCGCGCGGTCAAGCGCGTGGGCCGCGTTAAAGATCGGCTTCTTAGACACCTGCCCAGTACCCTTCTAGGGCGCGAGATAGATCAAGAATGTCAGAAAAGGCCGATAGCTCACGGGCGGCATGCATCGATAGCAGCGGCACCCCGACGTCAACCGTCGTTATTCCGAGTCGGGTGGCTGTAATGTGCCCGATAGTCGATCCGCATGAGACGTCGTTGTGCGAAACGAATTCTTGGCTGGCAATCTGCGCCCAATAACACGCGCGCAACCATAGCGCACTGCCTTGAGATTCAGTGGCATAGCGCTGGCTGGCATTAATCTTCAGCATCGGGCCGCTGCCCAAGACTGGCTGATGCTCAGGGTCGTGCTTTTGCGGGCGGTTGGGGTTGATACTATGGCCCGCGTCGGCGGAAATGCATGACGATAGCGCCATCATCCGCACAAACCGCTCATCCCCATGATCCTGCGGATATAAGTGGACGGCTAGGCGACGCAAAACCGATTCTAGGAAGGGGCCCGCCGCACCTGCAAAGGTTTCTGATCCGACTTCTTCATGATCGAAGGCGACGAAAATCTGAATATCGTGCGACGATTCGCTGGAGGATTGCCCTAAGAACGCGCGCAAAGCGGCATAAACCGAGGATAAATTATCCTGCCGAGCACCTGCCACGAAATCCGTCCCATCTGGACCGCCGAATTGGCGCGGCGCACTAGCTTCATAGGCAAAGAGATCGCCTGCCGCAACGCGCTGCGGGTCAACCTCGGCCTGTGCGCAGATGTATTCCATAATGTCATGTTCTCCGCAAGCCCAGATTGGCTTGTAATCGCGCTGCGCAGAGAGCTTGAGGGTGGAGTTCTGTTCGCGATCTAAATGCGGGGCCAACTGCGGGATGACCATACACGGATCAGTACGAACTAAATGGGTCGTCCCGTCAATCTCCGTTAATAATCCAGCGATCCCCAGATCGCGGTTGAGCCAGGAGTTAAGGAGCGGGCCACCGTAGACTTCCACGGCAACCTGGCTGAATCCATAGGCACTTGCCGATACCGGTTTGAGGCGAAAAGTAGGAGAATCTGTGTGCGATCCAACAATACGAAATCCGGTGTAATCGGTGACTTCTGATATTCGCCAGGCAATGACTGATCCACCGCGTTGAATATATCCTCGATCATGCCCCGCCCAGGCTTCGCACTCGTCTTGCTGGGTATATCCTGCATTTGCAAGCTGGCGAGTTAGTACATCAGCAGCGTGGAATGACGTCGGTGATTGGGAAAGAAAAGACAAATATTCACTTACCTGGTTACACACGCCTTTCAGTCTAGGACCGATAACCGTGATTGTCGATTGCCGACTAATAGCGATTGACTCTCATTATCAAATTAAGTAGGCGACCCGCCTATCAAACCTTCAGACGCCCTGCCCTATACCTCTCACCCAACCCAAGGTTTCCGTCTACCCAACTTACGCAGAACCTGATTACCCAGGAAGAATCGACATATGAGGACGCACTACACGAGCCAATATAAGAAATCAGCATAAGAACTCTACAGAATCCTATGACGAGAGCTCTACGAGACCTAAGGGTGTAGCGAGTGCCCAGACCCGCCGCGGATCTAAACCCCACTACCCTCAGCCACAGCCAACGTCAGTTCATTCCATATTTGGCAGGTAATAAATAGAACTATACTCATCGCCTCAACAGGCGCGCCCTTCAACAAAACAATAGCCAGCAGCATTAACAAAAAGCACCGACGGCAAGGTATCGACACCCCACAGCCACACATCAACAACTAGCTTGCACGCAACAGCTACCTAGCTCACCCAGTGCGTCGTTAACGTATATTAATTTCGCTCTGCACCCATATCGCGCACAAAAGCACGCTGCGCCGGATTCTCAATAGATCCTTCGTCGTAATGTTCCTTGACGAAATCAATCGCTTCTTGCGGATCCATTCCATCCATCACACCGATAATTGCGAGCGCGGTTCCAGTGCGCCCCACTCCGCCACCACACACGATTTCCACTCGCTCATGGGCAGCTCGCTGCCACGCATCGCGCAACACATCGCGCGCATGGGAGGCACGACGCGGGAGGCGATAATCCGGCCAATCAATCGTGATCGTCTGCGCCGCATCCCCCGTAACCCCAGGGCGACCATATTTCGATCCAACCCCAGTGGTCAGGACGATACACAGGGAAGCATGTTCATCAACCGGCGTGCGCCATGACCGCCCACGGATACGACGCCCGGAAGGAAATTCGACAACACCAGGGCCATGCTCCCACTGTTTCATCTATATCCCTCCGGCTTAGGCTTACCTACTTAACGCCTTTTACCGTACCAACCGAGCAATTGCCAAGGCGAACCTTCTCCCCCTATTTTCATGTTTATAGCGCAATCTCACATTGCCACCCCAAGAAAAATTAGTTTTTCGCCACATACCGAAAAGAAATTCGATAATCTTGAAGTCAAGAGATCGCGTTCTGGAAGATCACAGGAGATTACCGTGGCACGGATCATTTACACCCATACTGACGAAGCCCCCATGCTGGCTACCGCTTCACTCCTTCCTATCATTGACGGCTTTGCCGCATTAGCCAATATTGACGTTGAGATTCGCGATATTTCGCTGTCTGGACGTATCATCGCAGCCTTCTCCGATCGGCTACCTCCCGAGCTAGCCCAGCCTGACGCGCTCGCAGAACTCGGCGAAATGACTGCCTCCCCACTGGCCAATATCATCAAGCTGCCAAATATTTCCGCTTCGGTACCACAACTCAAGCGGGCCATCGCAGAACTACAAGAACACGGCTACCCACTGCCGGATTACCCTGAAGATCCCAGCACTGACGAAGAACGCGAAATCCGTCGGCGCTATGACGCAGTAAAAGGTTCTGCCGTCAATCCAGTGCTGCGCGAAGGAAATTCGGATCGTCGCGCGCCCATTGCCGTAAAGAACTACGCTCGGAAGAATCCACACCGGATGGGAGCGTGGTCACCAGAATCTCGCACCCGCGTCGCCACTATGACCAGCGGTGACTTCCGCTCCAGCGAAACCTCTATCATCTGCGATACCGACGATACGCTGCGCATTGTATTCGTCGGTGCAGACGGAGAAAAACTATTGCGTGACGGTATTCCGGTCGGGCGCGGTGACGTGGTTGATTCTGCCACCATGAATGTTGTCGCTCTCGATGAATTCCTCGCCGAGCAGGTACGCGCAGCCCGCGAAGAAAACCTCCTCTTATCGGTTCATCTCAAAGCCACCATGATGAAAGTATCCGATCCGGTTATCTTCGGTCACGCTGTTCGCGCCTATTTCGCTTCAACCTTTGCAACCTACGGCGAGCGCATTGCCGCCCTAGGCCTGAGCGCAAACGACGGGCTTGGCTCGATCTTATCTGGGCTGACCGCCACTGAGGGTAATGAGGATATTCTCGAATCCTTCCACAATGAACTAGCGCGCGGCCCGCAACTATCAATGGTGAACTCTGATCGCGGAATCACCAACTTGCATGTGCCGTCGGACGTCATCGTTGACGCCTCCATGCCAGCTATGATTAAGAATGGCGGGCACGTATGGGGGCCAGACGGGCAACCCGGTGACACCATCGCCGTCATCCCTGACTCCTCTTACGCTGGGGTGTACCAGGTCGTTATTGCAGACTGCCAGCGCCACGGCGCATTTGACCCAACGACGATGGGCACTGTTCCGAATGTGGGCCTCATGGCGCAGAAAGCTGAAGAATACGGCTCGCACGATAAGACCTTCATCGCCGAATCTGCCGGACGCATCGAAGTGCGCAGCTCAGATGGTAGCGTCCTGCTCTATCAGGACGTCGCAGCCGGTGACATCTACCGCACCTGTATCGCCAAGATTGATCCAATCCGCGATTGGGTATCACTCGCTGTTCGACGCGCACGCATTAGCGAAACGCCAGCGATTTTCTGGCTCGATCCACTCCGCGAACACGACCAGCGTATTCGCGAGCACGTTGAACGATTCCTCGCTGATGAGGATACCGACGGGCTAGAGATCTCGATTATGTCCCCTGAAGAGGCCACGCAAGCAACCGTTGATCGGGTGCGGCGCGGAGAAAATACGATCTCCGTCACCGGAAACGTCTTGCGTGACTATCTCACAGATCTATTCCCCATTATGGAGCTGGGCACCTCAGCCAAGATGCTCTCCGTTGTTCCGCTCATGGCCGGTGGCGGCTTGTTTGAAACTGGCGCCGGCGGTTCCGCCCCCAAGCATGTGGAGCAGCTCATCACAGAAAACCATCTGCGCTGGGATTCCCTCGGCGAATTCCTGGCTCTGGCCGAATCCTTGCGCCATTTAGCTCGCACCTGCAATCAGCCAGATGCGCAGGTCCTTGCCGATGCGCTAGATCGCGCCACCGAACGGGTTTTGAATGACGGACGCTCCCCACAGCGGCGCACCGGCGAACCAGATACCCGATCCTCGCATGCCTGGCTGGCAATTTACTGGGCTGACGAGCTGGCCAAGCAAACCGATAATCATGCGCTTGGTGCGATGTTCTCTCTTATCTCATCCGAACTGAACAGCAAGGCAGAGACGATCAATGCGGAGCTGTTGGCCGCACAAGGGAAACACTCAGGGATCACCGGCTACTACCATCCTGATCCCCAGGAGCTTGCCCGTGCAATGCGCCCATCAGCGACGTTGAACACCATCATTGATCGAATGCGAGCCTGCCGTAGGGGCAAGGCCTAAAGGCTAAAAGATCCCGTGCATAACCTCGGTGCATGAAGCAAGGGTGGATAGGGCAACCGTATATTGACCCGTAACCTCCATTGGCAATATACGGTTGGATATTATCGACGGTCGCTGTGTGGATACGAGATTAATCGTGACTGTGCGCGATTAATCGTTGCGCACAGCGGCCGTTGATTGCCGAATGACGAGATCTGCCGCCACGGCTTCGACCTGCCCAATCTTCTCCCCATCAATAGCACTGGTCATCGTTCGCACGACAGCTTTCGCCAGGCGTTCAAAGTCTTGATGAATAGTGGTCAACGGCGGCACGAGATGGCTAATACCAGGAATATCGTCAAAACCAATAATTGATACATCCTGTGGGACGCGCAATCCAGCCTCATGCAAGGCACGGATGGCCCCCATAGCCAATACGTCATTCGCCGCGAAAATTGCCGTCGGCGCGTCCTGGGCGAAAAGCTGTTCAACGGCCTGATAGCCGGTGACCGCATCCCAACCGCCACCGCAGGAATACTGCGTGGAGATACCCGCGTCGTTCAACGCATTGCGCCAGGCTTCTTTGCGGCACACTGCCTCATACCACTCTTGCGGGCCTTCAATATGTGCGATCTTCCGATGCCCCAAATCCAGTAAATGTTGCATTGCTTGCCGCACGGCACTGACCTGATCGACGCATACGCTCACTTGACCGGCATTAATATTTACTGGCTGGGCGGCAACCACAATAACCGGAACGTTGATATTGTGCAGGGCTTCAATTCCGCCAGCAACCTCAAATGGCGCAATAACGATGAGTGCCTCCACCGCTAGAGAGAGCAGATGGTCGCACGCTTCTTCCAAGGAGGCCGCATCCCAGTTCAGCATGGGGGCCACACCTGTAAAATATCCGGCACGGCGTACTGCCACTTCAATTGCCATCAGTATCGACGAGGGGCCATACGCTGGCTCAGCCGAAGAAATGATCCCGATGATTCCAGAACGGCTCGTCACAAGCGCACGCGCCACTGAGTTACGGCGGTAGCCTAAGGTTGCGATGGCCTGCTCTACCGCTTCGCGCGTATGTGGAGCAACTTTATCCGATCCATTTAGCACTCGTGAGACAGTCTGATGAGAAACTCCGGCCAATTTCGCTACATCCATCATCCCAGGTGGACGTCCTTTAGCTTTCACGATGCTCGGCCTTCCTTCCGTTCTCATTCGGCGTTCCCACGCACTGTGATCGTACTGAAGTTATTAACAATTCTGTATTAACTATATCGGTGCGGGTACGCACCGCGTGGCTTGCTCGCCATCATTGCGCGTACCCGCACCTCAAAGGAGAGAAATTGCTTAGAGTTTTATGCTCCTTGCATTTATGGTTGTGACTCCTCATAAGCACCGACGGCTTCAGTGCTTTCGACGAGTCCGTCGGACTGCGCATCGCTACCACGTAGCGCTCGTTTATTCGCCGCAGTAGTAATACCGCGCTGAATCAAAACGAACAGCAGCAAGAGCAGACCAGTAATAATCGTCGTGGCTTCTGGATTGACTGAACCGTCACGGATGATGATGAGGTTCATCGTGGCGTAGACCAAAGCACCAACAACAGAGCCAAGGACGTAACCGTATCCACCCGTAATAATCGTTCCACCAATAACAGCAGCCGCAACTGCGCTGAGCTCCCATCCTTGACCCAGGATGTTTTGCCCCTTACCCACTGCGGAAACGAAGACAACGGCAGAGGCGCCAGCCAACGTACCCGACAACAGGTAGATCGATGATAGTGCTCGTCCCGAGCGCAGACCCATGAGGTTCGCTGAGTCTTTGGCGGGAGCACCCATTGCGTAGATCGTCCGACCCGTTAGCGTGCGGTGCATAACCAGGTAGATCACTGCAACCACCAGGATGCTGAGGAAGAAACCTACCGAGATCTTCAGATCTTGATTCTTTGGACCGTCGTACAGCATGATCTTCGTCGCGATCAATCGCAGACCATACTCTTTATCCATAACGATCGGCTTGGAGGAGATCATCGCTGCAATACCTTGCGCCAGATACATTGTGGCAAGGGTCGCGATAAATGGCTGCATATCGAAGTATCGGATCAATGTACCAGACAGCAGACCACATACTGTGCCAATACCGATCATGACCACAACGACCACAATCCACGGTATTCCCTTATTTGCCATCGTTGCACCGACGACCGAGCTCAAGGCGATAATTGCACCGATTGAGAGGTCGATGCCGCCAGTGAGAATCGGAATCGTCATTGCCACGGCGAGCAAAATCAGATAGGCGTTGTCATTGAGCAACGAGGAAATGGTACGCGGCGTGAAGAAGTTGCCGTACACGACGTGCCCAACAATGAAGATACCTACGAACACTGCCAAAGCCACATAGGTTGGCAACTTAGGCATATTCTGAACGGTCCACGACCACGTCACATTTGACTTGTGCGGAGCTTTATCTGCTGAAGTCTTTTGCTGCTTACGCATCGTTTGCTCCTCCTTCCCCACTCGTCACTGCGGCAGGTGTAGCGGGTTCATCCCCTGCGACATCCAGATGCTTGCCTGCTTGACGCTCCGGCGCCTTTTCTACATGTTTCTCAACTGGCTGCGGATTCTTCTTCTTCCGCATGTCAATGAGCTTACCCAGCAAGGACGATTGCAATACGCATACGAGGATGACGATGAGCGCCTTGAACGCTGGCGTTGCAGCATTGGGAATACCCAGCCACACAATCGTCTTGCCCAGCATGGCAATAATCATTGCGCCCAGGTAGGAACCCAACATCGAGAAACGACCACCCAACAAGGAGGTGCCACCGATAACGACAGCCAAAATAGCGTCCATCTCGTTTGACATACCCGTATTCGCAGGCTCGACACGCATCACGTTACCGACGGAGAAGATACCTGCCATACCGGCCAGCATTGCCGAGATGATGTAGACCGAGAAGATGATCCGCTTGGGTTGGATGCCCGCCATGCGGGAGGCTTCCATATTCAAACCGACGGCCTCAATCTGCGTTCCCAAGGCGGTACGACGCATGAGCACTGCTACCAAGACAACGATCAAGGTAGCCAGCAACCAGGCAACCGGCAAGCCGAGGACGCGACCGTTGACGATCCATGCGAAGGCATCGTTTTGTGCGGCGACGTTCTGACCAGAGGTAATCACCTTGGCAATACCACGCCCAGCGAGCATCATAATCAGCGTCGTGATGAAGGCTTGCAGGCCAACAACTGCGACCAACATGCCATTCCATACGCCGATAAGCGCCGACACCCCCAGGGCTAAAGCGACGGCGGTAATTGCTCCACCGACACCGCTACCTGAACTGTTCAAGAAGGACATCGACACGGCACCCGCAACAGCCATCACCGCACCAACGGACAGATCAATACCAGCCGTTGAGATAACGAAGGTCATGCCGGTAGCGATCATCAAATAGGGGGCAGAGTCGCGAAGCACATCAACTAGCGGCCCAGTGAATGCCCCGTCAGACAATCCGATCTGCAAGAACCGTGGATCCTTGATAGCGCAAATCGCGATCAGGAGTACCAGGGCAACGACCGTGAACATCATCCGTCGGTCAATCTTGATGGGACGCGCCATACGCGAGACTTTCTGTGTTTCTTTGCTCATTGCGCTACCTCCCCACCGGCAATAACCGCAACGACGTCAGCCTGCTGGAGATCCGCAGTATTATCCAATTGCGCAATCTGCTTGCGATCGCGCATGACCGTTACTCGGTTCGATACCCGCAATACTTCCTCCATCTCACCGGAGATGAAGATGATTGACATGCCATCGTTTGCTAAATCGTGGACCGTGTTCATGATTTCCGTCTTTGCCGAAATATCAATACCACGGGTCGGTTCATCGAGAATCATGATCTCCGGATTCGTTGCCAACCAGCGAGCAAGCAGTACTTTTTGCTGATTACCGCCAGAGAGCGAACCAACCGGAGTACGCCAGCTAGGAGTCTTGATTCCGAGCGCCTTAATGAAACGCTCCGAAATCTCATTGGCTTCTGAGGTCGGGATCTTCTTCATCCATCCCCGAGTTGCCTGCAATGCAATCGTGATGTTATCCCGAACAGATAGTGCGGCAATCACGCCTTCGTCACGACGGTTCTCCGTTGAATATGCCACTCCCTGCTTGAGTGAGGTCAGTGGGGAGCTTTGCTTGAGCGCCTTACCGTTGAGCGTGACCGAACCAGAATCGGCCTTATCTGCACTGAAAATGAGACGGGCAACTTCCGTGCGACCAGAACCGAGCAATCCGGCGAAGCCCATAATCTCACCACGGCGAACCTCAAAGTTCACCGGATTGACCATACCCTTACGTCCCAAGTCAACGATTGCCAACTTCGTGGGGGCATCCTTGGCAACGTTGGTAAGTTTCTTCTCTCCGATTAGGCCCGCAGATTTCTCCTGGCCGATCATCATAGAGATCATCTTTCCGCGCGGCATATCCTCAATCACACCTTCACCAATGAAGCGACCATTGCGCAACACGGTGATACGGTCGGAGATCTCATAGACCTGATCGAGGAAGTGCGAAACGAAGAGGATTGCCACCCCTTGATCGCGCAACCGGCGGATGATGTCGAAGAGACGCTCAACCTCGTTCGTATCCAAGGATGACGTCGGTTCGTCCAGAATAAGGACGCTGGCATTAACAACGGTGGCGCGCGCAATCGCGATGAGCTGCTGGACTGCTAGCGAAACGCTAGACAGCGGCGCTTTGACGTTGAGATCTTCTAGCCCAACCTGCTTCAGCGCTTCATGCGCTTTGCGGAACGTAGACTTCCAATTAATGCCGAGGATGCCGCGATCTTCGCGGCCAAGCATGATGTTCTCTCCAATGGAGAGATTCGCCGAAAGATTAACTTCTTGGTACACCGTGGCGATACCGGCCTGTTCGGCTTCGCCCGGACCATTAAAACGACAGCGCTTACCATTGACCAAAACTTCGCCCGCATCTGGACGATACACGCCCGTCAAGGACTTAATCAGAGTGGACTTTCCAGCACCGTTTTCTCCCATGATGGCGTGAACTTCGCCGGGGAACAGTCGGAAATTAACTCCGTCTAGTGCCTTAACACCAGGGAATTCAATAGAGATTCCCGTCATTTGGACGATTGGCTGCGCTTGCTTTACAGCAACTTTGCTGTCTTTATCTTGCATCTCGCACTCCGTACCCGAGGGGGCAACACTGCCCACAAAATAGGGCTAGGGGGCGGGGTAGAGACTCTACACCCTCCCCCTAGCCAGCAGAGATTTTATTGCGCTCGCCGATTAGAACGGACGGGTGCTGATAACCTTCTCAGCATCAGCCTTCTCGAAGGACGCCGACTTAACGATGATGTGCTTCTCAACCGTCTCACCAGCCACGGCCTTCTTCACTGCGTCAACAACTTCCTTACCGAAGATCGGGTTGTACTCGATGACGTAGGAGAGCTTGCCAGCGATCAATGCTTCCAGAGCTGGCTTGGTGCCGTCGATGGTGATGATGTTGATGTCACCCTCCGGCCCCGGCTTCAGACCCTTAGCTTCGACAGCCTGGATAGCACCAAGGCCCATCTCGTCGTTCTGAGCGAAGATAACCTGAATATCGTTCTTGTACTTATCGAGCAGACCTTCGGTAACGGTCTTGCCTTCTTCAGTGGACCAGTTTGCCGACTGCTTCTCGAGGACCTGGATCTTCGAGCCCTTCACAGCCTCATCCCAGCCTTGGTTGCGGTCGTTAACCACCGACAGACCAGCCGGACCTTCAAGAACGATTGCCTTTGCACCGTTGGGGTACTTGGCAACTGCCCACTCGCCAGCCGACTTACCAGCATCGATGTTCGACGGGCCGATGTGGGAGGTGTACAGCGAGTCATCATCTGGCTCGATACCACGATCAACGAGGATAACCGGAATTTCGGCTTCCTGAGCTTCCTTCAGCGAGGCTTCCCAACCAGTTGCTTCCGTTGCAGACAAGACGATTGCGTCTACGCCTTCATCAACGAAGGAAGCGAAAGCCTGGAGCTGCTTCTGCTGATCGTTGTTCTGCGTCGGAGCATACTTAAGATCAATGCCAGCTTCCTTGAATGCCGACTGAATATCGTTTTCGTTCGCCGTGCGGAAGCCGCCTTCCGGACCCACAGCAACGAAGCCGACCGTCAGCTTCTTGCCACCATCATCGGAACTCTGAGACGAGCTCGATCCGGTGTCATTCTTTTCACCACCCTCGGACTTATCGCCGGAGCAACCTGCGAGCATTGCACCAGACAGGGCGATTGCCGCTACACCACTAAAGAGCTTGCGGAACTTCGAACTCTTCATCAAATTCTCCTCATTGTATTCATTCACCCGGACCCCGATGTCCCGGTGATCGAAGGATCTAGCTCCTCACCAGATCAAACCAGTAATTTTTGACGTAATCACTGGTTTCGAAAGGCACATCACCTACGACGAGCTTTTCGGCTTATACCGATGTTAACATTCACATTTGCATTCCGCTACCCCTTTATTCCTCCAAATTCAGAAATTCAGATCACAGTTTGATAACGGTGGATCATCCGCGGAAAAAGTTGGTGGTCATGGGGATTCCCATGACCACCAACATCGGCACTATAGCGTCACATTACCAATTAGCTCTGTTCCCGACGACGAACCATCGCCGCCCCAGCGCCAAGGAAGATAACTGCGCATGCCATTACCCACAGCACCGACGCACCCGACCATGCCAGGATCGTCCCATGCGGCACCGGAACGGACGCATTCGGAGCCGGATGCGGGGTAACCGGCGCAGGCTGAGATGGCTGCGGCACCGGCTGTGGCTGCGGATTTGGTTGCGGCGTTGGCTCAGGTTGCGGCTGCGGGCTAGGCACCCCGGCAACCAGATCAGCCCGAACCGTCAGCAATGTGACCGAAACCGGCGTGCGTTCAGCCGTCGGCCCACCCCAACTCTTCTCCGGATCCACGCCCGGAGACGTCCACGAGTTCAGATTTGCTCCGATCTCATCAACCGCCCCCACGGCGTAACGCGTACCAGCTTCATCAGTGGTCAGCGTCCAGCTCACCGGACGCTGGGTAACACCGCGCCCATAGGCCAATTCCACAGCAACCGTCTGCGGCAAAGCGGCCACAATTTGCTCATCCGTCGCATTATGCGGCACATCAACCGAGATCTCCGGCTGAACAACCCGCACACCATCAGCATTGCGAATCGCGTCATAGCGCGCCTTCGTCAGACCAATAATGCCACCATGCTTCGTCGATTCCTTCATGTAGAAATCTGGCGAATTCAGGTACTGGAAGCCCGCATCGAGATCATGCGTCACCATCGGCTTGTAGCCCACGGTTGGAATCACGTCGGCGTAGAGATACCACGTATCCTCACCATGCTTCTTGAACATGGCCGGACCTTCTACCCCGCCAGGATTGCCGCCAGAGTAATTGGCCGCGATCTTATCTTGGATGCGCGTCCACTTAGCTGTTGGCTCCCACCAGCGCTTATCCGTCGTCTTATCCAGGTACAGGCCCCTGCCGAAAGAATTATCCTTCGTCACGGCATAGGTTGCGCCATTGTGCTGAATAATCGTCGTATCAATCGCCTCACCGCCAGTATCGAATAAGACACCGCCGTAGGAGTAGGTGGCTTCGGTAAAGTCCGTCGTGACACCCCACATGATCCGTGAATACGTCTTTCCAGTGTGGTTCACATCGTCATCGGCGAAGGTCTTTGTTGACCAGTAGACGACGAATGCCCCCTTACCGTCACCGTAATAATCCGGAACCCAGGTTGCCTCCGGGGCCCACGCCATTCCCCACTGACCAGCCGGCTTTCCGTCAGAGGTCCGATTCATCTCGATCTGACGCAAATCTGACCAGTGAACCAGATCCTTCGACTCCCAAATGTTGAGCTTCGTCGAACCATGCAAAGACCACTGGCACCACGAGGTACAATCCCCTGAACCGTTATCGCCACCAAAGACACGTAGATCTGTGGCAATAATGTAGTAGGTCTGCGTCTGTGGGTTATAGGTGATATACGGATCGCGCACACCCGTCGTCCCCAACTGGGACGCCAAAATCGGCTTTCCGTCATTGAGCGGATCCCACTGCTCCGGATTATTTCCTCGCGAAATATCCAGATAGATCTTCTCGGCATATCCTTGGGAATCCTCAATAAAGTGGACCATCAAGTAGCCGTAGGGATCATTCGCGGCTGGCGCTGCTGTGATCGTCACCGGAACATTGCGCTGAGCCGTTTGCCCGCGCACCGTCGCCGCAGCCTGAATCTCGCCCGTCACCGGCTGCTCTCCCGTAGCCGGTTGAGAAACCTGAGCGATATTGTTGGCAACCGTGACTTTATCCCACTGCGAGCTCCACACCACGTCGCCGCCCTTATCATTGAGCGCCACCGTCGAATCATCGAAGGTCAATGCCGACACGCCAGCGAGCATCTTCTCAGCCGTAGCCTGCAGATCTGTGGCATGAAGCTTGGCATCCTCGAGATTAATCGTGTCGATTTCCTGCGCGCTCAACGCCCGATCATAAACACGGAACGTTGCCACTTCACCGGCAAACAACGGATCTGGGTACGGACCGCGGGCAATGGCACTCATAGTCTGCTCAGTAATCGAGGACGGACGCAGATCTGTAGCAACCTTCGCCACTTCTTTCCCGTCGATGTACCATGCGAGCGTCCCGGCGTCACCGTCGAGAACAGCAGTCAGCGAGTACCAGCGGTTCGGATCGAGTTTCTTCGCCTGAGCGTTGTACTCGTTCTTCCAACTTCCCGTGGTGATCGCAGTACGCGAGGTCTGACGGGTGGAGGCAAAGAAATACTTCTCCGTCGAATCTGAGCCGATATTCCACATAAAGTGGTTCTTATCAAGCACGCTTGGATCAATCTTCGTTTCTATCTGAATGGTGGCCGACTGCGCCTTCGTCAACATATTCGACGGCAGTTGCACCCACGGCCCCTTAGAGGTTTTCTCCCCACCAGTTAGCCGCAAGGAATTGCCCGTCCACAAGGAATCTGTACCGTTGACGACCGTCGCTGGTTGCCCACCTGGAACGATATTACGAACCGACGTGCCCGTCTTTTGAGTAAAGAGATACTCGGCAAGCAGGTTCTGCGTCGTGATCTTCGGGTTATGCCCGTCCCAATCGGCAAGCGTTCCCGTCACCGTTACCGTTGCCGTCACCGGATAGCGCGAAGCATCCTGAGCCACGCCAGTAACGGTGAAGGTTCCTGGCTTTGCGTACTTTTCTGGAGCAATCGTTTCCCAGGCAACTTTCGCAGTTTCCTGCGAGCCATCAGCCTTCGTCAATTGCACCTGATCCGGCATCGCGGGAGCTGTGCCAGCTTCCGTCGTCACCTCCACTGGTGCCACCGCCGTCACTGCCAGATTAGGCTGATATGCGGCCAGTACTTTCTCATACTCTGCACGAGTAATCGGCAATACCGTGCCGTGCCGCGGTTTACCGCCATCAGCATTTTGCGGAAGATTGTTCTTCAGCTTTTCTGCGGCTGAAACCCATGCCGAGCGCTCGCCAGCGTCGGCAAGTTTGTTCTTCGTTGCAAATGGAACGTAATGGTTCGGGCCACCGTGATAATTGGGTTGGTCAATGAATACATACCAGGCATATCCGTTGACATCCCCTGGATTGGCCGGGAAGAAGTTTGGCCCCTCCCCTTGGCGGAAGGTGTTATTACCAACCCCGTTCGGCAACCCGGCAGCGAACTGGTCAATCATCAGGTTCCACTTGCCCGCACCCTCGTCTTTGGTCGGCAACGTCAATTCGCCATTGTGGGTAGCCAAGAATGACGTGGATTTCTCCAAGCGCAAGGTCATGCTCGATTCGTCCTTATAGACGCGATAGAACATGCCATCTTCTTTGGCAGCACTGACGTCAATGACGCCCTTACCTTGCCCCTGGTTGACATCAATCCACACCTGCGGCTCGGAGAAGGTCACAAAATCATCCGTGAGGACGTAGATCATCCGGTTATACGTGACCGACTTGCGATCTGCTGGATTCGTCGTCGGGTACAAGTTTGAGGCCCAATACACCGCATACTTATCAATATCCGGCAAGTAGAACGCCTCTGGCGCCCAGGTATTTCCCGCATAGTCGCTCGATACTTTCACATGGCGTTGCGCCGACCAGTGAATCAAATCCGTCGATTCCCAGATCTCAAGGTAAAGCGAACCAGACTTCTGCGCGGTATCAAAACCACCTGCTAGACCTGCAATCTTCAGATCGGTTGCCAGGAGATAGAACTTATCGCCATCTGCCGAGCGGATAATGAACGGATCGCGCAAACCGCCCGTGCCGAGCGTTGACTCCAAATAGGGCTGCCCGTTGTTCAGCGTATTCCAATCTAGCGCATCATTGCCCTTCGAGGCCGCGAAGGAGATTTTCTCCGCTCCCATTCCCTCTCCGGTGAAGTACGACCAGAAATATGCCTGCGGCTCGCTTGCCGGTGTCGGCAGCGGCTGAACAGTGACCACAAAGGTCTTATCGATGCTCTTGCCATCCAAGGTCAAGGTTGCCCGTAACGTGACCTGAACCGGATTTGCGCCCGTGGCTGGTCGGGTAACCTTTACCCGCTGGGAGTCGGTACGCACCCCTTTTTCCAAGGCGATTGTGCCGTTACCGTCATCAACAACCGTCCAGCTAATCGCTGCGTCATGCTTACCAACTAGCGGTACAGAGAAATTGGACCGCATATCTTTATCGTTGATAATCGTCAACGCATCGTAGGCCTCGTCCAGCTTTTGATTGCCGGTGATAGCCCGACGTACCGTGAGCGCGAAATCATGCGTCTTGCCCGCCGGATCGGTCGCCGTCATCGTCACGACCTTATCGGCGTCTGCCGGACGCACAACCGTCCCATCCGTTGCGATGGTCTTAGGGTCAGAGGAGGCCCACGTTAATGGGAACCCCGCCACTGACGCCGGTGGCGCAACCGGACCAGTGATATTGTCCGCTGCTGAATTTGATGCCAATAATGCCCGCAAAATCTGATCGTTAAAATCTGCTGGCACATACAACTCGTAATATGCCTTGTCGCGGGCTTCCTTGCTCGGCATAGACGCGCGAACTTCGTCAGCGCTCAACGCCTGATCCCACATCTTCACTGACAGATACGTGCCGGTGAATAGGGAATCCTCCGCATACAGCGAGCGCCCCAAATATCCGAGCACGTTGCCCGAGGGGATAATCTCGGACAGCTTCTTCGAATGGGTAACGCTCGCGACTTGTTCTCCATTCAGATACAAGCGCAGGGTATTCCCGGAAGACGTCATCGTCAGGGTGGAAAAACCGTCTGCTGGCGTGACCGCCGCGCCACCGTAAGGCGCAAGACGATCTTCACCATTGGAGGCATCTTTCTTGACGCGAATTCCGGAGAGGATCTTGTCATTCTTATCGCGCGGGTTAACGAATACGTAGTTGCCAAGCTGCGTCGTATTCCAGTTGCCGACCCCATCGCCAATAACCCAGGCGAAATGGTTGGCTTTGGCTACTTTCGCAACGGTGGCTTCCACCGTGAAATCGTTATCCGTTGCTGTGATTGCTCCCTGCGGCAGAGCCGCATACCCGTTGGCGGATAGGCGCATAGCATGGCCAGAATCAATCGTTGTGAAGGCATCCTCGGGGACGTTGACGAGTGTCGCGTTATGCCCGTTACCCGAGATATCCGTCAGGGTTGTACCCGAATGGCTCATATCGTAATAAGCCGACGGTGGGGGCGGTGTCGTTTCAGCATGAGCAATCTGCGGCATTGCCACTATGGCAGTACAGCCTAGGGCAATTGCCGAGATGCCGGATAGCACTTTTTTCATACGTAACATCGTGCGTTTCCTTACCCGTGATTATTTATAGGCCCGCGAGCGCCGCACCAGTAGTGCACCGCCGCATACGAGCAGGACCGACATAGCGGCAATGCCACCGCTGGCCAAGCCGGTGTGAACGAGTCCGGGGGTGGGTGATGGCGCAGGGGGTGTGGGCTGCGGCGTCACCGGCTGGGGAGCCGGACTGGGCTGTGGTTGTGGAGTCGGCACTGGTTGTGGAACTGGTGTCGGCTCAGGAGTGGGTTGTGGTTGCGGCGTTGGATCCGGGTTTGGCACCGGATTCGGCGTCGGTTCAGGATCTGGCGTCGGCGTCGGTTCAGGATCACTACCCTTAGCCACCTCTACCGTGGTATTCGAGGGCGACACCAAGCCATCCGTATAGCCGGTGTAGGCAACCACTACCTTCCCGGCAGCGTTACCCGGAATAGTGATCGCAGCCTCGCCGTTAACCAAAGTCACATCACCGAGGTCTTGCACTTGATCGCTTCCCTCGGGCGTGAAGGTCACATGGACTTTTCCGACGACTTCCCCGCCATCAGCAGCCGTTACCGCTATCTTCACGTCCCGCCCATCTGCGGTTGCACTGGTCGTAGAAGCAACCGGCGCAATATCGCTCTGATGCGCAATAGCGGTCAACACCGTCCCCGGTACGGAGACGAATGCACCGTGACGTGGGCTTTCCGGCAAGCCCTTTGAGGGCAGCACCTTCCAGAAATCTTGGCGCGATAGCCTGTTTTCCCACGACGATGACGTCAGTTGTTCACCGGACATTCGGAAGGCCCGATAGCCACCAGCACCATAGTTATCCACAAGTAGGAGGTAGTCATTACCGGAAACGTTCTGCGGATCTCCGGCATTGAGCTTAATGACCTGTGGACCTTCACCGTCGTTGCCCGTCTTGGGACGCGTCATTTCAGCGTCCAGTAACTGCCAGCCCGTTGCCGGATTAGTGTTCGGATCAGGCGTTGTCGTCTTTGACGTCAGAACCTTTGAGCGCTCCAGAATAATATCCTTGCGCGGAATGTTCGTATCACCAGCTTCTGCCTTGGTGAAGCGATAGTACATGTCATCGACCTTGATAACCGTCGAATCAATGCGCGCGCCAGCAGTGTTCTGCCACTCGGTTGGCGGATAGGTGAAGGTCTTGAAATCACGAGTAAGGACGTAGAACATACGCGCTTTCCCGTCGGTACGAGTATGCGCCGCATCCTCATAGAGGCGGGAGGCGAAATGCACGACGTAAGATTGCAACTCGTCATCCCAGTAGGCTTCCGGTGCCCACGTCATACCCGCAGCCGGTTGATTAATCGTCAACGCACCGTCGTGATCGGTCGTCCGATTCCAATGCACTAAATCCGTGGATTCCCAAACATGGATCTTCAAGCTGCCCCACTGCTGGTAGCGCCCCCAATCGTAGCCGCCACACTGCACGCACAGATCTGTGGCCACCATGTAGTAGCGATCTCCGTTAACCGAACGCAGGATGTACGGATCGCGCAACCCCTTATCATCCGTGGTTGAGACGATAACAGGTTTGCCCTCGTTCGCCGGAGTGAAGGTAAAGAAATTATTTTCTTTGGTGTAATCCATGTAGATGCGTTCATTATTGTCAGCCTTAAAGTAGGCGGCGGCATATCCCGCATCTGGAACTTTTCGCGACTTTTCTTTTACCACGACGTTGTAGCTCTTCGTCACTGATTCGCTACCGTTAGTCACAGTTGCCGTCACAGTCACTGTGGTATCACCCGAACCGTATGCCGGACGGACAACCCGCCCGCCACCTTGGAAAGGATCTGCACTGCCCACTGCCGGAGCAACATACGTCCCATCCGTGGGGGTAACCACCTCAGGAGCAGAGCTACTCCACGCAATCTTTGACCCGAACTGAGATCCGGTGGTAACCAGCGGTAAATTCTCATAGGTTACCGCAGAAATACGCAAGGCATCCGCGTCAGCTTGCGCGCGCGACGCATTCGAAATGGCCGGAACAGTCAATTCGTAGGCGTACGTCTTTCCTGAGGAATCCGTCGCTGTCATCGTCACTTTCTTATCGATATCCGTTGGACGAGTGATCGTGCCATCAACAGCAATCACTGCCGGATCTGAGGACGCCCACGTCAGATCGAAGCCCGCAACTGAGGCCGGTGGCGTCAGGTTATGGGTAATCTGATCGGCTGAGGTATTTTCTCCCAGCAAAGCCTTACGGATCTGCTGGTCAAAATCAGCCGGCATAAACATCTCGTTATAGACTGCTTTACGGTCTGATTCCGGCTTAACCGAGGCTGCAACCTGTTCAGGAGTCAAGGTCTGATCCCAGAATTTCACATCCAAGTATGTGCCGCTAAAGAGCGCGTCCGGCTCATACAGGGAGCGCCCGAGATAGCCCATAACCTGACCGCTGGGAATAATGCTGGACATCTGGTACGGATGGGTCGCAGTGGTGAATTCCTTGCCGTTGAGATAGAGGCGAATCGTATCTGCATGGGAGGTCATCGTGATGGTCGAGAACTCACCTGAGGGCATCGATACGCCATTGCGCTTAACCCGAATCTCCCCGTTACCGCCGTCGGTTTTCACCCGAATACCAGAAAGGATCTCTCCATTCCAATCCCGCGCGAGCGGATTGACGAAAACGTGATTACCGAGTTTGGTGGTATTCCACTGGCCGACGCCATCGCCAATCACCCACGCAAAGTGGTTGGCATTTGCGACTTTGCCGACGGTGAACTCTACCGTGAAGTCGTTGTCCGTTGCTGTCACCGGACCTTGTGGGAGGACTGCGTATCCGTTAGCAGCAAGCGTCATCGCGTTCCCGCCAGAATACGTTGAGAAAGCTGAATCTGGAACGTCTACCAGTTTGGCATCGTAACCGTGCCCAGAAACATCTTTCAGGACGCCACCTTCGCGCGACATATCGTAATGTGCTGACGGCTCAGGAATATCCGTCTGCGCAAAAGCGACATGTGGCAGCGCTGCCATCGCGCTCAATGACACGACACTAGCGCCAAATACTGCGCCAATCGTGCGTAGTTTTCTCATATTTTTTCTCCTCTATATGCCTTGCAGAGCAGGCATTGGTAGGCGTCTTGGCGAGCCAGACGCCGCTATTTACCAGTGTCTGCGCGCCCGACCGTGCATAACGGCCCCTGCCAGCAGCAGGCTGAACGCGAGAAGTGCTATGGGTAGTGCGGCAACTCCGGTATGTGATAGCGTCGAACCAGGAGTCTCCGGATGGGTGGGCTGTGCCGGCTCAACCGGAGATTCCTTACCCGGAGTGGGAGCCGGTTGCGGCTGCGGATCTGCCCCTGGCACCGGCTGCGGTTGAGGTTCCGGTTGCGGTGTCGGCTGTGGTTGGGGCTGCGGCTGTGGAGTTGGCTGCGAGGTATCCGTAACGATAACGCGGAAACTCGGAATCGTTCCTGGAGCCACTTCCTCGTCGAGACTCATATCGAAAATTGGCATACCGTCAGCCGCCCAATGTACGCGCCGCACAAAGGTATCCCGCCCAGAGAAATTGGAGTAGCCTTCCGTCTTATTGGCGTAGGCGTGGAATACATACATGGTTTGGTCATCCTCATCAGTGGACCACATGCCGTGACCCGTTCCGAGTTGCCATTCACCGTTGAAGATTCCCGATTTCTGGATTGGATAGTTCAGTTTCTTCCAGGCTGCCGGATCGAGCAGATTCGTCGCACCGGAGGCATCGGCTACTGCGAGGCCTGTCGTGTACGTCCGGCCAACTGTTGACCCCGAGTAGATCATGTACAGCTTGCCATCGCGCATAATCACGTTCGGACCTTCGGCGATCGCGTTATCCCAGGCATATTCTGGCGAAACAATCAACATTGGATCGCTCGTGACGTGGTATGGATCAGCCGGATTGACACTCGCAATGTACACCGCGCCAAGCTGCTGCCAGGCGTAATAGCCCGCACCCTTAGCATCGGTAAAGTACGTCATATCGAGGGACATTCCAGTTGTGCCGTCAATACGCTGGGAAAGCGGGGAGCCATCTGCGCGCGTCACCGTCCGTGGATCAGTCCAGCTTTCGGCCTTGGTTGGATCCATGTCGTCGCCGTTGGCGTCCTTCTTCAACTGCATAATTGCCGAGGCACCATCTGCCCAGTTGGAGTTGTAGCTAGGCATGAACAAGATGGATAGCGTCCCGTTGATTTCATGGAATTCTGGCGCCCAGAAAGATCCGGTGATTGGCTGCCCGTCAGTATTCTTATCGCCTGCCTTGCGCAAGATGGATTCTTTGGGATTGAATCCTTCTTTATCAATTAATCCCTGCGGATCACCCGGGGTATCTGCCAAGGCAGCAATCGAATCCGCCATCCGAATCGGCATGTGTGGATGCTTGCGCTGCCAGACGTTATCGCCATAAATATCATTCGTGGCGATCATGAGGAATTTCTTTTCCTCAATGCCGTTGTGCTTCCAGATCCATTCCCGCACCGTCGGATCGGCACGTTCCTCAGCGAAAGGCAGGGGGTAGTTCGTCTGCTTGATCTTTCCGGTTACCTCGTATGTTCCCGGAGTATTGAAATTGACCTTAGAGGTGTCCCAATCAATAGCGGGCATTTGCCGCGTTGAGCCGTCGGAGTAGGTTAAGGTCACCGACGTTGGCAACGCAATATCTGCCGAGCTTGCCCCAATACGCACACTCTGATCGGCTAATGGCGCCATACCAGTATTGGTAATACGACCATAGCGCGTCATAAGTGGCTGAACCCGCGACCCCTCCACGGCAATAATGTGACCACTACGGAAATCCTCAATCTTGGCCGCATTCACCGTTCCGATCATGTCGATACTGCCGACGTGTACTGGCCCTGGCAATGATTCAGCCCGAGAGGATAACGAGGTGTAGGTCGTCCACTTTGGTACGCCCGAATCGTCTACCCAGCTCACAATGTAGCGATCCGCAGCAGAATCGTAGACGGCATTCGGCTTATTAACCCCGTTCGTCTCCGGCACAGTGATGATTGCTCGAGAGTTTGCCCGCTCATCAAAACTGAGCAGATCCTTTGAACTCGCAAATAAGATCGCGTTATCCGTTTGGGGGTCACGCACGTCGCTGCCGCGATTGGTCCGAACTGCCACTATGCCGTAACTGCCATCTTTCATGTAGAACATGGCCGGATCGCGCAATGAGCGATGCGATTTCAGATCGACGTCGGTTGCATTCGCTGGCGCGATATTCGTTCGCGCAAAGAAAATGCCGTAATTCTCATTTAGTGGCTGCCACGTCGTGCCATCACTTCCCAATGCCATGTGCATCGAGTAGGCAATATCGGCGTTATTTGCCGTCATCTCTGAGGTTGGGGTGCGGTCATAGCTGATGAGGAGCTGCGAATCTGCTTCGGCAAGAACCCGCACCGCAAAGGTTTTGCTCACTTTTACGCCACGGACGTCAATCGTTGCCGTGATAGTCGAATCGGTCGTACTTTGTGCTCGGATAACACCCTGGGCGTCAATCTGTAGTCCAGCGCCGGCAGCAAAGCTCAGCATTCCATCACTGACGGTAGGAAGCGTCATACCAGAACGCAGCACAGTGGGAATAGCGTAGGAGCTGGCCACTTCTGCCGCGTAATCCTCCGGAGTTTGATCCGAGGGCTGGACGCTGAGGTGAAAATCTCGCGTGGCAGTGATTCCCCGTAGGGTCGCGCTCGCATGAAGCGTCACAGCAACGGCACCCTGCCCAGCCATCGGCCTATTAACTTTGCCGTTGGGCTCGATAACAGCGGGATTATCCGAGGTCCACGTGATTGTTCCGTTTTCCGTCGGCAATCCAATATAGCTGGTCGTTACCTCGTTAGGCAGTTCAATCTTTTCTAGCGTTGCTGCGGCTGCCGCTTGGATTTCTTGGGTGTGTAATGTGGCATCGCTATCTGAAAGCTGAGCAATTTCTGCCGCGGAAAGCACCTTATCGTAAACGCGGAAAGTCGCGACCTTCCCTTCGAAAAGCGGGTCGGGCCACGGTGAGCGAGCAATAGTGTTGAGAGACTGGTTCGCGATTGCCTTTGGGCCAGCGGGAACGCTTCCTCGCGCGACCTCTTTACCGTTAATAAAGAGTGCCCCCTGCCCTGCGTCGCCATCAATGGTTATCGTCACCGAACTCCAGGTATCTGCTTGAATCGGGCATCCACTCGATTGGATAAGCTCTTCACCACTGGCTACTCGAATTCCCATTAAGGGATGACGATTACTGGCGCAGTTCAGTGAGGCGAATAGGTATTCTTCATTGCGATCATTGCCGATATTCCACAGGAAATGGAAAGCGCTGAGCATCGCATTGGAAGCGGTTAGTTCCATCTGAATTGTTGCCGCAGAGGCATTCGTCAGCAGATTTTCTGGAAGTTTAACCCATGATCCGTTCGATTCTTTTGCCCCACCAGTTAAGGTTAGAGCTTCTTTTCCCCACAGATCATCGCGTGGGTTTTGTACTAATGCCGGTCCGAAAGCAGAACCGGTAGCGGTATTGGGAACCGTGGTGCCATCTGCCGGTTTAGCAGTAAAGAGATACTCCGCTACTGCCCCAGATGGCGGTGCACTATGTGCAGATTCAGCCAGACACAGTAATCCGGCAAACGTAAGAAGGATAGTTGTTATTAAGCTCGTGATCTTCATTGACCAGCGATGGTGAATTGTCATTGTGTATATCCCGATCGGTGAGGACGACAGAGACGAACTGAGACTGAGCGCTTGGAAAGCAGCTAGTATGCGCCGTGCAGTTTACCCAGATAATGCCATTCCCTCGTAGCGCTGCTCCGTTGCCGCACTACACAGTAAATGTTCTCGTTAACATGATAAGGAATAGCAGGGTGGACGACCAGCGCCACCCACCCTGACGCGCGAACTATTCCTTAGGAAGTGCCCGCAACGCACTGGCCTCAACATCAAGCCCAGCACGATAGCGTTCAATAAAGGTCGTATATCCAGCAACATCAGCCGGATCTGGCTCTAAGACCGTCTCTTCGACGTCATTAAAGACAGTCTCTTTGAGGTATTGTGCCAAGTCCATCTTGCCGGCGTACTCGGGACGCAGATAGTTAGCGAGCATGGCGATACCCCACGCACCACCCTCACCTGCACCTTCGGAAACCACAATCCGGCGGTTCAGCGCCGCAGCCAGAATCCGCTGCGGGGCGATCGGCGTCTTGAAAATGCCGCCATGTGCGAGGAAGTGCTCAATATGGACGCCCTCTTCCTCGGTAAGAATATCCATGCCGATACGCAGCGAAGCGAACAATGACATCATGTTCACGCGCATAACGTTCGCCAAGGAAATCGTGCTATCTGAGGTGCAGTACATCAACGGTCGCCCCTCATCAACCTTCGTCACATGCTCCCCAGCCAGGTAGTTAAAAGCTACCATCTGTGAACCATCCGGATCGCCAGTAAGAGCGTGCTCATAGAGCAGATCGTAGAGCTCCCCCTTCTTCTTATCCGTGCCGATCAGCTCGGCGAAATTGACAAAGACTTTGACGATGGCATCCAGTATCCCCGTGCCGTTAATACAGTGCACCATGGCCACTGGATCACCGGCCGGAGTCGTCACCGGATCAAGTTCTTCATGGGAGGAGGTCAGCGGCTTATCCAAAACCACCATGGCGAAAACCGAGGTTCCCACTGAGATATTGCCTGTGCTCACCGCAACCGAGTTCGTCGCGACCATGCCAGTACCAGCATCGCCTTCTGGCGGGCACATCCGCGCGCCTGGCTGCAATACCCCCGAAGGATCGAGAATCGCTGCGCCTTCTGCGGTTAAACATCCGGCGTCTTCGCCAGCGCACTTAATTATTGGCAGCAGATCAGTAACTTTCCACGGATATCCGCGATGTGCAACTAGCTCATCGAAGATCGCCACACAGCGCTCATCGTATTGCCTCGTCGC
Source organism: Trueperella sp. LYQ141 (assembly GCF_046599555.1). Lineage (NCBI taxonomy): Bacteria > Bacillati > Actinomycetota > Actinomycetes > Actinomycetales > Actinomycetaceae > Trueperella > Trueperella sp. LYQ141. The sequence continues at coordinate 401,772 of NZ_JBKIWQ010000001.1, read as the reverse complement.
ATCGTCAATTGGGAACATGCCTGAGGCGTCCCCAATACCGAGGATGTTCTCACCAGAGAGCAGACGATGCGCATAACCAGCCAGAGTGGTCATTGAGGTCAGACGGGATACGTGCTCTTCATCATTGAGCACCGCCTGATATAGATGAGCGACCGACCAGCGCTGCGGAATCGTAATCCCAAACCGTTTCGTCAGTTCCGCCGAAGCCTCGCCCGTCATCGTATTGCGGTAGGTGCGGAACGGAACTAATAGTGATCCAGCTTCATCGAAAGCCAGATACCCGTGCATCAATGCCGAGAAGCCAAGATACCCCACCGAGGTGATTGGCACGCCATAACGCTCATCCACATCGGCACATAGGGCGCGGTAGCATGCCTGCAGACCGCCGTGGATCTGCTCCATCGTGTACGTCCATACGCCGTCAATTTGCTTTGATTCCCAGTCAGAGGTTCCAACAGCCAAAATCTCGTTTGCAGTATTGACGAGCACTGCCTTGATTCGAGTTGAGCCAAATTCGATACCTAGGCTCGTCTGCCCCTCGCTGATTGCCCGCGCGGCGCTCTCTTTGTCAATCGTCATTGATTTCTCTTTCTCTGTCATGCACCGAGGTGCCTAAAGTGCAGTTGCTCCCCCGCATCTAGCGATTAGCAGCGGGGGAGCAATACACAGTTACGCCTTGAGGAGCGTGTAGTACAGATCGTTCCAGCGGATCTGCGACTTAAAGGAGGCTTCCGTGGTGGACTCATCAATGGCGACGAGTTCGTTTTGCGTCATTTCCGCAAACATCTCCCACTCTTCGCGAGTGGTATTCGTCGTCATACAGGTGTGATGCGCCCCGCCGGCATAAATCCAGCAGGCAGTCGCCGTCTGGATGGACGGAGCTGGCTCCCACACAGCGCTGGCCACCGGCAACTTCGGCATCGGCTTATCCGGACCCACAACCGTAACCTCGTTCAACGTCATACGGAATCGCGAACCCATATCAACCATCGAGATCACCATAGCTGGGCCACAATCGGCGTCAAAGACCATACGAACCGGATCTTCGCGACCGCCAATTCCCAGCGGATGAATCTCAACCTTAGGCGTTGCCTTCGTCAAGGACGGGCAGATCTCCAGCATGTGGGCACCCAGGATCTTTTCCTGACCCTTACCCAACTCGTAGCAGTAATCCTCCATTAAGGACGCGCCACCCTCGCGGCCATAGCCGATGACTTTTGCCAGACGGACAAGCACAGCCGTCTTCCAATCACCTTCTGCACCGAAGCCATAGCCCTCAGCCATCAGACGCTGCACAGCCAAACCTGGAAGCTGACGCAGACCGCCAAGATCTTCAAAGTTCGTCGTGAATCCGGTAAAGCCACCAGCTTCCAACATCTGGCGCAAACCAGCTTCTAGCCGAGCGGCATACTCCAAGGATTCGCGGCGTTCACCACCAGCTCGCAACTCTGGAGCGAGCTCATATTCTGCCTCATACTCGGCGAGCAAGGCATCGATTGCGCTCTGCTCAACGTTGTCAACAACCTCAACGAGATCATTAACACCCCAGGTATTTACTGCCGGCCCAAACTGCAGCTCCGCTTCTACCTTATCGCCGTCGGTGACGCCAACATTGCGCATGTTATCTCCGAAGCGGCACAGCTTCATCGAACGCAATTCAGCGCGACCCACTGCGGCACGTGCCCACGAGCCAACTTTCTCTTGTACGTCTTCATGGGAGACATGACCGACGACGACCGTGCGCGGCACACCGAGACGAGCTGCCATGAAGCCAAATTCGCGATCACCATGAGCAGACTGGTTGAGGTTCATGTAATCCATGTCGATGGTGTCCCACGGCAGATGCTCTTCAAGCTGAGTATTGAGCAAAAGCATCGGCTTCTGCAGCGCATCCAAACCATGAATCCACATCTTGGCTGGCGAGAAGGTATGCATCCAGGTAATCACACCGACGCACGCTTCCGTCGCATTTGCCTGCAAAATCGCATCGAGAATCTGCGAGCGCTCCTTCAGCACTGGCTTCCACACCAGCTTCACGGGGATAGCCGGAGAATCCTCCAGAACGCCCATCACCGTCTGCGATTGCTCAGCAACCTGCTTGAGGACGTCCTCACCGTAGAGGTCCTGCGATCCCGTCAGAAACCAAATTTCCCGGCTCTCAAAGGGGTTTCCAAGCATTACTTTTCCTCACTATCGTGTTGTCCGTAGACGTTTTGGTACCGGTCATACAAGCTGGCGATCTTCTCAGGTGGAATCGGGATCGGATCACCGAGCTGGTAAGCAATGGCTACTGTGCGAGCAACCTCTTCGCACATTGCCGCGGCTTTTACTGCGGCTTCGGCATTCTTTCCAATGGTGAATGGGCCGTGATTTTGCATCAGTACAGCCGGAGAATTGGAATTGCGCAAGGTTTCGACGATACCGCGACCAATAGAATCGTCACCGATTAGCGCAAAGGGGCCAATGGGGATATCGCCCCCGAACTCGTCACCCATCATCGTCAGGATCGCCGGAACGGGCTTGCCAATGGCTGCCCAAGCGGTCGCATAAGTGGAGTGAGTGTGAACGACGCCGCCAACTTCTGGCATATTGCGATACACATAGGCATGGGCAGCAGTATCTGAGGAGGGCACGAGGCTCGCTGGAGTCCCATCGTCGATCTTCTCGCCGTCAAGGGTGCAGACCACCATCTTATCGGCGCTGAGTTCTTCGTAGCGCACGCCCGATGGCTTGATGACGAACAAGTCTGCCCCTGGGACTCGTTCGGAGACGTTTCCGGCAGTCCAGACGACGAGATTGTACTTGACCAGCTCGCCGTGCAAATCACTTACGCGCTGACGGCACGCTGCGACGGCCTTCTGGATCTCCTCAGGCATTTCACGTAATACCTGCATCTATTGTCTCCATTCTGCAAGCCCTCGGCCTGCGTTCGTTATAGTTAACAGTTCTTTAACACATCGGTTTAGATGGTGGCACTGCGGTTGGCTCTGTCGAGTGATCCGCTATGCCACCTGGGATCGCCTTAAAAGATCGCCGTATAGGTGACGTCTAAGGTCAGCGATTGACCCGGCTGGGTCATGATACGTTCGGCTAACTCGGGCCGGTTGAATACGTCTGCCCACTGCGTACACGGCTCTAACGCGACGGATAGATTGGTATCGCGGGCAAGCATTCCGCCACTGTAAACATGGAAGTTCGCCAGGGGATGCTGGCGCACATCCATCCCGACTTCTACGTCAGCCGCTAAGCCGGTGACGAGACGAGCGCGCGCCCATCCGTCTTCCCCTGCCTGTAGATCAGTGGTTGCGAAATCGTCATCCAATTCAAAGGGCGCCGGTTCGTAATCCACAAAGGGCGCGTTACCTGGATCAGGGATCAGGGCTTCATTGACGACGATACGCTTGGCAGCGGGCACTTCTACATGCGCCTGATCCAGACCAGCAATCCGGAAGTAGGGATGCAATCCTGCCCCTAATGGAGCGGGGCGGTCACCGTCATTGCGCACGCATATACGAATCCCGATTTGCCGAGGAGTTGTCAGATCGTAGCGCACAGATACCTGCACAGGAACAGGAAATACGGTGGGATTCTCGACGGCGCATTCGAGCACTGCGTATCCCTCGCCGCTTTGCGTAACTGTAAACGGCTGATCGTAAACCATGCCGTGCAGACCTTCTGGACCTGAGGTGGGGCGGGTATCGTATTGCGTTTCTCCTTCACGCCAGAGGGCATCACGAATACGATTGCACCACGGCGCTAGAACGGCATTGCGATAGCCGTCTAGCTCCGCAATTTCCTGTTCGCCTCGGTATCCGTCAATCACGGAATACCCGACGCCCGGATCCCAGCTCAAAATCGCTGCGCCGATTGGGGTCAGCTCAAGGCTCTGCTGGCTTCCAGCAATCTGAATACTCATAGGTTTGACCTTCATCATTGAAAGCGGAGTAATGGTTATGTCTAACGTTAACATACCCATCAGATTTGCGGGAGGGGTAAAACTTAGGTATTTTATTTCACCTTAACTTTTCCTTGATACAGCAAGGAAAAATGCCATATTTTAGAACTGAATCACCCGTACTTAACGAGAAGTAGCAGTCTTTCTGGACCCGCTCCCGAACGTTACCGCCACGCGCACGCGCCGTGCCGAGTTTACTGCTCACTCATGCTCGGCTATCAGTTGTCACTCACTGCCAACGATTCTCAGTTCACCGCTAGGAGGCATCGCCGCTGTTCACACCTGCTTGCTGCTCTTTTTTGCCGCCCTTGCTACTCCTGCCCTTTTCCTGTTTTCCCTATTTGCACGAACACCTACTCGTGCCCTATTCCAACCTATTACTCGCCTTACTCGCCGCCACCAACAGATCACTCATACTCATCACTTCCTGGCATCCAGGTCACTCCGGGGACGTTCCAGCGCTCTTTCGTCATAATCTTGCGCACTGCTTTAGCGTCGGCGCCGTGTAACCGATCGACGTAGATTCGCCCTTTGAGGTGGTCGTATTCATGTTGCAAAATTCGAGCAAACCAGCCTTCCGCTTCCAGCTCATACCACTGACCCGTCTCGTCCTGCGCAACTAACAAGGCATAGGGCGAACGGCGTAGCGCAAAAGAATACCCAGGGAATGACAAGCACCCCTCTTCATCCTCCTCATCTGGATCGCAGGTATCGATTGGCTCAATGAGCAAAGTGGGATTAATGGCCACCCCTCGCTCCGGCCCATCATGCTCATCGTAGACCCACACAAACATCGCCTTATTGAGCCCGATTTGTGGGGCAGCTAGACCAACACCAGGGGCAGCAATCGTCGTTTCATACATATCCTCAACAAGTTGAGCTAACTCGTCATCAAAGACAGTGACAGGCTCAGCATCGCGATGAAGAACCGGAGAACCATAAACGTGAATGGGGTGAATCATAACTGCTACTGTACCGCCCACATCACCAAAGAAGAACCTATAAGCACTAGGGCTGACGACGGTACATACTAGGACCGACAACGGTACACACTAGAAACAACAACAGTATGAGCGCGACGAGAGCTGCCCATAGCGCTGGTGCGCAGATAGATCCGACTACTAGCAGTTCGTCTTATCGCAGCTATCGCGGCCAGGTTTCCCCTGCCCTCACGTCCTTCTCCTTACCCCCCCACACACACCCTCCTCCTTACCATCACCGTTCTACTATTGCCTCACAACCGCCTATGCGCCGGCATTAAATACCCAACTTCGCCCCTCGGCATATATTGCAAGCTTCGACAGTAGCCCTGGTCAGCAACTCGCACCCCAACCGTCGGCTCGGCCTCAATCATCAGCTATTTGCAATCACCAGCTATCTACAAGCACCGGCATCCAATTCCAGCTACTGGGGCTTCTAACTCTAATTACCAGGGATTCCAATTCCGGCTACTGATCTATTCTCCCCCCCCCTGCACCTGCCTCCGCCGATACTGCACGATTCGCCGTCAGTACACACCAATAAAACGCCTGATAACACCCAACTTCGTGCCTAAGAAAACTCATAACATCCAGGTAGATTAGAACGATTCTGTTTTACTTGAAACAGATTTCGCATACAGACCGAGCAAAACTCACTTGAAAGCGGAATCACACTATGTCTGGCTTCCGCTGAGATACCCCACCCCTTAGGATCAACATTGTCATTTTTGGGCACCCCAGATGCCATCTCGGCCATCGCGCACGCAACGGGCGCCCACTACTAACTTATGCACCCAGAAAGGGCTATCCATGCTGAAAGGCTTTCGCGATTTTATCGCCCGTGGAAACGTTATTGACTTAGCCGTTGGCGTTATCATCGCTGGCGCATTTTCTAAAATTGTCGCCGCACTGAACGACAAGGTCCTTATGCCGCTGATCGGCGGCCTATTCGGCAAGCCAGATTTCGATCGCGTGTGGACGATCCACATGAACGGTGGCCAGACGGAAATCCTCCCCGGCGCAATCATGACAGCCGCGGTCAACTTCCTGATCGTCGCTGCCGCCCTCTACTTCTTCGTGGTCTACCCGATCAACAAGATGGCAGAGGCAAAGAAGCGCGGCGAAGACGAGGCCGCCCCCGTCAAGACCGACGAAACCATCCTGCTCGAAGAAATCCGCGATCTCCTCAAGGCTCGCGAGAGCTAGAAACTCGCCGGAGCACTAGCGCCATTCCTTGCAGAATTAGCGCTATTATTTGCTGAAACGCGATCGGGGCTGTGCGATAATTTTCGCCGCACAGCCCCGATTTTTTATTATTTCCGCAGGTCAGAGGCATATTTTAAGAAAAAATCTTATTTTAGTGGCCGTATCGGCACAATTGCGCACGCACCCAGCCATAACAACTTCGCTTCACCGTCTCGAAAACCCGTCCCCACTGTTTTAGGCTGGCATCAATCCGTCTGGCATATTTCATCCGCCGCCACTGCTGTCGGCTCCGGCATGAAACGTACCGACGGCTGACAATCCAACGACGAACAACGAAGTACGGAGGATCTTTTGTCACAGCAGACACATGCCACAACTCGGCGAACACGCCGCCGTTGGCTCGCATGCCTCGGCATCTTCGCCCTAACCACCACTGCAGTGGGAACGGGCGTAACATCACGCGCGTATGGCGCTGTCGGCGCTGACGACTACACCGCCCCCGGCACCATCCAAACCGCATTAGGTTGCGCAAAAGACTGGGACCCCGCCTGCGAAGCCTCAGTCCTCAAGGCACAGCCCACCGGCATCTACTCACTACCTATCACCCTGCCGGAAGGGGACTACGAATTTAAGATCGCTCAAGGCGGATCGTGGGACAAAAACTGGGGATCTAACGGGCAAGCAAACGGATCAAATATTGCCGTCCATTCCGATGGTTCTCCAGCCCATATCTACTTTGACCCCGCCACCGGCCTAGCCGGTCTTGTTCCCGACAACCAAACCGTCGTTGTCGCCGGATCCATGCAGAAAGCCCTAGGTTGCTCAGGTGACTGGGCACCTGATTGCCGCATGCCTATCCTCTTCCCGCAAACCGACGGCACATACCTGTGGCGCACCGACCGCATTCCCGCTGGTGCTTACGAAGCAAAAGTAGCTATCGGCGGCAGTTGGGACGTCAACTACGGGCAAGGCGGAGCTGCCGGAGGAGCAAATTATGAATTCCAAATTGCCGACGGGAAACCCGTGACTTTCGTATATGACCCCAAGACCCACGTGCTCTCCATTGCCTCTTCGGCCACATCCGTCGCCGGATTCGGGCAACTGCGCGCCTACTGGGTCAATGAGCGCACTATCGCCCTACCAGCAGATCTCGTCCCCTCCAAGGACGGCGACCCGGCAGTGGCATACTCCCTGGTCAACTCCCCATACGCCAATGCCACACTCGTTGATGGTGGCATCACCGGAGATACACAAAGCCTGGATCTGACCTCGGCAGGCCCACTTGACGCCGCAACGGTAGCGCAATATCCGCATTTGACTGGCTACACCGCCTACACGCTGCCCGATAAAGTGACCACCGACGATGTGAAAAAGCTACTGATCGGCCAGAACATGATCGCTGGGCAACGAGCCGGGCAGGTTGTGGCATTCACGGGTATCCAGCTCGCGCCAGTACTCGACGCTCTTTATGCTGGCCAGGCCCGCAACGCCGAACTTGGCGCAACGCTAAAGCCCAACGGTTCAGCAACTTTCCGACTCTGGGCGCCCACCGCACAGACAGTGGGCATCCAGATGGATCTTGGCCACGGCAACATCATTATCCCGGCCTCCAAAGATGCCCAGAGCGGTATCTGGACGGTAGAGAGCCCGGAAAACGAGAATATGCTCGGTAAGACATACCTGTGGAACGTCTCGGTTTACTCCCCAGTGGAAAACAAGATGTTGAACTCCTATGTAACCGATCCATATTCCAAGGCTCTGACGGTAGATTCCAAAGAATCCGTCGTCACCGATCTCAGCGCTGCGCGCCTCATCCCGCAACAGTGGGCCACGACGCCAGCCCCGCAGATTCGCAACGATTCTGCCCGCAATATCTACGAGCTACATATTCGCGACTTCTCTATCGCCGATCAAAGCGTGGCAGAGAAAGATCGTGGCACATACATGGCTTTCACTTACGCAGATTCTGCCGGAATGAAGCACCTGCGCGATCTGTCGGCTGCCGGGATGAACACCATTCATCTGCTGCCCAGCTTCGACATCACCACCATTCCTGAACTGCGCGCCAACCAGGCCGTTCCAACAATTCCTGCAGCTGGTCCAGATTCACCTGACCAGCAGGAAGCGGTCAGCAAGGTTGCCGATACGGACGGATTCAACTGGGGATACGACCCGTACCACTACCAGACGCCAGAAGGCTCCTACACCACCGACGAAAACCAAAACGGTGACGGACGCACGTACGAGTTCCGTGCTATGGTCGGCGGGCTCCATGCTGCTGGCTATCAAGTGGTCCTCGATCAGGTATATAACCACTCCTCAGCCTCCGGCGATGACGAGAAATCCGTCCTAGATAAGATCGTGCCGGACTACTACCACCGCCTGTCGAACACCGGCAAGGTAGAAAACTCCACGTGCTGTGCCAACCTCGCTACTGAGAACGTCATGATGGAAAAGCTCATGGTCGATTCCCTGGTAACCTGGGCACGCGATTACCACGTTGATGGCTTCCGTTTCGACCTTATGGGACACCATTCAGTAAAGAATATGCAGGCGGCTCGGGCGGCCTTGGATGCCTTGACCTTGGATAAAGACGGCGTGGATGGCAAGTCCATCTACATGTACGGCGAAGGCTGGAATTTCGGCGAAGTTGCGGATAACGCTCGCTTCATCCAAGCAAAGCAAGGGCAGCTAGATGGCACAGGCATCGGATCATTCAATGACCGTTTGCGCGATGCTGTTCACGGTGGCGGCCCCTTCGATTCCGACGTGCGCGAATTCCAAGGCTTCGGCAACGGGCTGTTCAGTGATCCAAACGGGATCGGCAAGCTCAGCCCAGATGAGCAAAAGGCCCGTCTGGTCCATTCCACCGATCTCATTCGTCTCGGAATGGCTGGAAATCTGAAGGATTACTCCTTCACCACTGCCGACGGCACGACGAAACGCGGTGAAGAGATTGATTACAACGGCCAGCACGCTGGCTTTGCGAGCGAACCGGCCGAGAACGTCAATTACGTCGATGCGCATGACAACGAGACGCTTTTCGATCTGAACGTCATGAAGCTACCGACGAGCACCTCAATGAACGATCGAGTGCGGATGAACATTATCTCTCTCGCTCCGGTCACTTGGGGGCAGTCGCCAGTGTTCTGGCATGCCGGCACGGATATTTTGCGTTCGAAGTCCTTAGATCGCGATTCGTACAACTCCGGTGACTACTTCAACGCTATTGACTGGACGATGCAGGATAACGGCTTCGGCCACGGCTTACCCGTTAAATCAAAGAACGGTGAAAAGTGGTCGTGGATGGCTCCGTTACTGCGCAACGCCGACCTTAAGCCGACGCACGCGGATATGGAGAAATCGACCCTGATGGCCCAAGAGCTACTCAAGGTACGTTCCTCCTCGCCGCTGTTCTCACTGGGATCTGCTGCGTTGATTCGCGAGCGCGTGACCTTCCCCGGATCAGGGCCGCAGGCCGTCCCCGGATTGCTCCTGATGCATATCGAGGATAAGCCGGGCACAGTTGCAACCGATATTGATTCTGCTCACGATGGCGCATTAATCGCGATTAATGCCACGCCACAGACGCAGACGCAAACTATCGCGCAACTTGCTGGGCGCACCTACACCGTTAATGACATTCAGGCGAACGGTGTGGACGCCTCGGTTATTGGCAAGGTTTCATGGGATGCGGCCACCGGCACGATAAGCGTACCGGGACGCACCGCTGTTGTGTTGTTTGCTAACCCCAGCCCGACGCCGCAGCCTCAGCCGCAACCGACTCCGCAACCACAGCCAGCTCCTACACCGAGCCAGCCGATCATTGCAGAGGGCGACGCCCCCAGCGCACTACCGAATACCGGCGCTGCCGTGGGTATGCCCATCCTGATCGCTGCTGGTCTGACAGCCGCTGGCGTCATCATGGTTGCCCTGCGCCAACGTCGCCGGTAATCCCCATGCTGGCGATATAAACGGTGCTTGATCCGGCATAATCGCTTACGCCGGATCAAGCACGTGGGCCGCCCCGAGAGATTCTCGGGGCGGCCCACTTTTTACCGTCGTATTTTTAGCGCTCCTGCCGTTCTTCTACAAGCTCGTTCTTCGCGCCTACGGCTAGAAGGCTCCATGCCCTTCACGGGAAAGGAAGATCCTATCCGAAGTGCCGTTGCGAGTACAGGTGACGCCTTCACGTGCTACCGAGCAGGTCACACCAGCATGGGTAAAGGTTGACCCATATTGTGATTGGTCAAGCTGAACAACTGATCCACCACTGACGTTATCCGTACCTCCCGTTCCCGGCTGGAGAACATAACTGGCTGACTGCCCATTTTGATCGGCATAGATGGTGCACTGCACCCCGATATGCGGATCATTTTGCGGGAACGTACAGGAGATATTTCCTGTCGGGGTATAAAAACCGCCAGCTAATGCCCCTGGTTGACTCGTCGAACTCGGGCTGGGCGTCGGCGTCGCCGGCTTGAAATCAGCGCTGATCTTTTCTCCGAGCTCAGCGAGATTCTTACTAGAGCTTTGAGCTTGCAGCATAGCGCTGAGATACTCCGCGCTCGCCGATCCACAACGCGCCCCTAGCTCATGCACTTCTTTCGTGATCGTCTGAGCATAGGGCGAAGCGAGGAACTCACTTTCCGGAATATCGCCAGCCTGTTTCGCATATTTCATCGTCGTTTGGGTAATTTTCTGCATATCGACGCAGGAAATCGAATGCATCTGCTGAGCGTAGTCAGCCTCCGTCAGCGTCGTTTTATCCCCATTATCAGCATCTTCTTTTGTTTTGCCATCACTTGATTGTGATGCAGACGGGCTAGGAGACGCTGGCTTCGTTTCCTTAGGTTCGGTTTTCTCCACTGATGAGGTGGCCTTAGGCTGGGACGCATTCGGATCCTCAGCATCTTTACCCTTGCCTCCGAAAATTAGCCACGCAGCTAACAGCAGACCCAGAATAATGACGATCCCGCTCAGAATCCACCACACCAGGCCCTTGCGAGAGTTATCTTTTTTCTGCTCGTTATATGCCGGAGATGGGTTAACCGTTTGCGGCACATACGCCGCCTGCTGATATGCAGGAACGCTAGCTTCTTCCGCCAACACTGCATTAGCTGGCGCATGGTTCTGTGCCGAGGATTGAGACGCCGAGTACTCATGAGCAGCAACCGGCGAGCCAGCCACCGGATAGCTGATCGGCGCAGATTCTGAATATCCGGGAGAATACCTCGGGATGTATTCCGTGGATCGGTTCGAGGCATCCGGCGTGCTCTCAGCGCTCGCCGGCTCCTCAGCTCGCATAGCGCCTGCCATATATGAGGTCTGCGGGTAATCCTGCCATTCGGTAGCGCTGGGTGCGCCTGCCTCAGCGGTATCTTCTGCCGTGTTTTCTGCAGTATCTAAAGCGTCAATATGTGCCGTATCTGTCGCAGTATCAACGCTCGTTGCCTGCACCGTATCTGCCTCGGCAGCAGCTATCTGACTCGCCCCCGCTCTGGCAGCCTCCGCTTCCAGCATTTCCACGTCGGCGTTACCCGTTTCAGCCGTTTGTGCGTCGTACTCCAAGTCCGAATCTGACTGCGGCGCACCCGTTTGTGCTGCCCCAGCGTCGCTTATATGCGCTTCATCGGGTGAAAACTCCTGGTGTGAAGCCTCCCCAGCATAGTGCGCCGTCAACATCTCGACTGGCATATCGGCTGACATATCAGCTGAGGGCACCCCTAGCGGCGGCACATCTGCCGAACCCACCGACATATCTGAGGTATCTGGAGCCATACCCGCTAATGCAGCACTCGTCGCCATCTCGGCTGGCATATCTGGAACATCAGCCACGACGGCATTCACCATCGTATGTGCCATCTCGTCAGCTCCACTAGGCTTTTCATCTTCCCACGCCACCGCGTCAACCGAATCTACACCCTCGTTCGCCGATTGGAGATTTTCCAGCGACCGATCATCTGTGGAGTATTCACCAGCAGCAGGCATAACTGACGTCTCCGTCATGCCATCCGTATCTGCCGTTTCGCCTGCTACCTCAGCCGAATCTACAACCGTATTCTCAGATTCCCAGTAGCTACCTGCAGCGTCAACTGCTGTTTCTCTCATACCCTCATCGGCATTCAGATACGAAGCACCCTCGCTCCCTCGTTGCGCCAAGGCCGCATCTACGGCTGGATCACCCAGCTGACCCAACCACTCCAACAAGGCCGGATACGTCGATGGGTTCAATGCGATTGCCGGACGTAACTGCGGATACTGAGCTGCAATATAGTGCAATGTTTCTAATGGCGTCTGTGGATCTGCCGCTAACGCAGCAAAATCTTGAGATTCACCCACTTTTCTACCTCCACATCATTCATTCTCTACAGTGAAGATACCGCAATTGCCGATATAGTTGCGTATTTATCTAGAGATTCTCATAATTATGAGGGCATGATGAGTGAACATCTCGGGCTAGAATATAGGCCGTTTCACCTGCGACTATCGCGTTTCATCGCTACGATAGCTCATCCTCGTTATAGTTCCCTCTAGGTTTACCGCCATTACGGCTTGCATCTATCACAACTATCTCTATGGCAACTCACATCTATTGCTACACAATCAACGGATAGCGTTTCGCCTTCACGGGGAGGCCAGGTGCCGTCATCACCTCACCTATAACATTTTCATCACACCAAACCGGCAGCTACCAAGCATTTGCAACAAATCGTGCTCAAGCAGTAATCCTGCCGCGCCTTTTCGTCACCCATAATGATCGACGTATTGCTTTCTCTCTCCTCTTTTTTTTCCCCCCCCCGATTCATCGGACTTCCTGCGTCAGTTCATATAAACCCACATGCACTAGTGCCAGAACGTAAACTCCTATACTGGATACTGTGAAGCGTTTCCGACTTTCGCTGCGCGCACGGCAAACTCACTCCTAGGCGGCGCGTTCTCTCATCAGCAGACGGCGAGCACAATCAGATACGAGGTGACAGCACATGAATACACAAGACGGTCCGTTCCGAAGCAAAGAATCTGAGCCTTTTTCCACATGGAGCACCCCACAGACATCACAGACTCCACAGTTCGTCCTCAAACCAAATTTCACTCCCTATCTGACAATCCTCGTCCTGGCCGCGCTAGTCATCGGCGTACCGACCGTAGGGATTATCAAAGGCACCTGGAAAAATGTATTCCACGACTTCCTACCCATCACCATCACGATTCTTTTACTGCTGCTGGGCCTGGCGGCATTAATAGCAACGGTCATAGAGGTCCGGAATGAACGAGTATTTTTCTATGCAGACGAGTTCGTCTACGTCAGTGGCTGGCGGAAGAAAGAGGAACGAGTTCGCTACGACGAGATTGAACAATTGAGCTACGACAGCGGCTGGAGCCGAGGCGAAGTACATATAACAGTTCACACCGCTGATGGTCGCCAAGTGAAAATATCGAATCGCATTTTTAACCACCATCGCTTCGGTCGCGAGGTCAAAAAGCACATCGCTGCCGTCTTTAACGCACACCACAACCCGCAGGGTCCTCTAACTGGTACCGATCACTCCTAATCGTCACTATCTTCCAGTTATGCCAGCTCTTCGGACTCCCTCTCGTCATTCCCTTAGGCTAATTCCTTAGTATCTTTTCAAGATGGATTCGATCTTCCCCTTACTACGAACGAAAAGGTCTCGTGCAAAACTATCGCACGAAAGGGAGATATTAGAGCAGTATCGCTCGCTCTGCTCGTGCGCTAAAGGCAAATCCACATATCAAGGCACCCACAAAAAAGCGACCTCACCACGCGCAAAAGATCAACTCACCGCACGCAAGAGATCAAGTCGGATAGTTCTTCTATCCGACTACCGGCAATTTTTCGCAAAATATCGCCGGTCTTACTCCGCACTATTGCTGTGACGCCACAAGCTCAGCGCAATAACAGACCACATCCCTCTACGAACAGACCAGATCTCTCTGCGTTTAACCTCATAGGCCGCTAATCCTGGCACGATGCCACGTATTTCCGTACCGGCATCATGTCCACAGGATTAGCGATGATTCTTAGCGCACGCCACCACTCAGAATCCCCACAACATCGCACAACTAGACGTTGAATCGGAACTCAACGACGTCTCCGTCACGCATAACGTAATCCTTGCCCTCCATACGGACCTTGCCTGCCGCTTTTGCCGCCGCCTCTGAACCGTATTCCATGAGGTCATCGTAAGAAATCACTTGCGCTTTAATGAAGCCGCGCTCGAAATCGGTGTGGATGACCCCGGCTGCTTGTGGTGCCGTCCAGCCTTTGCGAATCGTCCACGCGCGAGCTTCTTTCGGACCAGCAGTTAAATACGTCTGCAGTCCCAGCGTTTCAAAGCCGACGCGGGCAAGCTGATCCAAACCAGCTTCCGTCTGCCCCGTCGATTCCAGCAGTTCGCGAGCCTCCTCGCCGCTGAGTTCCACCAATTCTGATTCAAATTTCGCGTCGAGGAAGATTGCCTGTGCCGGTGCAACGAGTTCGCGTAACTCTCGCTGCATTTCCTCATTAGCCAGCCCCTCGTCGTCAGTATTAAAGACATAGATGAAGGGCTTAGTGGTCATCAACTGGAAAGACGCCAAAATTGCCGGATCGAGATCACGCCCCGCTGAATATAAAGTTTTTCCTTCAGACAAAATCTCCAACGCCTGCTCAGCGACGGCGACGTACTCTGGACCAATTTTCTTGCCGGTAACTTCTTTACGTAGCCGTGGGAGTTGCTTTTCTAATGTCTGAATATCGGCAAGCACAAGTTCGGTTGTGATTGTCTCGATGTCGGCGGCTGGATTGACGCACCCATCCACATGGGTCACATCGGGATCGGCGAATGCTCGCGTCACCTGGCAGATTGCGTCAGCTTCACGAATGTTGGCGAGGAATTGATTTCCAAGTCCTTCACCTTCCGAGGCGCCACGGACGATTCCGGCAATATCAACGAATGACACTGTTGCCGGGACGACCCGCGCCGAATCATACATTTGTGCCAGCGTATCCAAGCGCGGATCAGGCAAGGGAACGACACCAACATTAGGTTCAATTGTTGCGAACGGATAGTTCGCAGCAAGGACGTCTGCTCGCGTGAGCGCATTGAAAAGAGTCGATTTGCCGACGTTGGGCAAGCCTGCAATACCAATTGTTAAAGCCACGCCCTCTAGTTTAGACCACTGAACGCCCGTTACGGGAACATCGTCGGCAGACCACTGATCAGCTCTGGCAATGAGGTAAAGAATCGTTCATCTGCGTTGAACTTCAACAATGCCGCCACCACAAGCGCAATAACCACAATGAGGACTGCTGCAAGAGCCACAGCGTATCGACGTCGCCATGCCTTTGGCTTCACTGTTGGCACGTGTTGTTGCGGGCGTTGGCGTCTCAGCGGCGTTCTGAGACGATCAACCGGAATAGACGCAGCGTTGGAGTGAGGCCGTTGAGACCGTGAGACAACCGATACGCTGGATGAATGGGCTGACGCTAACCGTGCGGTGCGGGTGCGCGAAGGTGGCGGCGCACCGGGCACGGATCGGTGGCGTACCGGGCGAAGGGTGTAGCCAGGAAACAGTATCGTCACCGCGAGTAGTAGCGCGAGCGCGATGAGGCTTGCAAGGATGATGGTTCCAGTCCCCATCAGGCTAAACGGTGGACATGGCGGGATAATAGCGTCTAATTGGTTGGCCGCTGTGGCGGGGTCGATTTCGCCTGCTGCGGTATTAGCTGTAGCATTAGCCGGATTGTTGGCGGTCACATTAGCTGGAGCTGCTGTCGATGCCGCTGGCGGTTGTGGCGTGGCAGCCGCCGCAGCTTGTGAGGAATGTGCAGCCGGGTTTTCCACGGTTTTAACCCAGTTCTGTACGCCATCTGAACGCCACCATCGCAACGCGTCAGGTAGCTGTTTTGTCCATGTCTTCCACGTGTGCCCTCCCTCGTCTTGGACGACGGTTTGTAGGTTGAGGTTATTGTTTTTCAATGCTTTCGCATTGTTGATCATAGCCATCGCATCCGGATCGGAGGCTGTGGACGCTAGGTAGAGTGCCGCGGGGTGGTTGAGTGTTGCGATCATCTGTGAGATGACGTTGTCGTGTTGCGTTGCCGCGTCGGCGTGTGAGAGCGCCCCCATCAAAGGCTGATCAAAGCCTGACATTGAGATCCCTGCGCCGTACAGTTGCGGATGACGCAGCGCCAGATTCGCCGAACAGTAAGCGCCCGACGAGATGCCGTAGATGGCCCAATCTTGACGTTCACTAGATACGTTGGGGAACGTAGATCGAATCGCTTTTGGCACATCGCGCGTCACCCACGTCTCGACTTGCGGGCGTCCAGGGAAATCGCGGCAGTCCGGTTCGCCTTCATTGCTAATCAAATCAGGCACAACAAAAATGGTGGGTTTTATCGTGCCGTCAGCGATAAGACTGCTATACGTGGTTTCCCAGTTCAATGCCCGCACTACCCCTCGCCACGATCCAGGGAATCCGTGCATGAACTCGATGACGGAATACGTCTTTCCGTCAGTTGGCGAGTATCCCGGTGGCAACCATACAGCTACCACGGACGACACTTTAGAATTCGGACCAGTCCAGTCCGCACGGTAGACGTTAGTCATATCATCACTAGGCACCATTTGCATATGCCACTGCGGATCTGGGCTTGGATCAGTATCGGCACTGATCCGCCCGTCATCGGCCACCTCGGTGGCTGGTTGAGCCACCGGCTTTAAGGCCTGGGTATCATCGTCGGCCAGAGCAAAGAGTGCTGAGGTGTTGGAGAAGAAGCCCATTTGAAGATTCGACGTCAGCCCGATGGCAGCTAGCGCACTGGCTGCGGCAAGCACGGTAACGCCCGCAGCACCACAGCGCCGCCATAGCCCTTTGCGCATGAGCAGCATAGCGGCTAGAGCTATCAAAATTACGGTGATAACTCCGGCCCCTATCGGCCACCATTTCGACATGAGTGTCACGTTCGGTCCTCTCATCAAATCGCGGCGACGCTAGTGCACTCCGCCACAACAATTCAACTGAGAGAACCATGAAAGATCATGGGAATAGAGCGGTAATTATCTGGATTATTTCCGAAAGAATTCTGATATTTGAAGACTCACCTATCAATGCGTAATCGAGTGTCGCTTGACCTGCAAAACATTGCCGGACTCCAGCGCGTCTCCTCAGAACCATGCCAGATATTATGAAATATAATCTTCCCGGCATCGCATACCGCAACGATTATCGGTGGATACCGCCACGCACCGGACTCGATGGTAATCTCGCTCACCTCTGCCGCTTCTCGTTACCATCACGCAAAATGCCCGCTATGGTATGAGAGTGCTTCGTGAGATAAAAAATATTGCGTTCTTTACTGTCGGTATCACCTTCCTATCCCTCGGCATTGCATTGTTGACCCTTGCCGGCCTAGGTACATCCCCTATTGGCTCGCCAATGTGGGCCCTGTATCTTGTGACGGGGTGGAGCTTCGGCACCTGGAATTTCATTATTTGTGCACTACTTGTGGTACTGCAGTGGGCCTTGCTGCGCAAAGATTTCCCCCAATGGTACTGGGTGCAGGTCCCCTTAGCATTACTTCAATCCGTTATTCTTGATGGCTGCATGGCAATATGCCGCTCCTGGCATTTGACTCCTACAAGCTATCCACTGCAGATCCTTCAGATGATTATCGCGGTTGCCATTATGGCACTGGGGATCGCATGCGAAGTATCGACCAAAAAGTATTTCCTCCCTACTGAAGGAATCTTGGTGGCAGTTTCGCAAGTAACGCGAATGAAGGTACCCACCATCAAAGTGTGTAATGACGTCATCTTTGTTCTGTCAGGTCTGGCTATCTCCTTTCTATTCTTATCCGGCATTGAAGGAGTGCGCGAAGGAACGCTGGTAGCAGCCATCATGACCGGCGTATTCGTTGGCTGGATGCAAGGCGCAGTAGATACGTGCTATCGGGTAACTGTTGGCTCGGAGCCTGACCCTGAAACCGTGTAGCTGTTACGACTAGCTAGTATCCGCCCTTGTGCGGCAACAACTAATCCCGCCGATGGCGAAGCTTCCTACATCTAGCGGTCACCTCCTATTCTCCTGTTCATCTTTATGACACTCACTCGTGCTCTCCAGGATAATTAGCGCCTGAATACTGTATGTCGTTGATGCACAGGAGATAGGCTTATCCACAGACTTATGCGCGAGCTGACGTAAAAATTTCTTAATGGAACACCCAGTAGACTGACGATATGACGATTTCTTTCCTCTCAATTTTCTTTATCGTCATCGCGTTTGTCTGCGGTGGCGTCATGGGATACCTCATTGGTATCTCTCGTTGCGCCACTCAGGCTCGCCAGGCCTCCGAACGTGAAAGTGAATACCGCGCTCAAGCCGCAGCAGCCGTTGCCCGAGCCGAAACGCTGAGCCGCCATAATGAGCAGCTCAGCGAACAGAGCGCTTACGACACGCAGGTTTTACAGGTCTTAGCTCCTCTCACCCAGCAACTTGAGCAAGTCACGACGCACATGCACCGCATGGAGAATACCGCCGCCAGCCAACACTCACAGATTGTGGCGCAATTACGCCGAGAAGAGCAGCTCTATATTGATCTGGCGCATACAACATCCTCACTCAATGCAGCCTTGCGCAGTGGATCTGCTCGCGGATCCTGGGGAGAAGTGCAATTGCGGCGCATTATTGAAGCTGCCGGCATGATGGAACATGTTGATTTTGATATGCAAACAAGCTCCAGCAAAGTCTCATCTAGTGCCCGTTCTGCTGGTCGCCCAGATGCCATCGTTCATCTGCCTGGAGATGCGCATATCCCGCTTGATTCCAAAGTTCCAATGGATTCCTATCTCGAAGCGATGGAGATCCCTGCCGAAGATCTCTCTGCCGCTGCCGAGCGTAACGAATTACTCACACAACACGCCAAAGCAGTACGTCGGCATATTGATTCCCTGGCAAAGCGCAACTACCCCAATGATTTTCCACATTCTCCTCAATTAACGATCCTCTTCTTACCCGCAGAATCATTGCTATCTCACGCCTTACATAACGATGCCACGTTGTTGGAATACGCAATGACTCGCAATATCGTCTTAGCTTCCCCCACCTCGCTACTGGCGTTATTACGTTCCATTGCAGCCGTCTGGGCAGCAGACGCAATCTCCCACGAAGCTCACGATATTATCGAGCTCGGTCAAACATTGCTTGATCGCCTATCCGTTGTATTACAGCACCTACACCAACTCGGAAAATCTCTAGGGCAATCAGTATCGGAATATAACAAAACCATTGGATCATTAGAATCTCGCTTACTGGCTACCGCCCGTTCGTTCCAGGCAATCAACCACGACGGTCTGCCCTGCCCGTCACACCTAGACGATACTCATATACGACCCACGCCCAATCATTAGCCGTAAACCCCTATAACATCTTGAGACGATCTACTAGGCAACTGACATAGCTAAACACTGAATCCAGAGAGATTCTCATTTTGAGCTGCGCAGTTATTTCCTCAATGCGTCACTGGCACTCCTCACAGAACGCGAATCATGCCCCGACGCCTGCCCGAATACCAATCCACAAAGCGCATAACCGGACTTCACTAAAGCAAGATGCATGCCCAAATATGAGGCGGTGGGGTGGGGCACATAATTTATTCCTGCCCACACCCCACCGGATTCCTTGTTGTTACCGCCGGAGAATCATAACCTCTGTTATCTCAACATCCAACGATCCAGCTATCCGCCTATTAAAAACGGCGACGCGCTACCGTCATACAGACGCCACCCATCAGCAAAGCAACAGCAACCAGCCCTATTACCGAAACTGCCGCTCCGGTATGACTGAGCGAAGCACCAGAATGGCTTGAGGCAATAACTGTGCCCTCTGGTTGCGGCGTCGGAGTACCCGGATGCGTCGGCGTTCCCCCTGGCTTATCCGGTTGAACCACTGGCTTATCCCCTGGATCAGCAGGCTTTGGCTCTAACACAACAGCTCGAACTGCTGCGAGCGCCGCATCCATATCCGCCTGGGTTGCATTATTCTCTGCTGCCCGCCGCAAAACATCACGAGCCGCGTCAATTGCAGCCATATACTGCTTCCACGAGCCCTCCGTGTAATCTGCGCTGTTTAGCGTCTGCGACTTATCCACCTCAGCCTGAAGTTGCGTCGTATCTACAGCGGCACCTTTAGCGAAGCGATAAGAATACAGGTCAAATAGCTCTGCTGCCTCCGGCGCCGCAGCACGCTCCGCACCACCCACAAAACTGAAGAACACATTATGCACCCCAGTTGCCGTCATTGGCGCGTGATAATCCGCCGGCGTCGAACCGTCACCGGCTGGAATATTCACCGTTGCCACCGGCGCGGAATCCAAGGAATCTAACCGGACCTCAACCTTACCGCCAGCCTTACCAGCCGCCGAAATAGTTATTTGAGCCGCTCCTGGCTGACCAAAATCAACCTGAGATAAAGCCGTCCACTCACCGTTATTGATATTCGTGAGCTTCTGCCCCTTGCTGTTATCGGGAGTAATATCAACGACGCGAACCCCGGAACTGAGCTGGTAAACGTCACGGATACCAGAATCCCAAGCAATCGTCGAAGCCGGAATACCGCCATCAACATACGGATCCATATTCTTCACCTGCGGCAAGCCGTCATACGTCATGACAATATCGGCGATCGTACCGTCAGCATTAATAGTGATTGGGTCCAGATGAGTATTGCGGTAGCCTCGCGGTTTATCAAGATTTCCCCCGTCAGTTAAGGCTTTCGCAACCGTCTGCGCATGGTAGGCCATGTACCATGAATCACCGAGCTTGACCATCGCATGATGATTATTACCACCCACCCCGAAATATTTGGCAGGGTTTTGCATAATCTCTCCCTGATAGGTGAACGGACCCATCGGGCTCTTCGAGGTCATATACCCAATCGTTCCATAACCAATATCATGAGAGTCAATCGTCTTTTCATGACTGAAATTCGTGCAATACGTGTAGTAGTAGGTATCCCCAATTTTTGCGATACCCGAATCTTCAAACATTGCCGGAGAATCAATAGGCTGGGCCTCACCCACCGTGGAAATCATGTCCTCACCCAGTTTGATGACGCGAGCCGTATTCGGATGCTCTTTCTTCCCCTCCGGCACGCCGCCACCATAATAGAGGTAACCCGTCCCGTCATCATCAACGAGAACCGCCGGATCAAAGAGCCAAACCACGCCCTCTGACGCTTGCGTTCCCCACTTAATAAGCAGCTCTCCCTTTGGATCAGACCACGGTCCAACCGGACTATCCGAAGTCAACACCCCGACACCCGAGCCGCCATTAGCAAAATACAGGAAGAACTTTTCCGCACCATTGATCGTCTTGTGTGCTACGGCAGGCGCCCAAGAATTATTTGCCCACGGCGCAACCCCTTGCGGACCCGCCACACGGATATACCCTTCATTGCGCCAATTCACCATGTCATCGGTGGATAACACATTGATGGTCTTAACATCTGCGAAAGAATTATCTTTGATATTCCCTTTAGCGTCGTACTCATAGTCATAGGTCAAGGAACCATCAGGATTAATCTTGGTGGCGTCACCCGTCGTATAAACATACACTCGCCCGTTGTATTCCATCGCCCAGGGATCGGCACCATACCAGTAGTCGATAATGGGATTAGATTTCCCAATCTGTTTGGCAGCTTGCGCCTTTCCAACGGGACGCACCACAGGCTGCGGCGGAGTACCCATAATAGAGACGTCATCAACTAGGAAATCCGCCGTCTTGCCTGAGTTGTACACCGTCTCAATAACAAGCGACGGCTTCTCATCGTTAACCTGCAAGGCAGCACTGCCGGTAATCTTCGTCCATGTGCCCGCGCTCACCGCAGCGGAGGCCAACTGGCCACATCCAGAGAAATCACCAGCACATACCGTCATGTTAAAGGTGGCGTCTTCTGTGGATTTAATCCACATCGTCGCCGTGTATTCCTCACCTTTGACAAACTTTCCAGCAAGCGACTGGACGATACCTGCGTCAGTTGCCTTCCGGTTACTCACTTTGACGGCCGCAGAGCCCGAATGTACGTCATCGCTGACAATCTCAATGGTTGACGCCGATTCTTGGAAAAACTTTCCTGATTTCCAGCCGTCAAGACCTTTTTCAAAACCACCATTCGTGACGAGATCCGTCGCATCGGCCGCCACCGCGTTGTGCCCACCGATTCCAACTAATGCGACGCCCAACAGTGCCCCGCTAGCAATCCCCGATATTATTCGACTCCATCGAGCGGCATGACCGCTCTGATTTGTTCTCATTTTTATTCTCCTCTTCCGCGCAACTTTGCACACGAGAGCAGTAATTTTCCACTATTTAGTGGTGTGCAACAGTGCGCTACGCCGCCGTGTTTTAACGTTCACATTCCCCGATGAATGCGTGCGCACATATATAAACATGCGTAAAACAGGGCGTTACCCGCAACGCTATCACATAACTGCTGGCAGCATGAGAGAAAGAAGAACGATCTTCAATGCCCGCACCAACACTAAAGGCAATTTCTGCAACAAAATAGCCAAGTAAAAATCGGCAGTTCCGCGAAAGTAATTAGATAAGGAAGATACGCAAAACGAGCATAGCCCTGCATAGTGCTCTACTCAGACGCGGTCGTCTCTGATCGGTTATGCCCTACGATATTCTCCGTCCGGCGCGCATTAGAAGTCTGTGGGCGCTGCTCTCGCGCTCGCACCTTATGTGGGCGATCTGGCTCAACACCAATCGCTTTTAAGTCTGCCCGCAGATTCTTCGGCAAAGAGAACTGGACGTCTTCCTGGACCGTCGTCACCGGAATAACCTCGGTATAACCTAAGACCTTCAACCAATCCACCACATCGCGAACCAAAATCTCCGGGACGGACGCCCCTGAAGTCACCCCTACCGTCTGCGCCTGACTGAACCACTCCTCGCGCAACTCCTCAGCCTTATCCACCCGATATGCCGCTTTCGCGCCTGCTTCCAAGGCCACCTCAACGAGCCGCATTGAATTCGAGGAATTTGCCGAACCGACGGTAATAACCACATCAGATTCCGGCGCCATCTTTTTCACGGCCCCTTGACGATTCTGCGTGGCATAACAGATGTTATCCGAAGGCGGATCAATTAATTCTGGGAATCGCTCCCGCAACAATGTGACGATCTCCAGCGTTTCATCTACCGATAAAGTCGTCTGCGAAATCCATGCCACCCGACGTGGATCGCGAACCTGGATATTCGGGACGTCTTGCGGGCCATTAACGATCTGAATATGAGCCGGAGCTTCTCCGTACGTCCCCTCCACTTCTTCGTGCCCAGCATGACCGATCAGCAGAATATCGTAATCATCGTGCGCGAAACGAATGGCCTGTTTATGCACCTTCGTCACCAATGGGCAGGTCGCATCGATTGTCAGCAAGG
Organism: Trueperella sp. LYQ141; assembly: GCF_046599555.1. Lineage (NCBI taxonomy): Bacteria > Bacillati > Actinomycetota > Actinomycetes > Actinomycetales > Actinomycetaceae > Trueperella > Trueperella sp. LYQ141. Next base: position 378,178 of record NZ_JBKIWQ010000001.1, on the reverse strand, counting down.
AACGAGCGTCAGCCCGTTCATGCACCTGCGGGGAAACCCCATGAGCGGAAAAAACGACGCGCTCACCCTCCGGCACTTCATCGGTATCATCAACAAAAATTGCCCCACGACGCGAGAGGGTTTCGACCACAAATTTGTTATGCACGATCTCTTTACGCACATAAATCGGTGCCCCATAAAGCTCTAAGGCCTTTTCCACCGCGTCAACAGCTCTATCCACTCCAGCACAGTATCCGCGTGGAGTCGCCACGAGAATACGCTTGCCATCCCTCGCAGGGGACGACGGAATATCCTGCGGAAATGCCGAAGCGCCAGCTAAGCTCATCGGAGTTACCTGCTCAGCAGTTTTATCCATCGACGTCATCTCCTCACATATTCCTAGCCACAATAACAATTCCTGCCCAACAGCACATAGCTATTTACCGACATAGCCTACGCACCCACAGCGTCAACGTCGATGATACCCCTAGCCAGGTTCCACACCGTGAGCTATCCACAGCTACACCTGTTTCATAGGAAATAGACTTCCGACGCTCATGGCCGCGCATATCCAAGCGACTCACATTTTCAGCTATCTGCACCTGACAGCCTGATTATGCGCCCGCTATTTCCTTTCTCCGCCCGCCCCCGCCTAAGCAGTACTTTCCAATGCTCACGCTCCCACTATTCCTCACGTGCTACCACTACCTTCTCACCAGTACACCTTCACTAAAAGCTAAACGGGGACGCCCACCCCTTCTATTTTTGCTCCGCTATCCAAATTGCATTTTGCTACCACACATCGCAGAAAAACTACCCGCCGCATACAGCACGCGCTCTTATCCTAAAGCGCGGATCCACTGCCATCGCAGCGCACCAATGCGCACTGCCATCTCGATAAGCCGCTATCTGTTTGGCGCACCCACAAATGGCGTATTCTTAAAGAATGACGACTCCAGTCACTATTCCGCCACATCTTCCACAGCGCACTGATCTCACCACGCCCGAACACCCCTGGCCACTAGGGCTGCTCGCTGTGAAGATGAAAGAATATATTGCGCACATTTCCCGACTCTGGGTAGAGGGGGAAATCACCCAATTCACCATGCGCCCTGGGGCGAAAGTGCAATTCTTCCGGCTACAAGATCCATCTGATAACCGCAGTATGCAGGTGAAGATCTGGACGACTGCAATCCCTGCCGGACTACACGAAGGAATGCGAGTCGTTCTCGGCGTCAAACCTGATTTTTGGGACGGAAAAGGGGAATTCACCCTCCAAGCATTCGACATCCGCCCGGTCGGCACCGGCGATCTCCTGGCTCGCATCGAAGCACTGCGCGCCCAACTCGCCGCCGAAGGGCTCTTCCATGCCTCCCGCAAACGCCCACTGCCCTTTCTTCCACGCACAATCGGCTTAATTTGCGGTCGAAACACCAAAGCAAAAGAAGATGTCGTGGAAAACGTCGTCCGTCGCTGGCCTGCCGCACGTTTCGATATTCGCGAAGTTGTCGTTCAAGGTCCCACTGCCGTTGACCAGATGCTCGGAGCATTAGACACTCTCGCCCAACAAGCCGAGGTTGACGTCATCATCTTTGCCCGTGGCGGCGGCTCCGTCGAAGATCTCTTCCCATTCTCTGACGAGCGGCTCCTGCGCGCAGTCAGTGCCGTACCGATTCCCGTCGTCTCTGCAATTGGCCATGAAGGAGATTGCCCACTGCTAGACCTGGTTGCAGATTTCCGTGCGTCAACCCCGACCGACGCGGCAAAAAACGTCGTCCCAAATATGAGCGAAGAAAAAGAACAGCTCGCTGCTGCCCTCCAGCGTGGACGTTCCGCTATTACGAACCGCCTGGCAACGGCCGCACACGACGTCCAGCTTTTGCGCTCACATCCGGCATTCTCGCAGCCAACTCGCCTGGTCGATATGCGCGGTGAAGATTTACGCTACCAGCGTCAGTGGCTCACTGAGCTTATTAACCGCTTCACCGCCGAGCAACGCACCTCACTGGCTTCAGATATTGCGCATTTGCGCGCGCTTTCTCCGCTGGCTACTTTGCAAAGAGGGTACGCTGTATTACGTACCCCGCACGGAGTTCTCTCTCGCGTGCGCGACGCTAACGTCGGCATGGTCGCCCACGCCACGTTGGCTGACGGGTCTTTCGATATCACTATCGACCGGATCACCCCTGCGGATCGAAAGGAACGCCTATGAGCACTCCACAATCTGCCATTCGCACGCCGGACGAGCTCGATGCCGAAGTAGCCGCATTGAGCTACGAGGAGGCGCGCTCGCAGCTAGCGGGTATCGTCGCCATTCTTGACCAAGGGAATTTATCGCTGGATGAGGCCATCGCCCAATGGGAACGCGGAGAAGCCCTTGCACGCCGCTGTGAAGCCTGGCTCGATAGCGCCCGCCAACGCTTACAAGCCGCCCAAGATCGCGCTCGGATAACCTCCGCTGGCGCCCTCGATACCTCGGATCATTCAGCGGAATCCTCTGGCAATGGCAATACCTCCCCAATCTCAAATGGGCACGCACCAGATTCACCATCTAAGACCCCAACGCAATCCTCGGCGTCGAATCATCCTCACAACTTCGCCACACCTGAGAGTCAGGGTGAGGGGCTGTCATGAGTTGCCTGGTCATCGGCGAATCCCTGATCGACGTCGTTAAACGAGCAGACGGAACAACGACTCGCCATCCTGGTGGATCTCCGATGAATGTTGCCGTCGGTCTGGCACGGCTCGGCCGCAACGCCCACCTGCTCACTCGAATAGGGGATGACGCTGACGGGCTAACAATTCGGCGCTACCTAGACAACGCCGGTGTACATCTGCTCCCTGATTCCATCGTCGTTGAACCAACCTCCATCGCATTAGCGACAATTGACGACTATGGCGCGCCAACATATCGTTTCGATGTCCACTGTGCTTACCGAGAGCCACCGACGAGCGCTGAAGAGATTGCCGAGCTCCTTGCAGCCCCTCCGCAGCACGTCCATATTGGATCCATCGGCGCTCACCTGCACCCTGGCGCGGATACCGTCCGGCGGTGGATTGAACTTCTCCACCCATATTCCACGATTTCCTATGATCCGAATGTGCGGCTTTCCATTCTCCGCTCAGCCCAAGCTGTGATTGATGATATTGCTCGTCTTGTGCCGTATCTCGATGTGGTTAAAGCCTCCGCTGCGGATTTAGCAGAACTCGCCGGTCATCCCATTGATCCGGACGAGGCTGCCGCCCGATTCCTTAATGCTGGCGTCAAGCTCGTCGCTATCACTACTGGCGCTGATGGAATGCGCATATACACTGGCACTCATTCCATAAGTGTTCCCGCTGCCTCGGTAACGGTTGTCGATTGCGTGGGCGCAGGTGACGCCCTTATGGCAGCTTTAATTGACGGGTTAGCACGGGTGAGTGTATTAGGGACCGACGGGCATGCTCTCAGCTCAATCTCCGCAAAGACGTTAACTTCAGTAGCGACCTATGCGGTGGCCGCTGCGGGGATCACGGTATCGCGAGCCGGAGCTAATCCCCCTACTCGCGACGAGCTAATCGAGCTGGGGCGCTACTTCACGATCTAATGTTACCTGCCAGCATTTTCTGCAGTGGGATCCTTATTTCTGCCAGTTGCCAGGCGTACCCCTGACGGCCAAGCATAGTGCGGGAGTACGTCTGCGCTGTACCGTTCAGGCTGTTCAGCTACTTTCCCATACGGCGCTCTCGCGCTGCGTAATCTCGCAAAGCCCGCAAGAGGTCAGTTCGCCGGAACTCTGGCCAGTACGCCTCACAAAAGTACAGTTCCGTATGTACCGTCTGCCATAGCATGAATCCGCTCATACGCTGCTCACCAGAGGTACGGATAATCAAATCTGGATCAGGCTGCCCTTTGGTGTACATGTGGTCAGTAATATCGGCGATCGTTACTTCGCGGGCGACGTCCTCTAGGCTGGCCCCGCGTTGTGCACATTCTGCAAGGTAGCTTCGCACGGCGTTCGTGATTTCTTGCCGCCCGCCGTATCCCACCGCGACGTTGACCGTCATGCCCTCAATCTGGGATGTTTCCTGTTGTGATGCTTGTAATCGTTGCGCCGCCTGGGAATCAACTAGCGTCAGATCGCCAATCATGCGGATTTTCCAGCGCTGGCTGGCCGCCAGATTCTCAACCGCGTCACAGATAATGCCGATGAGTTCAGTCAATTCGGCGTTACTGCGTTTGAGGTTATCTGTTGACAGCATCCATAGGGTGACGATCTGGATTCCGGCTTCTTCGCACCAGCCCAATACCTCGCTGATATGGTCTGCACCGCGACGATGACCCGTCGCAGCCGATGATCCGAGAGCTTTTGCCCAGCGGCGATTTCCGTCCAAAATGATGCCAACATGTGTTGGAATATTCGGACGGGCAATCTCCCGCGCTAGTCTGCGTTCGTATATTGAGTACAGAAACTCAGGAACTTTCATCCATGCTCCCTTGCCGGCTATCGAGCTGCTCTGCGGCTGGCAACCGTCAACAAAATCAGCCCTCCACGAAAATAGTCTACCGAGTAAGACCGCACTGTGCTCAGCAGATAAAACACACTACAGTGAAATACAACGTTCCCAGTTCAAACCGACGTGATGGATCAAGGATCATGGACAGCACACCTTCTTCGTTTTCATCCGCCGACTCTCCTCGGCATACTTCAACTCCGCCCAAGGTCATGCCCGATGCGGCTACTCCCACGCTCACAGGTAGAGCTACCCGCGTGATGGAAAAAGGCTCCACGCAAGATACTGCGCCGGCACACCCACCGGCAACCCGAGCAGAGCGGAAAGCGTTTTATGCCGCGTTGCCCAAACCGAGCGCACGTGGCTGGATTCATGCGTTAATTGCGCCGCTGGCACTGGCCAATGGTATTACTCTGGTGGTTCTCGCACCAACGATCCCTACTCGCCTCGGCTGCCTCGTCTTTGCTATTTCAGCAGTGCTCCTTTTTGGTAACTCGGGGGTTTATCATCGGGGGAACTGGAATGATTCCGTCAGCGCTGTATTGCAGCGAATTGACCATGCCAATATTTTCCTTCTTATCGCTGGCACATATACCCCGATGTCTATTTCTCTGCTTGAGGCCCGACGTGCAGTTTTAGTGTTGACGATCGTGTGGGCTGGGGCGATCACCGGGACGCTCATTCATGTATTCCATCTTCATGCTCCGCGTTGGTTTCTCGTTGCGCTCTATATTCTTTTAGGGTGGGTCGCTGTTTTCTTCCTTCCAGATTTTCTTCACAGCGGCGGGGTGGCCATCTTGGTTTTGCTGTTGTGTGGCGGGGTGGCATATACGGTTGGCGCGGTGTTTTATGCGATGCGGTGGCCGAATCCTTGGCCGGCTCATTTTGGGTTTCACGAGTTTTTCCATGTGGGCACCGTCGTGGGGTATATCTGCCATTCGATTGCCGTATGGCTGGCCATTTTTCATTAGGAATACGATAAGCGGTGCCGGTGGCGGTATTGCTGCGCGGGTGTTCCGTTCTCGCAATGTTCTAGCCTTTTGTAGTGGCCAGCATACGTATTTGTGCCTTTATGCCACATAAAAGCTCTCATTAGCGCAAAACGCCAGGCATATAGCTGGCGGATGCATCTGCTTTCGTTATGTGCCCTGCACATATATTCACATGTATTTTCTCGAGTTATAGGAGAACAGACGTTAAAGCCCGCACTTCGATAGCCCACTATCTACACACCCAACTATCTGATAGCCCGCCATCTGATGCCACACTGCCTGCGCTACCAGATAACGATCTTACATATTTCTCTCTCAGCACCGAACAGGGGCTACCGTCGGACCTCATTACCTACACGCACAAGGTATTCCACGAAAGCGCCCACTTACCTACCGTATTCACATCGGCATTTTCTGATATTGCGATCCCTCTTTCCGCTTCACATTCGAGGGAGTAGATTAAGGGGCATTAACTGACCGTCAAAGGAGATGATTATGTCATCACGTAAACGTACCGGCTCATGGAATACCCCTGCCAGTGAAGCCCTGCGCATGCCAGCAGGATTCGATCTATCGACGTTTGATCGGGCAAGCACCCCAGGTTTTTCGGGATCGAAGTCCTCCAGCAAAAAAGTGCTTGCTGCTCGGGGTCAGGTGCTTGACGCTCTCCAGGAACGTTTCTTTGCGCAGGCTCGCAGTGGGGATACGCGCAAACTTCTCGTCATCGTCCAGGGTCTGGATACCGCAGGCAAAGGCGGTCTTGCCCGGCATGTTCTTGGGCTGGTTGACCCGCAGGGCGTACATATTGCTAATTTTGGTAAACCAACCGAAGAAGAGCTGTCCCATCATTTCTTGTGGCGTATTACCCGCAAGCTGCCACCGGCTGGAAAGATTGGATACTTTGACCGCTCGCATTATGAGGACGTCCTTATCGGTCGGGTGGATAAGCTAGCGCCCGCGGAAGAGATCGAAAAGCGCTACGAGGAGATCAACACCTGGGAGCAGTCACTTATTGATGACGGGTTTACGCTCATTAAAGTGGGGTTGATGATTTCTCATCATGAGCAAGGTCTGCGGCTTGCTGAACGTCTTGCCCGAAAAGATAAGTGGTGGAAGTACAGCTCGGGAGATATTGATACCCGTAAAAAGTGGGACGCCTATCAGGAGGCGTATCAGATCATGTTTGAGCGTACCAATACGCCATATGCTCCGTGGTTTATTATCCCTGCGGATAAGAAGTGGTATGCCCGATTGGCTGTCACCGAGCTCATTATTGAAGCCCTGGAAGCCTATCAGCAGAATTGGCCGGTGCCCCGTTGGCATTTGGATGTGCAAATTCGCCGATTGACGGAGACTCTCCCTAAGCCCTCGCGCGCGGCGAAGAAACTGTTGAAGAAAGCCCGCGCTTTGGCTGAAAAATCTAGTCGTGCTACCCCAAACGGGAATGAGGAAGAAAAAGCTGACGATCCAGATACAGAGGCGAACTAAACTGAGCTGAACTGAATGCTAGCAAAGGCGCTTCAAGCGCCGCGCATCCCAGCCACTGACGGATGGTTCCTAACGCCGGAGAATAGACCGGCTACGCCTCATTGAGTCAGGAAAATAGGCTGGCTGCGTCCCATGCGGCTGACTCACGCTTGAAGTGTGCAAGCTGGGCTGCGATAGCTCGCGGGAGGCGGCGCGATAAAATTTCTCATCGCGCCGCCTCCCGCCGCACTCGCCATACGCCCAGCATTCTCGGCTATCCGACGCTTAGTTGCGCAGCAATCTGGCTTACTCGCCGTCATTAGTTACGCAACAGCGCCGCGCCCATTTACCTGCCGCCTGCTTACATAAGAAGTTTTACACCTGGAATCCGTTCAAAGAGATCACGTTCTTGGGCCTCCGCCCGCCCAACTGTGCTCCATGCTAAGCAGAAGTCTTCCCAGGGCCACACTTGCGCTTCCAGATCGCGCGGGACGGCAAAGAAGAAGCCCTCCGGATCAATTTGTGTCGCATGCGCATGCAAGGCGGCGTCGCGCTGGGCAAAAAAGTCTGCGACATAGATCCGAGCACATGCCTCACCGTCGCTGCCCTCGCGCTGGGCGAGCCAGTCAGCGTAGGGGCTCTCGTGCCCCGAGGCACATAGCGCGTTGTGTAACGCCATATATCGAACGTAGGTGAAGGATAAATCGTAATAGACCTTTGATACGAGCCACGGATCGCCACATTCTGGATATGCATGTGGATCGTGTGCTGCCGCAATCGCCATCATTGAAGCGGTATGTACTCGAATGTGATCCGGATGTGGGTATCCGCCGTATTCGTTGTAGGTGGTTACAACCTGGGGGCGGAACGCGCGAATCTCCCGAACAAGTGCCTGCACGACCTCATGAATCGGGGTAAGGGCAAAACATCCAGCCGGAAGTTCTGGTAGCGGATCACCTTCGGGCAGCCCGGAATCGACGAAACCTAACCATACGTGCTCAATACCTAAAGCGCGTGCCGCATGTGCCATTTCCATCCGGCGGATCTGAGGTAAGTTTTCTGCAATCTGTGGATCGTCACGTAAATGCGGGTTGAGCACGTCTCCGCGTTCTCCTCCAGTACACGTCACCACACGTACTCGACCTGCAGTTGCGTATTTCGCCATCATGCCCGCGCCTTTTGATGATTCATCATCCGGATGAGCATGAATTGCCATAAGCCGACGTTCGTTAACCATAGTGAGCCTCCTTGCATAACGCACGACGAGGGCAGGGAACCTGAGATTCGTTTGCCTGCATGGTTCTTGTCCCCGATTATAGGAGGCTTAGCGTATCGTGTCTGTACGACCCAGTTAGACCGCTGTGGGCAAAACTTGGGGATCACAGTTGGCTATGTCCTCGTGTCGGTGATACCCTCACGGCACTAGGCATGCGAGCAGGATAAGATAAGCTTGCACTCACACTCACGGCCGAAATTCAAGGAGATGAGATCATGGCTGAGGCGACGTGGCTTTCGCAGGAATCATACGATCGGCTTTCCCAGGAACTACACGAGTTAAAGACGACACGCCGGCAAGAAATCACTGAGCGTATCGCTGCTGCGCGAGCGGAAGGCGACTTGCGGGAGAATGGCGGCTACCACGCTGCCCGCGAGGAGCAGTCGAAGATTGAGGGGCGGATCCAGGAACTAACTTACTTACTAGAAAATGCCGAGGTTGGTCAGGCTCCCACTGAGACGGATGTAGTTGCTCCTGGTCTGGTGATTACTGCGTCGGTTAACGGCAAGGAAAAGCGTTTCCTATTGGGATCGCGAGAATCGAACGACTGGGTTGATGTTGACGTCTATCCAGAAAATGCCCCCTTAGGTGCAGCAATCATGGGGAAGAAAGTGGGCGATACGACGTCTTATGTTGCCCCTAACGGCAAAGAGTTCACGGTGGAGATCACCAATATCGAGCCTTTGCAGTAATGGCAGGAATCCCAGATTTCTTCTCTCGGGCTGATGACGCTGATCGGCTATCTATAACCGGTCAGCCGTCGGCTCTTGCGCAAGATCAAGGGATTCATCCGCAATCTTCCCTCCCCCAGCAGCAGAGCGTTGTTTCTCGCTCCCACCCCTCTCAATTGCGGGGTGCTAATCCCAGCTCTGGCGATACTCCGATTCCCCGTCAGCCCGCTGATGACGCTCAGATGCCGCACGCAAAGGATCAGCCGTTGAGTGAGCTCCCCGATGACATGCCGAGGACGGATCATTTTATGGATCCCGTGGCAGTTGGTCGCACCTCGCCCATTGCGCGATCGCTTGGTTTGCACGCTATCTTTGCCTGCCCGTTGCTTGATCCGATCTCCGCCGATCAGGCCGAGATTTTTCTCGCTGCCGGCTGCTATTGGGGGCTTGAAGAAATCATGTGGCAGTTAGCCGGCGTGGAGAATACCTGCGTCGGTTTCATGGGCGGGGTTACATCTAATCCGACGTATTCCGAAGTATGTAGTGGCATGACCGGGCACGCAGAAACTGTGCGGGTGGTTTATCGCCACCGTGATCCTGATGTGCTTGCGCATATTCTCCGCACTTTTTGGGAGTGCCACGATCCCACCTCACTTAACCGCCAGGGCAATGACGTCGGCACCCAATACCGTTCGGCTATTTTTCCGACGACGACGCGGCAAGCAGAGATGGCACGGTGGAGTCGCGATCAGTATGACGTGGTGTTGCGTACTGCCGGGCATACGCCGATCGTCACGGATATCGTTCCGGCGGAACAAACCAGCGGCTTTTATCCGGCTGAGGATAGCCATCAACAGTATTTATTCAAAGTGCCGCATGGCTATCGCTGCCATGTTCGAACGGGATTAGCGTGCCCCATGCCGGGAACTAACCGACCATGAGCTTAGTAATTGGGGTATCTGATAGATGGTTAGCTAGCGGGAAACTTAGGCAGCAGGAAACTATCTAAGAGATCGCCGCGCCAGCGAGAAGCTCGCCAATAGCAGGCTAAACCGTAGGGCTTTCCCATGCCTCATTAATCCATGCATGTCTTTCGTTTGCCTTGATCCCTTTCTCCTCTTTTCTTTTTCTCCTCTGCGGCTGAGCAGGGTGGTGCGCGCTCGTTAGTATCCGCGTGTTACTTGCAGGGTGTGCTGTCAGAGATATGACGGCAATCATTTCGGATACCGAGTTTGATGGCAAAAATCTGCGCGATATGAGTGGCGGGTACGGATCGGCACTCGGATATGACACCACCGTATCGCTATTCGGATGTGACACCACAGCATCACCCTGCGTTAACAGTATTTTCGCTGCGTCTTTCCTCCGGTCTTACGTATCTTCTTTTCACGCCATTTACCCCACAGCACAATAATGCCCTTGCTGCCGGAGGGAACTGTAAGACAACTGAGCCATAGGTAGCTGAACTGCTGGCAAACAGACTACATAACGCAACTGGGCTATAAGGTAGCTGCGTTACTGGCGATCGCCCTGTCAGAGGCTGTTCCCGTATAAAAGACTCGTGCATATAAGACTACTTTTTTCGCGTTGGCTGATTAGATTAGCCCTCTGCTATCTTTGAGCACGACGATGTACATTTACCGCTCGCCGTACCGTATCTCCCAGCTATCCTGGCGGCTAGCCGCTGGTGATTGATCCGACGCCATACCAGCTAGTCCAATACCCCTACCTGGAACGACGCCCGCTACACTTAAAATGCCACACGTATGAAAGGGTAAATATGGACGTCAAAATGCCAAGCGTAGCCGGAAACTTTGGCGAACTGCCAGAACTGACTTTCCCACAAGATTGCGAACCACCTCGCGGCTTGCGCGTGCAGGTGCTTATTGAAGGCGATGGGCCAGTAGTTCGCGCCGGTGACGAGATTGAGGTGGACTATCACGGTCAGATTTGGAATGGCGAGATTTTCGACTCCTCCTACTACCGCGATACCCCGTCGATCTTCCCTATCGGGGTTGGCATGGTCATTGAGGGCTGGGATGAAGCAATTGTCGGCAAGCAGGTTGGTTCTCGTCTGCTGATCTCAGTTCCACCATTTAAGGGCTATGGAAAAGCAGGCAATCCGCGCGCTGGAATTACCGGCGAAGATATATTGGTCTTTGTCGTCGACATCAAGGGGCTGGCAAAATCCGCTTTCGATTTCAACTCACTTCACGATAATTAATTCCTTGCCGCCGCACGCAGTTATCCGAGAGAAATCGTCGGCTATCTAAGGCTCTTTTCTGTCTTGGATAACCGATTGCTTTCTTGGATAACCAATTGTTCTCTTGAATAACCGACGATTTCTCTCGCAGTTCATGCCAATCTCGCGCCAAAAGTCTCTCCGTGGCGCACGGCTAACGCGAGCTGAAATAGGAATTCTGATAGTACACACTAATGGTTTGGGTGGGTCAGCACGGAGCTGACCCACCCAAACCATTACATATAAGCGATCTACCTTGACTCTTCACAGCCGAAGAGCCCTAAGGCTAGTTCCGTGAATTCAGGATCGCGATGATCCGCAGAACCTCAACATAAATCCAGATAATCGTCATTACGATGGCGATACCGCACGTCCAGGAGAACTTCTTAGGCGCACCATTAGCAATCGCAATATTGACATCTTCGAAGTCAGCGATCAGCATGTAAGCGGCAACAAGAATCATTGCTGCGCCGATGACAACGCCAAGCGGCATCCCCATGATCTCGTAGCTACGAACGCCCCATGCCTGATTCTTAAAGACGCCGAAAGCCGAAAGTAGCATATTCGCAATGCAGAAGAAGAAGTATCCCATGCCGATAACGAGGACCATCTTGCGACCCTTCGTCGTCGTGCGAATCGTCCCTGAATAATGCAAGGCCAGGGTAACACCCACAATGATTGCCGTTGCGAGGATTGCTTGCAGAGCAATACCGGGGATGATCTGATTTAACGCACCAGTAATAGCGCCGAGAGCCACGCCCTCTAGCACGGCATACATCATGGCAAGAACGGGGCTAACCATACGCTGGAAGGCCAAGATCAGACCAACGACAACCGCAGCGATGACCGTCACAGACGCGGCTGGATACCATAACTGAGCGGGTAGCAAAATCACCGTCGCCACGCCACATAGCAGGGCCGTCCCCAACAGGATGGCCACCTTGTTCATTGCATCGGTGTACGTCATCCGAGACGGATCAGCCTGAGCAAACATATCTGTGCGCGGTGCCTGCTGCTCAAAATACGTTGAGGGAGCATATTGCTCGGCGTACCCAGTCTCATACTGAACACGCTGCTGCTCCCCATAGTTGTTCGGACGCTGCTGCGGCGTCGCGAAATATGGGTTACGAGTCGTAATCGGGTTGCTCACGAGCATCTCCTGTACATTCTTGGTCACGGGTTTGCGACCATCCTGCTTTCTATTCTAATGGCGGGATGGTCGCTGTCCATACTCGCGCCTCATTGTTCGATGACAGGATAATTCCCCACGTCACCATTACAGACAATATCCACCCACAGGAGGACTCTGACCAGCGGGAGTTAACCCCAGACGCGCATTTACCCGATGTTAGCGCCCGATAGACTGAATACATCCATCACTGAAGGAGGTATCAATGATTACCGTTGAACACCTGACTAAGGATTACGGCAAGACGCGGGCGGTAGACGATTTATCCTTTACCCTTCGCCCGGGCGCAGTAACTGGCTTCCTTGGTCCTAATGGTTCGGGCAAATCAACGACGATGCGGTGTATCGTCGGGCTGGATCAACCAACAAAAGGTCGCGTCTTGGTCGGCGGAGTAGAATATTGTAACTTGACGTCACCACTAACGACTGTCGGTGCCCTCTTGGATGGTAAAGCCTTCCACATGAGCCGCACACCCTACAGTCACCTGAAGATTATCGCTGCCACGCACGGTTTCCCTATGTCACGGGTCCAAGAAGTCATTGCAATGACTGGTCTTGAATCGGTAGCCCGTAAGAAGCTCCGCGGTTTCTCCCTCGGCATGTCACAACGAGTTGGGATTGCCAGCGCCTTGCTAGGCGATCCGAGAGTACTCATCTTTGATGAGCCAGTTAACGGCCTCGATCCCGACGGCGTACGCTGGATCCGTCAGCTCATGCGCAACCTAGCGGCTGAAGGGCGCACGATTCTTGTTTCTTCGCATTTGATGTCCGAGATGGCACAGACGGCAGATGATCTGGTCATTATTGGTCGTGGCCGCCTTATCGCCAATGGTCCAATTTCCCAGTTCACTGCTTCTTCTCAACATTCCACGATTCGCCTCGCCGGCCCCGATGCCGAGCTTATTCGTCGGGTATTACGAGAGGCGAACTTCGATATTCGCGAACTGCCATCCTCAAACGACTATCCCACCGGCGCTTTTGAGATTCCTGGTAATGATCGCGGAGCTATTGGCCATCTCATGTTCAGCAACAACATCGAGATTCACGAGCTAACAGCGATACATTCCTCCCTTGAGGATGTATTTATGGAGCTCACCGGCGATCAGGTGGAATATGCGTCCGGATCTGTTGGCGCCCCCTTTGCTGGTGCTCCCGGTGCAGGGGCCGGCTTAGCGGCTGGGTATCACAATCCGCCGCAGGGCAGTTATCCACCACCTGGTAGCTATCCACCTCCTGGGGGTATGCCACCGGCTACCAACACCCCCACCATGCCACAACATTTCAGCCCACCGATTCCGCGCGACGGATCCCAACAGTAAGGAGCTTCTCATGACATCAATGGTTCACAACAGCGTCTCCTTACCTGGATCGACTTATCATCCGACTTTTGCTCGGGTAGTCAAAGCAGAGCTGGAAAAAGCGAAAATCCCGGCAGTGCGTAACTCCATCATCATCGCTTTTGCGCTCTATGTTTTTGGCTCATTTATGAGCCGTCAGGGCGAATACACCAGCACCATCAGTGGGGAGCATGTCCTCGGCGGTTACTCAATCATTGCAATGGTTCTCATTGTCATCGGGAGCTTGCTCGTCACCTCAGAGTATTCGCAAAACACGATGCGGCAAACCGTTTTGAGTGATTCGCGACGCCTCAGGCTGTTTTGCAGCAAAGCTCTCGTCACAGTTGTCGTATCCCTCATAACAATTATTCCGACGCTATGCGCTGCTACCGCTATTTTCGCCGCTAAGAACGAACAGTTTGATTTTGCGATTGACGGGATTACACCGTATGCATACGCAACGATCTACCTCATTCTCCTTGCCTTATTCACTCTAGGGCTCGGGTACCTATTGCGCTCAACCGTGGGAACAACCTTCCTCATGCTTGCGGTGTTTTCTCTAAGCGATTTGATTAGCGTAATTCCGCTGAGATTTTGCCATGAGGTCCTCGCAGATCTCACGATTCCCGCCCTCGGAACGTATGCGATCACCGGGTTCTCCCGCGTAAGCACGTTTACTGGAACCCCGTTGCTTTCTGAACGCTGGATGGCACTTCTCATATTCTTTGGCTACACCGTCGTCATGTGCGCTATTGGTTTCCTGCGCTTTAAGAAGAGTGACGTTTAAGACCGATAGATATGTGATGAATATGGAGAGTATGCGCTCCTAGCGCATTTTCTCTCAGGGTTAACGCCAAACCTGGTAGGGTAAAGCGATATGCGCCGCTGGATAATCCGGCGGCGCATATTGTTACAAGAGAGGATGGAATATGACTCGACGCATGGCGATAATCGCAATGACCGCCCTCGTGGCAACATTTGCCGGATGCTCACAATCAACGCCATCTGGCACTACGTCACCTGCAACGTCAACTAACTCACCTGCCGCCAGCGCGAACGATACCGCAACCCACACGCCAGAAACCGATGATAGCGCTAATACGAACGGCAGCACACCAGCAGAAACCTCACCTGCAAATAGTTCCACAGCTACGGAAAACTTCGTATTGAGCATAGATGGTCAGCGCAGAGATCCAGGGCAATACACCCTCCGCTGCATAAGCGAAGGCCCACACAAGACGAAAATTCTGATCGAACGCCCAAACGCGAATCCCTATGTCGCTGTTATTGATAGCCAACTCCATGTTTTAGCACTTGATCTATCCGATCACGAGAACAACTCTTTGCATTGGAACAACGGAAATCCGAATGGCACAATAACAGCCCAACAAAACGGCAAAAGCTACACCATATCTGGCACAATGACCCAACACGATGCCAGCACACCCCAAGGGAGTAACGTCTCTGTTGAACTACAGGTCACCTGCCCATAACTCGCTAATTCGCAGGTAAACCTGGCTGCACACAATACAACATCAACTGATACAACAGGCAGCGTATGCTCGCCTATCTGGCACAATTACAGGCCGATACCTGAGCCCGATAGGCGAGCATACGCGCTAATCCTGGCAAAGAAAGATTGGTATTGCGCACAAAACCGAGTGCGCTCATCGAACAGCTCCTCATAGCCAGCGAGCAAATTCGATAGGAAAGCACGCACACATGACACCTGCGCGCCATACATAAGATCAATACGATGTGCCCGGCACACCCCAGATTCACGGGGATCACTTTCGGTGCCCCCACTGGGATTCGAACCCAGACTGGATCGATTTTAAGTCGACTGCCTCTGCCGTTGGGCTATGGGGGCGTGCCGCACGCGATGTTCTCGCTCAGCACACAAACGCAGTTCGTGCAGGTCCACACGACAACGTCCATGTCTAAGAGTACCCGCCAAAGCCCCAGATCAAAAACTGACTCGGCGCAGCTTGCGTAGTTCGATTAATATGGCAGGTAGAAACGATGAATCCAATCGGGCAAGCAGAAACGCGAAAGGGATTGGAACAGCATGAGAATCACTCGCCGCTATCACAAGGCACTAAAGAACGAAACATTCGCAGGTGTCGTCCTTATCCTCGGAGCTGTTCTCGCCTTGTTGTGGGCAAATTTCCCCAACTCTGAAGTGCGCGAGCTATATGCCACGATCTCTGAAGCCCATATCGGCCCGCAAGCCTTACATCTTCACCTGAGCGTCTCACACTGGGCTTCTGATTTCCTTCTGGCGTTATTCTTCTTCATCATCGGCATGGAGCTTAAACAGGAATTCGTTATTGGCTCTCTACGCGATATTCGGCAAGCCTTAGTCCCTATTCTGGCTGCCGTATGCGGTATGGCCGGTCCGATGGGGGTATACGTCATCACCCAGTTTTTCCACGGGGAAAGCGCGAATTGGCACGGATGGGCTGTTCCAGTAGCAACCGATATTGCATTCGCATTAGGCGTCCTAGGATTATTTGGCCGCGGATTGCCTATCGCTTTACGCACATTCTTGATGACGCTTGCCGTCGTGGATGACCTCCTCGGCATTCTCATCATTGCCATTTTCTTCTCATCAAACCTGAATTTTGGCTACCTTGCTCTGGCTTTCCTTACGATCGCAGTCTTTGGGCTGTGTGCCCAGAAGCGTATCTTACGCTGGTATGTGCTGTGGCCCCTAGGAATCATCGCCTGGTATTTCATGCATGCCTCAGGAATCCATGCCACTATCGCTGGCGTTGCGCTTGGAATGACGATCCCCACCATCCAGCGCACCTCAGAAAAGCTCCCCCTTACCGAGCGACTCACTGAGCATCTTGAGTTCTACTCTGCCGGTTTCATTCTGCCGATTTTCGCTTTCTTTGCGGCTGGCGTGAACGTCATTGACTCCGGCGGCGTCGGCGCAATGCTTCGCGATTCTTCCGCAATGGGTATTTACCTCGGGTTGCCAGTCGGCAAGACGCTGGGAATTTCTCTCGGAGTTGCGATCATGGTTTACGTCTTTAAGCTCCGGTTAGGAAAAGGGCTTTATCTGCGAGATATTTTGGCGGTGTCAATGATTGCCGGTATCGGCTTTACCGTCTCGCTCTTGATCGCCACATTATCCTTCGATGCGAACAATCCCGCTGGCCCGCATGCCCGAGTAGCCGTCCTGTTAGGAACAGCGATTTCCCTGTTCATTGGCGCTTTCTTGTTGCGCTGGCGAGCCCAATGGCATATGAGCCACGACGCGAAGCCTAGCGAGGAGGAGCTCGCTCATCGTCGTGATGTTCTAGAACACGGCGTCATTGCCTCGAATGACGATATTGACGAGACGTGGGGTGAAGTACCTGGCGGCAGACCAGAAGTTGGGCCAGGGCACTACGATCGCTAACGGTTCAGGATTGGCGCTACCTGCCTATATGCCGGCGGGTATAACCTGTTGCGTTCCCAATGCATAAACTGACGCCAGAAACTGAGGAGCTAGGTTTGCCGTAGCTACCTGCTGCAATCCAGGTAGCAGATCAACGTGGTTACCGCTTCCTATGTGAATCTGCCAAAGCAACACAGTATTACCGTTTTGGCACACGTTAAGCGGAAATCCTCAAAATTCTAGCTAGCCACTCAGCGCCTATTTTCGACCACTATTTCCGCATGCCAGCAGCCTGCAAAACTGCTTTTTATACGGTTGGTAGTCACTACGCGGTGCAGCTAGCGTAAATTTTCAGTGCTGTGGCGGGTTTGGCTCACGTGCCGCCCACAGCGCCAAACCGTCAAGAATATCGTGCTCCGACGTCACCGTATGAGTAATAACGTCTGCTCCCGCATCACGGCAAATCCGACGCAAAACTTCCTGCCACACCAAAGCGCCTGCCTGGATAACGTCAACTCGCCCCGGATGCATAAACCCTAGTTTCGCCCGCTGCTCAGCCGTAGAGGTAATAAACCATTCGCAGACCGCATCCATATCTGATACCGATAACCGAGCTCCATGAATCCGAGCAGGATCATAGGCAGCCAATCCCAATACTTTCGCAGTAATCGTTGTGATTGAACCAGCTAATCCAATAACTGTGCGCGGCACCGATAAATCAATATCTGCCGCATCAAGAGCTGCCTGCACATCACGTCGAGCGGCGGCTATCTGCTGCTCACTTGCCGGATCTGACGTTAAATGCCGCTCACGCATTCGCACACATCCAACATCCATTGACACCGCAGCATATATATCGCCATTGCGGCTACCGCAGACCAATTCCGTTGATCCGCCGCCCAAATCTACCGTCAGAATCGGATCATCGGCACCCTCCGGCAAAGACGATACTGCCCCCGTAAAAGACGCTCGCGCTTCTTGCTCCCCAGATAACACCTGGGCAGCTACCCCCAGACGCTCGCGCACGCCAACGAGGAAAATATCCCGATTAGCGGCATCTCGGGTTGCCGACGTTGCCGCAAAACGGATGGACTCTACTGCGTGCTCGCGGCATTGCGCCGCATAATCCTCAACAAAGGCTAAGGCCCGTTCCAAAGCACTAGGATCGAATATTCCAGTGCGATCAACGCCCTGACCTAATCGGGCCACTTCCATCTGCCGAACAATATCTCGCAGCGGTGCGCCGCTTTCACCTGGAACGTCAGCAATCAGCAACCGAATCGAATTCGTTCCACAGTCAATACCAGCGACCCTCACGCCTCATCCTTTCCACCGTACGGCTTTTCACAACGGCACACCTTCGAATCCCATCCGACTCGTGCCAGCGTCTCATCGCCCACCGGAACGATCCCTGCTCCCACCGCTAAAGCATAGCCCGCTAGCGCATGCAGACATTTCACCCGATCTGGCATGCCCCCCGCAGAGAAATTCGCAATCTGAGGAACGTCGGCCAGGAGGGACCGTCGCTCTAAATAGCTGCGATGAGCGCGTTCATGAGCGTGCCGGTAGTCCTCATCAACAGCGAGACGTTCATTGAATTCCACCATCTGCCCAGTGCTTTCCAACCGAGAAATATCTCGAACAAGCTCCGGCAAGGTCAGGTAAAACAATGTGGGAAACGGCGATCCATCTGGCAACTGCGGATAGGTGATCGTCACTGCTGGATTACCGCATACGCAGCGCGCCCCAATCCCGACTAAACCGCGCGGGAAACGCCCTAACTGCGCACGAAGAATCGCTACATCATCCGGACGAAGCGCACTCGCATGAGCGGCCACCCTACGCAAAGTGGATTCATCAATGTCTGGGATTTCGTGCAGCGGTGTAGTCATAGCACGTAGCCTACCCGCTTCCCCGTCTTGGCTCTCACTCGGCAACTCGGCTCATGGTGTGCTTATCATCATGCACTGTTAACTATGGCTCCCACCCACATACGATTGCCCAGATATACCAACGCAAATCCATCACGCATACCACTATCTACCGCGCCTATACTCGCACGCATTTCTGCACGCTTCCGCCACTTATCAGGCGTATGCGCGGCGCGCGTCAGCGGATAGTATCGCCCACTAGCGATTTACCCAGCAGAATCAGGCGATGCCGGAGCTGGAGAATTTTCTGGCTCAGCCTCTTGGGGCTGAGCAGGCGTTGGGGCCGGTTGTGGGGAATTTTGCTCAGATTTTTCACTGTCAGGTTGAATCAGTGGCACGTTCGACGGGTTCACTGCCCCAGCACTATTTCCTGCGATTTCAATAGATTCCCACATCGTCAGATAATACGGAGTTGCCTGACGTCGCCGGTCATTGACCTCTTTGGCGCGTTCTGCGATGATCTGATCGGCTGTGCCTTTCGCCGGATCAGAAACGAGATATAGGGTTTCTCCTGGCAAAACGTAACCTAAACGCTCCCGCGCCTGGCTACGCACAAAGGCCGGATCATTCCATCGAGCGATTTCCTTTTCCAGGCTGGCAACCCGGTCCGTCGTTTTTTCTAAAGACGCCAAAGCTTCACGCTTCTGTTGCTGCTGATCGAGATATTGGCTCAACGGATGCGCAATAATGACCACTGCCAGCAAGGCAAAGAAAATGACGGATAGCGCCCGCAAGGAAAATTGCCGCGTCTTTTCCCCATCAGTAAAAGAGATAGTGAATTTGCGGGAAAAACGGGAAGAACTCGCTGGTTTTTCAGCTTTTCGTGACGTTACCGCAGCTGGTGCGCGATGACGTTTCCACGGCAGCCGACGACCTCGTAATATCTTTCGCGGCGAATCGCCCTCTTTGCCTGGGGTATGCGCCGTTCGCATCGGCTCCTCGCCTCGCTGGCGGTTGCCACCAATAGCTGAGCGGTTCATTGCCACACTGCGAGCGCTGGCGCTTTCACGTTGCGAGGTATTCTCGCGATAATCAGCCGGATTATTGAGTGAGCTAGAGGCACGACGAACATTGCCGGGGCGGGTAGCACCAGGCTTGCGAACTGGACGTCGAGGACTCATAGCGCTAAGTCTACGGATTGTAGGCACTCTCGGCGTGAAGCCCCACGGTGAGCCGAGCTTTTATCGGTTAGCGCACATTTTGCTAAAACATCCGCGCGCACTATATAGCCATCTCGAATCTAGGGCATGATTGCGTTCATCTCTGTGTTACAAAGAGCGCAAATAACATATTTTCGTCATGACAGCCGCCTGACGAATCGGCGCTTTATATCAATATTTACTTTTAGAGCACACTGAACCCTTCGTTGACTTTCCAAGCTTCACTTTTGCTCTCGATACCCAAGGAGTCGATCCTAACCTGTGTTATTGGCTAGATCGATACCCCATCGAAAGAAGATGAACTCACATATACGATTGAGCACTATATCACCGAGGTCCATATGGCTGGGTCATCACCTTGAGCGGGATAGGCCGCGAGCTATTTGAGGTATCGGGAACATATCGAGCCGAACATTCCTTAGCCGCTCAACTCGCTCTAGAGATCTCGCATAATTCGCAGGGCACTCCCGTTTTGCACCTCATCTCAACGCTGAGTACCGACGGTGAACTGGAAAGACCACAGCACAATCTGTAACACCGCGCTAGTGCCCAAGACTCCAAACCGCGATCAGAATTGCACGTCAAAGTACCACGAGTCTCTGGAGACATCCGTATCCATACACAGTATGCGTGGTGCGGCGTTGTCTGCACCAAACAACGGGCACTGTTTGCACCACGTAGCTCGCCACGAGACTGCCAAGACGGCACAGATACCACCCAGATTTACCTATTTAGTTGAGCATATACCTGGCTGAATACCTACAACGAGCAGATCGCTCGTCATTTTTTTTGGTTATAAAGATACGCATGTGGGCCATAGCTTCAAAGCTATGGCCCACATTGTACGATTACCTACCTAGCGGTTACGCCGCTGCAAGATTACGCCCGCAACAACGCGACATTCAGGCATGTTCGAGGTACATCGCCTCGCCGATTACTCTCGCTACTTACTTGGCGGAGAAACGCGGGAAGGCCGAGGCACCAGCGTACACTGCTGCATCTTCGAGCTCTTCTTCGATGCGCAGCAACTGGTTGTACTTATTGACGCGCTCGCCACGTGCCGGAGCACCCGTCTTGATCTGGCCGGAGTTGGTGGCAACAGCGAGATCAGCAATCGTGGTATCTTCCGTCTCACCGGAACGGTGGGAGGTCATCGTCTTGTAGCCAGAACGATGTGCCAACTCAACAGCTTCGAGGGTTTCCGTCAGCGAACCAATCTGGTTGACCTTCACGAGCAGGGCGTTAGCCGCACCCATAGCAATACCCTTCTTCAGGCGCTCCGGGTTGGTCACGAACAGATCATCACCGACGAGCTGGACGCGATCGCCAATCTCCTTGGTGAGCGCCGCCCAAGCATCCCACTCATCTTCGGAGAGCGGATCTTCGATGGAGACGAGCGGATAATCGCTGACGAGCTTCTCGTAGTACGCAACCATCTCTTCAGTGGACTTTGCGCCACCTTCGAACTGGTATGCGCCATCCTTGAAGAATTCGGTGGAGGCGACATCCAAAGCCAAAGCAACATCGGCACCTGGCTTGTAGCCAGCCTTCTCAATAGCCTCAATGATGAGATCGAGAGCTGCCGCATTGGATTCGAGGTTCGGTGCGAAACCACCCTCGTCGCCCAGGCCAGTGTTCAGACCACGGCTCTTAAGCACAGACTTCAGCGCATGGTAAACTTCCGAGCCCATACGCAGAGCTTCCTTGAAGGTCGGAGCACCGAGAGGAGCAATCATGAACTCCTGAATATCCACGTTGGAATCGGCATGCGAACCACCGTTAAGGATGTTCATCATCGGAACCGGCAGAACATGTGCGTTCGGGCCGCCGAGGTAGCTGTAGAGAGCCAAGCCAGCCGAATCTGCCGAGGCCTTCGCAATTGCCAGCGAAACACCCAGGATGCCGTTTGCGCCAAGCTTGCCCTTATTTGCCGTGCCATCAAGATCGCACAGTACCTGATCGACCAGGCGCTGATCCGAGGCATCGAGGCCAACGATTTCTTCTTCCATCTGCTCAATGACGTTAGCGACGGCTTCCGTCACGCCCTTGCCCAAGTAACGCGAGGAATCACCATCGCGCAGCTCCACAGCTTCAAAAGCGCCAGTAGATGCGCCCGACGGCACGCCAGCGCGGCCGAAGTGGCCATCGTCGAGCAAAACCTCGACTTCAACGGTCGGATTACCACGCGAATCAAGAATCTCACGTGCGTGTACGGCTTCAATATTTGCCACAAGAACTCCTTCGTTGAGGGTTATCTTCATGTGCTGCGGGGAAGCAGCCACTCGCTATCTATTGTCCTACGAATGGCCGCAAAAAACACTCTCTATCCACACCTCATGGAGGTTTTCACCTCTGGGACGAATGGCGCAGAGCACGTCTAGCATCCTCGTGTCCGTCTTTCGTCCTATCACATATCCACACAGACGAGCCGCACATAAGCACGAGCACGACGCCCGCACCCTCACGAAGCAGGGCTACGAACCCAGTGACGCCACACAGACAGAGGAGATAACCTGCTCCACAAAATCTAGCAACTCGTCATTCGTCAGCACATGATTCGCGTTAAAACTGCGCGCTGGCTGGCTGCCCGCCGGAACAAGCATCGTGCGAATCGCCGGTTTAACCGTCGCCCGTGGATACAGCCGACGCAATCGCGACTGGCGCGCGTCTGATAACTCCACTGGCGCAAATCTTAGATTTCGCCCCTGCATAGTGATCTCTTCAATGCCCACATCTCGGCACACATTCCGCAACTGAGCTAGCCGGAAAAGTCGGCGCACCTCATCTGGGATCTCCCCATAGCGATCGCGCAATTCACTACTAACATCCTTACGCTGCACTTGACTCGTACTAGCCGCAATTTTCGTGTAAATCTCCAGCCGTAGCCGTTCGGACGTCACCCAACTCTCCGGCACATAGGCATCCACCGGCAACTCGATACGCACATCCGCACTCTTTTGCGCCTCGCTCCGCTTATCTTGCCCCGTTATATGCGCAACGGCTTCCGAAACCATCCGAATATACAAATCGAATCCCACGCCGGCAATATGCCCCGACTGCTCCCCGCCGAGAAGATTTCCTGCCCCGCGAATCTCTAAATCTTTCAACGCCACCTGGAAACCTGCCCCCAGCTCGGTGTGGGAGGCAATGGTGCGCAGGCGTTCAATCGCAGTTTGCGTCATGGAATGTTCCGGCGGATACAAGAAATACGCATAAGCCCGCTCTCGCCCACGCCCGACGCGACCACGCAACTGGTGAAGCTGAGACAAACCAAGCTGATGGGCGTTTTCTACAATCAACGTATTAGCGTTGGAAATATCCAGCCCAGTTTCCACGATAGTCGTACACACGAGGACGTCAATATCTTTATTCCAAAAAGCCGCAATGACCTCTTCTAACTGGCGTTCACTCATTTTTCCATGAGCAACACCGACGCGAGCCTCAGGAATCATATCCGTGATTTCTGCCGCCACTCGATCGATAGACTGCGTGCGGTTATGCACATAAAACACTTGACCGTCACGCAAAAGTTCGCGCTTAATTGCGGCCGCGACCTGCTTATTTTCATGCACACCGACGTAAGTCAAAATAGGATGACGCTCCTCCGGCGGAGTGGCCAGAGTCGAAATCTGCCGGATCCCCGTCACCGCCATCTCTAAGGTGCGCGGAATCGGGGTTGCCGACATCGACAGCACATCAACCGTTGGATAGAGCTGCTTGAGGGTTTCCTTATGCTCCACCCCAAAACGCTGCTCCTCATCAACGATCACCAAACCCAGATTCTTAAACCGCACATCACCAGTAATAAGTCGATGCGTGCCAATCACGACGTCAATTGTTCCCCGACGTAGATCCTGACGAATACGCTCTGCCTCCGCGTCGGTGACAAAACGCGACAAAGCCGCCACTCGCACCGGAAAACCGGCATAACGCTCTTCAAAGGTTTCCAAATGTTGTTGGACGAGGAGCGTGGTCGGCGCCAAGATCGCCACCTGCATCCCGTCTTGAACCGCCTTAAAAGCAGCCCGCACAGCAATTTCCGTCTTTCCGTAGCCCACATCCCCGGAAATGAGGCGATCCATCGGTTCTGGCGATTCCATATCGCGTTTGACGTCATCAATCGTTGCCAACTGGTCAGGAGTTTCCACGAACTCAAAGGCATCTTCTAGTTCGCGTTGCCAGGGAGTATCTGGAGAAAATGCGTGACCTTTTGTTGCCCGACGTTGGGCGTAGAGCCGGACCAATTCGCGGGCAATCTGCTTGACGGCTGCCCGCGCCTTTGCCTTGGTGCGCTCCCAATCTGCCCCGCCCATTTTATTGAGCGTCGGCGATTCCCCACCGGCATATTTCGATACTTGATCGAGCTGATCGGTTGGCACCCATAACTCATCGCGAGCCTGCCCGCGCTTAGACGCCGCATACTCTAAGACGACATACTCTCGCTGCGTCCCATTCGATCCAAGTTGCCGCTTGGCCAGTTTGACGAACTGAGCCACCCCGTGACGCGCGTGGACAACATAATCACCTGGTTTAAGCTGCAGCGGATCAACCGCATTCTTGCGACGCTTAGGCATCGCGTGCTGCTCAACATTGCGCGTTCGTCGTCGGCCAATAATATCGGCACTCCCCAGTAGCGCAAAGCGTTCGCGTGGCGCAATAAAGCCCAGCTTGATCGGGGCAACAAGCACCTGAACAACGCCAGCTTTCAGCTCGTCAATATCGTCAACCAGGACTGCGGGAATCTCCGCGTCGGCAAGATTTTCCACCAGACGCCGCCCCAGACCAGCGCCTTCCACAGCCACGACGACGCGC
The DNA here is from genome assembly GCF_046599555.1 of Trueperella sp. LYQ141. Lineage (NCBI taxonomy): Bacteria > Bacillati > Actinomycetota > Actinomycetes > Actinomycetales > Actinomycetaceae > Trueperella > Trueperella sp. LYQ141. The sequence continues at coordinate 353,241 of NZ_JBKIWQ010000001.1, read as the reverse complement.
CACTCGCCCTTAATCCACTGGGCAAGCTGAGCGATAGCCGCCTCCATATCGCCGGCATAGTTATCCGGTTCATTCAATGGCAGCGATATGCTATCGGCACCTGAGAATCCGCCAATAGCGCACCACCCCAGCCCGCGATGCTGCGCTTGGCTACGCGCATCGTCGATCTGTGCAAAAGACGCTGTTTTAGCTTCCACGGGAATCGGCCCGCCCGCAGCCGCCGCATTCCACGCAGCTTGCCGGAACTCCTCCGTTGTCTCATGCAGAGATTCAGCGCGTGCCCTTATGCGTTCTGGCTCAACAAGTGCAATCCGCGCCTGCTGTGGCAGCTCATGGAGAAATAACCGCATGGTGTCAACCAAAATCGGCTGGAGAGATTCCATTCCCTCCACTGCCACTGCGTTGGCGATTTTGTCGAGCATGTCGATCGCACCAGGTAATTCTGGGATGATCTGCGAGGCGCGCGAACGCACCGCATCGGTTAGGAGCAATTCCCGGCACGGGGAGGCATACACCTGCGTCAAGGTCTCCAAGGAACGCTGATCGGATACTGAAAACATCCGAATATCATCGACCTCATCCCCGAATAGCTCTAATCGAGTTGGATGGCTTGCCGTTGGCACAAAAATATCGACAATACCGCCACGGATGGCAAACTGCCCACGGCTTTCCACCATATCTACTCGGGTATATGCCAAAGCAGTGAGCCGACGGATGAGATCCTCAAGGTCTAACTCATCGCCCCGACGAATCCGTACCGGCTCAATATCCCCTAATCCGCTGGCAATCGGTTGTAAGAATGCTCGGATGGGAACGATGAGGATATGTAAAGGTGGGAATTCTTCCGGATGAGCCAATCGCCGCAAGGTCATCATGCGCGTACCGACCGTATCGGAACGCGGCGAGAGCCGTTCATGGGGGAGCGTCTCCCAGGATGGGAAAAGGGCGACCGCACTGTGCGGAAGGTAAGCGCGCAGCGCAGCTTGCAGTTCCTCGGCCTCACGCCCGGAAGCCGTCACTGCCACCTGTAATGTGTGTGGCTGCTCGTGAACAAAATGAGCTAGCGTCGGTGCGAATGCCCCGCGAGGCATCGCAAGATTGGCGGTCACTCCATCCGCATATCCGCTGCCTAGGCTCTCAGCAAGAACCTCCAGAACGCAATGTATCATGAGCGCGCCGCAGTAGAGTGCAGACGCAGTTGGGCACTATCCAAACCGCGCATCAGGACGTCTTCAACCGCGTCGACCGCAGCGTCAATCAGCATATCGAGTTCTCGCCGTTCAGACGTCGTGAAGTTGGACAGCACATAATCGGCAGCATCCCGCCCAGCGGGGGGACGCCCAATCCCAAAGCGCAATCGAATGTAATTTTTTGTGCCTAACGCACCGCTGAGGGAACGCAAACCGTTATGCCCACCTTCTCCCCCACCACGTTTGAGTTTGAGAACCCCAAAGGGCAGATCGAGTTCGTCATGTACCACAATGAGATTCTCGGTAGGAATCTTGAAGTAGCTCATTAACGATTTGATCGGACCGCCGGAAGTATTCATATATCCATTGGTTATCCCCAAGATCAGGCGCTGCCCGGGATTGCCGGGGGCTACCCCATAGAGTACGCTCGCGGCACGGGTCTGGGAGGGCTTATGCAGCGAGAGGGAGGTTCCCGCACGTGTAGCTAAGGCGTGAATGACGTGTTGACCGATATTGTGTCGGGTAGCTTCGTACTGTGCGCCGGTATTACCTAGCCCAACTACTGCATACATCGGGGTTCCTTTCCACAAGCACAGCTCTATCGACGACGGCGGTTATGCGTCAAAACTTCTGTGCGGATGCATATCTCCTGCAGAATCGGTGTTTCCGCTTATTCACACGCGGTTTTCGTGCGTAGGAAACATGCGAGGGTCCAGGCATTATAGCTGGACCCTCGCACGGACAGAATTATTCAGCAGCTTCTTCTGCTTCTTCTTCAGCGTCAGCTTCTTCCGTCTCCGGAAGGTCTACTTCCTGCGGAATAGCAATGACGACAACAATTTCTTCGGCGTCGATTTCCGTGGTGACGCCCTCGGGCAGGGCTAGATCGCCAACACGCACCTGGGTGCCGTCTTCCATGCCTTCAACGTCAACGACGATAGCCGTCGGCACATCCGTTGCCGGTGCTTTCACTGCGATGGTCATCATCTCAACGGTGGCGATTGCGCCGGACTGCGGTTCACCAGAAAGCTCTACTGCAACATCCACGTCAACCTTTTCGTCGGCCTTCACGCGGAGCAGATCCAGGTGCTCAATACGACGCGAGAGCGGATTGCGCTGCACATCCTTGGCCATAACGAGCTGGTTTGCGCCATCAACCTTCAGGGTGAACAGGGCGTTCGGGTTGGAACGAACGAGCATGTATGCGTCATGGTAATCGACGGCGAAATGCTCCGGATCTTGACCGTGACCGTAGACAACGACCGGCATAAGACCTTCGCGGCGCATGCGACGTGCCGCACCCTTACCAAATTCTTCTCGCCGCGTGGCTTCCAATACTGGCTTCGACGCCATTTCTTTACTCCTTGGTATCTCAAACTGTGCAGCTAGTGCTGCGCGATAGCGCCTCGCAAACCGGCGACTACACCCGAGGAGTATAGGCAACCGCGTCGATTACGGAACAAGACGTTCCCTCGCCGAGGCCTTATTACTATATCGCGCCCCTCAAATAATCAGCTAGCTTGCCGGCGAATCTCACACCCAACACTGGGTAATACACAGGTGCACGACGGCTATTGCGGGCATTATCTACGAAATCGGCATTGGCAGGCTAGCGAGCACAGTTTCTTGCGGTATTAGCACAGATACTGTTCGCTGCATCGACATCTCAGCATAGGCGTATGCGCCGACGAAGATCGCCATCATATTCATTATTCGCGCGTCAGTTGCGGCGGCTATGTAGCCAAGCTGGCAACCAGCAGCAATATGCGGAGGCGAGCGAGCGCTAGTCCTTCGGGTATTTCGCAATAGGTAATGCCAGCAGTTCTCGTCGGCTATCAAGACAAACGCGGCTTATTGTAACGCCCCTGCGCAATACCCGAAGGTACTCTACGCGCGGCGAGGCAGGGGTGAAACAGCCCGTGGCAAGGCAAGGCAAGGCAGTGTCTCATTTTTTTTGGACAAGAGTTTCAAGGAGTGGGATTTCTTCTATCGTCAGACCAACTGTTATGGAGCACGCAAGGAGTACGTCATGGCATCAAAATCGACAACCACCTCCAGCACTCACGCCTCACGCATCACACCACCGAGAACAGTGGTCGGGGCAATACGGCTTTATCCTGGCTGCCATTGGTTCTGCTATCGGCCTGGGCAATATTTGGCGATTCCCGGGCGTTGCCCACTCCCACGGCGGCGGCGCATTTCTTATTCCCTATCTCGTCGCCCTCGTCACCGCCGGTATCCCCATCCTGCTTCTCGACTACTCCCTCGGCCACCGCTACCGCGGCTCCGCGCCAGCAGTATTCCGCCGGATTAACAAGAATTTTGAAGTCCTCGGCTGGCTGCAGGTGATAATCTCCTTCGTCATCATCACCTACTACTCCGTCATCTTGGCATGGGTCTTGCGCTATATGCTCTACTCCGTCAACCAATCATGGGGATCCGATACAAAAGAGTTTTCCTCTCCTCTTTCCTCAAAGTATCCGCCCCTGGCGCAGAAGCGGAGATCGTTCCCGGAATTTTCTGGCCACTCGTTCTGCTATGGCTTGCCGCTGGCATCGTCATGGCGCTAGGAATCACCGGCGGGCTAGAGCGAATTAACCGAATCTGCATGCCCCTGCTCGTCGTCATCTTTACTGCACTCGTCATCCGCACACTATTCCTTCCCGGAGCCAGCCTCCGGCTAAACGCTCTGTTCACCCCCCCAACTGGGGCGCCCTACGCAACCCACAAGTATGGATCGCCGCCTACTCCCAAATTTTCTTCTCCCTATCCGTCGCCTTCGGCATCATGCTGACCTATTCGAGCTATCTCAAGCGCAAATCCAATCTCGTGCCAACCGGCTTAGTTACCGGATTCGCCAACTCCTCTCTCGAAATCCTCGCCGGCATCGGAGTATTTGCCACATTAGGCTTTATGGCGCAGTCACAGTCGAGCGGCGTCAACGATTTACAAGGCATAACCGACCCAATCCTATCTTTCGTCACCTTCCCCAAGATCATCTCCATGATGCCTGGTGGACCAATCTTTGGTGTCATGTTCTTCGCCTCACTCTCCATCGCAGCGTTCACGTCATTGATCTCACTGCTCCAAGTCGTTTCCGCTACAATCCAGGAAAAATTTGCGATACGCCGACGCCTGGCCTCCCTCATCACGTGCGGGCTGACGAGTATTTTGTCGATCTTCGTCTTTTCCACCACCGACGGATTAAATGTGCTAGACGTCGTGGATAAATTCATTAACGAAATCGGCATTGTCGTCTCCGCCATCGCGATGACGGTTCTCGTGAGCTACGTCGCCCCGAACTCTCCATCCCGCGCGGGCATCTCAACCGAACTTCCACATTAAAAGCCCCGCGACTGTGGAACTTCCTGGTGGTTGTACTCGCCCCTGCCGTGCTATCAACCATCTTTGTTGCCATCTTGGTTTCATTACTGCGTGACGGGTACGGCGACTACCCCACATCATTCATCTACAAGATGGGCTGGCTCATGTTATCGGGAGTCATGGTGGCAAGTTTTATTCTTGTGGTATGCCCGTGGCGCACTCCCGTCGATCATTTCGATCCGGTCGCTTTCCACGACCGCCCAGAATCCGATAGTGAATCCGCCATTGCCGGGCACTCTATGCGGCAACGTCAGCGCGATAGAACTCTGACATTAGCCAAGATGCCCAGTAACGCAGGCGCTCTATCTGGTAGCACTGAATCCCTGGCGCATAATCCCCGTCAGCATAAGATATGACGCCCTTGCCCTTCATACCCACAGCAATCGCACGACAACAACCGAAGAAGAAAGGAGCCTGTTATGACAACTCCCGCCATCATTATGCTCGTCATCTCTATTGCCTCCGTTTGGGGCGGACTGGTCGCTTCAGTGGCCTATCTCGTCACCCATCCGCTTGAGGAGAAATAACCCGTATCACGCGGGCCGGATTGCCAACTGCAACCACATTGGCCGGAATATCTCGCACCACCACTGAGCCCGCACCGATAACGGAGTTTTCCCCGATACGCACCCCTGGGCACACGATTACCCCAGCACCGAGCCACACATTATCTTCCACGACGATTGGCTGTGCTGCCTCCAGCTTCGCCGATCGCATATCGGGATCAATAGGGTGGGTCGGCGTCACTAATTGGCATTGCGGCCCGATCTGGCAATCGCATCCAATCTCGATTCGCCCGACGTCAAGTGCCGTCAAATTGCAGTTAATAAAAGTCCGAGCACCGATATGGATATTGACGCCATAATCAACCCATATTGGCGCCCGGATATATACGTCCTCGCCGCACGAACCGAGCAACTGGCGGACAACACGCTGTGCCGCCTGCGGATCAGCCGGAAATTCAGCAGCAAATCGCTCGGATAATTCCAAGGCGCGCCTGTGCATACGAGCTAACTCAGGATCATCGGCAATATACATATCGCCAGCGAGCATACGTTCGCGTTGAGAGCGCGGATCATCACGGAAAACATCGGCTATATCAACCGGATGATATGCCATGCTACTGCCTATCTCCCTTACAGCTCCCTCGTATAGCTCAGCCCTGCACCGCGCAGCGAGCCGAGGGGTTGCGGTTATCAGTGAGCGCCATCAAATAGCGACGTGACTGAACCGTCGTTGAATACCTCTTCAATCGCGCTAGCCAACACCGGCGCAATTGGCAAAATCGTCAACTGCGGGAAGCGCTTTTCCACCGGGATGGGGAGGGTATCAGTCACAACGACCTCCCGCACACCGCTTTCTGCCAGCCGTTGAACCGCCGGATCAGAGAACAGGCCATGCGTTGCGGCAACGATAACGTCTTTCGCACCGGCTTCTAGTACCACTCGGATAGCACCGGCAATCGTCCCAGCCGTATCAATCAGATCGTCAACAATGACGGCCGTTCGCCCAGCCACATCGCCAACCACCCGATTCGAGCGCGCTTCATTCGGACGATTAATGTCTCTGGTCTTGTGCACGAATGCGAGCGGCACTCCACCTAGGCGTGCGCCCCATTGCTCGGCCACCTTAATGCGCCCGGCATCTGGGGAAACAACAACCGAGCGCGAGGAATCAATGCGAGTGCGCACATACTCAACAAGCGTTGGCATCGCCCACAAATGATCGACCGGCCCATCGAAGAAGCCCTGCGTTTGAGCTGCATGGAGATCGACGGACATAATGCGATTCGCCCCTGCAGTCTTAAACAGGTTTGCCATCAGACGGGCGGAAATTGGTTCTCGACCGCGATGCTTTTTATCCTGACGAGCGTATGGATATGACGGGACAACGACCGAAATTCGCTTCGCGGAGGCGCGCTTGGCCGCATCGACCATAATGAGAGCCTCCATAATCCACTTATTTACCGGCACCGCTACCGACTGCAAGATAAAAACGTCAGACCCGCGCACGGATTCATCGAAGCGCACATAGATCTCAGAATTCGCGAAGTCATACGCCGTCACTGGCAACAAATCAATGCCAAGCTCTTCGGCGACCGCCCGAGCCAACTCAGGATGTGCTCTCCCGCTGGCCAGGACCAAATGTTTTTCTCCGCTGGTGTGGATACCCGTCATTCTCATCCCTCTCTCCTGGCCGACTGCACGGCCCAGAGCCTGCGTCTTTACCCTATCGCCCCGGATAGCGAATCGGGAGCTTTCATTGCCAGTGATGATCCGAGCACGCTAAATGGTGGAACGCACTCATCAGCACTCAGCTCGACTCCTTGCGCCACGCAATGCGGCACATGAGCACGAGCACCCACATGAACATCAGTTAACTCTGTGTATGGCCCTACCACCGCAAATGCAGCAACATGGGTACGACCTCGCAATATCGACCCTGGTTCGATAACCGCATCTGGCTCAAGCGTGACGTCAGATTCGATAATCGTTCGCTCGGGATCGACAACAAAGACTCCCTGACGCATCCACGCCGCCACGATGCGACGATTCTTTTCTGCACGTAGGTTAGCCAGTTGCACAAGATCGTTCAGGCCCTCAGCTTGAACTGAATCATCCAAAACAAAAGAACCGACGCCCTGGCCAAGCTCACGAGCTCGCTGTACGACGTCGGTCAAATACATTTCCCCTTGGGCATTATCCGTGCCCAATGTTTGCAGGGAATCGCGCAAGAAAGCGATATCAAAGACGTAGGTGGACGTCGCAATCTCGGTAATATCCCGCTGATCGTCAAGTAGATCGCGATCTTCGACAATTGCAAGGATCTCACCTGTTGCTCCGGCGCGCTCATCGCGCTGATCTGGACCAGCCGCCTTACGCACAATCCGCCCGTATCCCGATGGATCAGCCACGTATGTAGAGAGCACCGTCACCGCATTATTGCCTTGGGCGTGGACGCCCGCTAATTCCTGCAAGACCTGCGGGGTAAACATCGGGGAATCGCCAGCGACCACGAGAACTGATCCGGTTAATCCCTCGGGAAGCGCCGCCAATCCGCACCATGCAGCTCGCCCAGTGCCTTTAATATCGTCTTGATCGGCAATTAGCGCCTCAGGATTCATCTGCGCAATATGAGCGGCAACCTTTTCGCGTTCATGACGGACGACGTAGACCACATACTCCGCCCCAGCACCAATAACTGCCGAGTTGACGTGCTGAAGAACGGAACGCCCGTTCATGGGAAGCAAAACTTTGGGAATCTGCGACTTGATTCGAGTGCCTTTACCTGCAGCGAGCACAATCGCGGCCGTCAGCTCTCCCACGATGCCTCCTCAGGACTCTCGCACCTCTCGCTCCGCCACTAGGATTCGAACCTAGACTAAGGGTTCCAAAGACCCGTGTGCTGCCGTTACACCATGGCGGATTCCTCTACATTGTGCCAGTGATTCCCCGTTAATTTCCAATCCAAAAACCCATCTTGTTAATTTTGCGATAATAGCCATTATGACAACCATCTCCTCTTCCGCAGATCAGCCCGCGAAGCAATCTGCCGCAAACGGCACAACGGCGGCTATATCTCAGGATTGTTCCCGCCCTAAACGCGCGCGCATGACGCGAGTGCAACGCCGCGAGCAACTCATCACAATTGCCCGTCAGCTATTTGCTAGCCACGGATTTGATGCGGTTTCTATTGAAGAGATCGCGCAACACGCCGGCGTATCAAAACCCGTCATCTACGAACACTTTGGTGGAAAAGAGGGGCTTTATCAGGTAATTGTCGATCGCGAGACTCGCGCATTAAGCGCACTGCTCGATCAGAACCTCTGCCCGGAGGTCCATCCACGCGCCGCGCTTGAGGGAACAATTCTGGCGTTATTGGATTATATTGCCGATAATCCCTACGGTTTTGGGCTCATGCTTCACCAATCCCCGGACGGTATTGCCGGATCGCGATTCGCCACCGTCATTTCAGATATTAGCGACTATCTAACCGAACTCCTCTCGGCATACTTCACCCAATTAGGATTTGACGTCGATAGCGCCCCGCTGTACGCACACATGCTCGCTGGGACGGTTGGTATTACTGGGCAGACGTGGGCTCACAATCCGGAGGTTCCCAAAGAGAAACTTGCAGCTCACTTGGTAAACTTGATGTGGAATGGCTTGCGCGGCTTAGAGCACGAGCCGTTCCTATTGTATAATAGAGACAAGGGAGACAAGGGAGACAAGGGAGACAAGGGAGACAAGGGAGACAAGGGAGACAAGGGAGACAAATAATGACAATTGAAGTCAATCAGCTCCATAAAACATTCGGTTCAGTTCCCGCTCTCAACGGAATGACGTTCACTGTTAACCCCGGTGAACTATACGGATTCGTTGGTTCTAACGGGGCAGGAAAAACCACAACAATGCGTATCATGCTCGGTGTTCTCAATGCCGACTACGGAAGCGTTACTCGCGACGGGAAAGCCCTGAGTTTCGCTGATCGCGCTCGATTTGGATACATGCCTGAGGAGCGCGGTTTATACCCCAAAATGGCAATTAACGATCAGCTTATTTACCTCGCTCGGCTACACCGAGTGCCGGTAGAACGAGCCAAAGAACAAGTAGAGTATTGGACGAAAAAGCTCGGTATCCATCATCGAGGCAAAGAAAACGTCCAAAATCTCTCCCTCGGCAATCAACAGCGCGTGCAGTTATGCGCTGCCCTGATTCACGACCCCGAAGTTCTCGTTCTTGATGAACCCTTCTCCGGGCTTGATCCCCTCGCCGTTGAAATGATGGGTGCCGCCCTACGCGAAAAAGCCGCCCAGGGCACAACCGTCATCTTCTCCTCCCATCAACTTGATTTAGTTGAGCGTATTTGCGATCGCATCGGCATCGCCTCCATGGGGAAGATCGCCGCAGAGGGAACACCTACCGAACTGCGCACCCGAAACTCAGAAAATCTTTTTGAGATTCAATCCCCCGACGCCCGCGCCACCGCCGAGGCTATCGCAGCACTGACGGAATCGGTCGATATTATCGACGCCCATACGTTACGCGCACAGCTTCGCGGAAACGAGGATCAAGCGCTGCTTCATGCCGCATTAGCTGGTGGGCCAGTACATTCCTTTACCAGGTATTTACCGCGACTCAGTGAGCTTTTCGGCTCAATCGTCACTGTGCCATCCTCCGAAACCGAGGAAGCAACACCCAAGAAAACCGGATTGTTTGCTCGCTTGGGCGGAAGGAGGAAGAAGTAACATGTTGCGACTCATTATCCAGCGCGAAATGCGCGCTCTTGCAGCCACAAAATCCTTTATTATTTCAACAGTCGTCTTTGCGCTACTCATTCTCGGTGGCGGTTTCCTCGGGCAATTCCTGCTCCATAAAGACAGCGATGACAATTCCTCACAAGCGCCACAAAGCGTTACGGAACAGCCCGTCATCTTTGTTGAAAAACAAATGGAGCCATTGACCCCGTACCTCGAACAGGCCATTAACGGAGCACACATCACACTGACGCCAATTGCGGAAAATGGCTCTGAAAAGGCAATTATCGAATGGAGCAAGAAATCCGGTAGCGACGCTATTGGTCTGAGCGGCACCCTCGATCAGCCGGTTATCGTCCACGAATCGTCCCTATCGAGCAACAATAAGCTCACCCCGTACGTCGAACTTGGTGCAGTCGCCCGATTAATGGCTGATAAGGGAGCGACCGTCAGCGCGCAGAACTACCAAGATCTTGCATATCAGATCAATATTCCTGAGCGTGAAGTTGTACTGCCATCAACCAACCTCATGGCCGCCAATCCCGTCGGATACTTCGTCGGCATGGCCGGAGGCATGATATTGATCTACTCCATCATCCTGGGTATGAACACGGTGGCACTGGGAATCGTCGAAGAGAAATCTTCTCGAATCGTCGAAATCCTGTTGTCAACAGTGCGCTCACGGACTCTTTTGCTTGGAAAGATCCTGGGGATTGGAATTGTCGTCCTCTCTCAGGTAACTCTTCTGGTCCTCTGTGCCGTTGCGGCACTGAATATTGCCGGAGTATGGACGCAAATTTCTATCAGCGGATACCTGATAGAAATTATCATCTGGGTGATACTCGGATTCTTCTGCTACGCCTCTATTACCGCAGCACTGGCCTCACTCGTCAGCCGTGCCGAAGAAGTCTCGTCGGCGGTCTCCCCGGTAACCCTCTTCCTGTTCGTGCCATTCTATCTTGCCTTGTACTTCGTACCGAACAGTCCAGATTCTATATGGACCAAAGGGATGTCTTTCATCCCTGGGTTTGCACCATTCATAATGGCGAACCGATCCGCATACGGAATCTCAACGACTACCGAAGTCATCATCTCTATGGCGATATCTGTGGTTGCCATTTTCCTGCTCGCAGCATTTGCCGGGCGGGTGTACTCGCACTCGGTATTGCATATGGGTAAGCGGATGTCCTTGCGCAAAGCCTTATTCTCTCCCAAGGCGGCACCGAAAGAGGTGCCTACCGTGGCAGGCACAAGCGTACTCAACGGTCAAGTCGGTCAGGTCAAAACTGAATTTCACGAACGCACATCAACAAGTTAGCTCGGTTAACCAGATCAGCATTTAACTCACCAATGCCGACCTAAAATGATCGTGGGGTTGTCTACGGAATATTCCGTAGACAACCCCACGATCTTTTATCTATATCCGTCGTGATACTAATACCGAGCGCAGGAAGTATTGCTCCTTAAGGCGCTAAAACACACTAATAGGTAGAGCTATTCATCCTCACATGGCGCATTGCGCGCAGCCAAAGCCAAGAGAATCTGACGCATCCAGTTCGCTGCCTGCACATTATCTTCCGGGGCAAACTGGCGCAGAATCTCACGTTCCGTTTCCAGTAACTGCTGCATAGCGTTATCAACCGCCGCCAGCCCTTTCTCAGTTGCAACCACGTGGACTACCCGACCATCTTGTGGGGATGACGCACGACGCAATAAATCCTTGGCCTGCATCCGATCAATCCGATTCGTAATCGTCCCAGAAGAAACAAAGGTATCCGTCATCAGCTGACCAGCCGTAAGCACATGGTCGGGCGCACGGCGCAAAGCAGCAAGCATCTCAAATTCCCAGGCTTCCAGCCCATGTTGAGCATAGACCGATCGGCGGATCTTCATAAAATGCCGGTGAATTCGCAGCAACCGGGAAAACACTGCAAGGGGCGCCACATCAAAATCAGGACGTTGCGCATGCCACGCTGCAACGACATCGTCCACCTCATCTCGCGGCGCTGGAGGGTATTCTTCTCGAGCCATATATCAAATTTTACTTAACCTCGAGATTAAACGGTAGCCTAGCCCTCAAGATCTTCCACAATCTCAAACCATTGAGTTTCCAGCTCAGCAATCTCCATCTCGATCTGCCTGGCCCGACGCCCCAGCTCAGCAATCTCCTCATATTGCCCCTGCGCCACACATTGCGCCTGAGCACTCCCATTCTGCGCAAGAAGTGCCCGCTGATTTTCCATTTTGCGTTCCAACGTCGCTAAACGTTTACGCTGCTGACGTTCATAGGCCGAGCGGGTCAGCCCCTGAGTCTTATCCGTAGTTTCCTGAGTTGCCGTGCGCGCATTAGGCGTCATCTCTGCTTGAGAGGTCGCGCTGCTGCTGAGCTCCAGATATTGCGTCACACCCCCAGGTAAATGGCGCAACTGGTGGTCAATCACCGCATACAAAGTATCCGTCACGCGCTCCAAAAAATACCGATCATGCGAAACGACGATTAACGTCCCTGCCCACGAATCCAATACGTCCTCAATCGCCGCTAAAGTATCGGTATCCAGATCATTCGTCGGCTCATCAAGAATGAGCACATTCGGTTCACCAAGCAGTAACCGCATAAATTGCAATCGACGACGTTCCCCGCCGGATAACTCCGCCACCCGAGTCCAGGCCCGCTCGCGCGTAAAACCCATCTGCTCAACAAGTTGCGCCGCAGAAAGCGTCTTATCCCCGACCTGTATGTAACGAGCTATATCAGAAACCGCCTCGACAACCCGACGATCAGCGATCTCATCAATCGCGCTCGTATCTTGATCCAATACGGCACTGATGACCGTCTTTCCCACGGTAATCATCCCGCGAGTCGGCTGTAACTGCCCACTCAGCAGCCCTAATAACGACGATTTTCCTGCTCCATTCGCTCCCAGAATCCCTATGCGCTGCCCTGGGGCTAGCCGGATAGTGACCCCACGCAACACCATCGGATCGCGGTTCGTCCAGGAGAAATCGACATCCTCGACGTCGATCACTTTCTTACCGAGTCGCGCCGTCGCCAACTTCGCTAACTCAATGGAATCACGCGGTGGCGGCTCATTAGCAATCAGCTCATTAGCAGCCTCAATGCGGAATTTCGGTTTTGAGGTTCGCGCTGGCGCACCCCGACGCAACCAAGCCAATTCCTTACGCAGTAGATTCGCTCGTTTTTCTTGTGCTTGTTGCGCCAAACGGGAACGTTCGGCACGCTGCAACACGTATGCCGCATACCCACCCTCATAGGTCTGCACAGTGCCGGCTACTGGCGCTCGACCGCCAGGGCCATCGTGCCCAGGAACAACATCCCAAAGTTGCGTGCATACCGTATCCAAAAACCAGCGATCATGCGTGACGACCACCAGCGCTCCGACCCCACGACCAAAGCGATCATTCAGATAACGTGCCAAGAAATCAATACCCGAGACATCGAGATGATTCGTCGGTTCATCCAATACCACCACTTGCGCGTCCTGAACCAAGGTGGCAGTGAGTGCCACCCGCCGCCGCTGCCCGCCAGAAAGCTCGTTGACCCGCCAATCGAGATCCACATCCGGCATTAATCCCTCATGAATCTGCCGAATCCGCGCATCCGAAGCCCATTCAAAGGTCGCACTATCCCCATGAATCGCCTCACGTACCGTGATCTCATCTGCGAAATCATCACGTTGGCTGAGCACCGCCATTCGGGTGCCACCGGTCACCGTCACCCGCCCGGAATCTGGCTGCCACTGCCGTGTCAGTAACCGCAATAAGGTAGATTTTCCGCTGCCATTCGGGCCGACGACACCTATCCGATTACCGTCAGCTAAGGAAAGGTTGACATCACCAAGAATGGGCCGCGATCCACGTGAAATAGCAACATCCTCGCAGTTGAGAATATGCGCCACTAGCTGTCATCCTTTCGTTAAAAATCTGCCCTATTACACTCGCCCCACGGCAAGAAACCATCTAGCGCACATGCGCACCGGCAGCCGGACCAGTTGCCCCTAAGATCGTATGCTCTGGAAATCTCATCCGCGCTATTTTCACAGCATCCGTTAGCTCATGTGGTTCAACAAGCACGGCGATAGTCGGCCCCGAACCCGAAACAATAACCCCATGACCAATATCGCTTAGGGATTGGCACATCTGCTCTAACTCCGGGCGTAAGGAGAATGCCGCCGGAGCTAGATCATTGCGCAGTAGCGCCGCGACTGCGCGCAGATCCGTGCCTGATAGAGCCTGACGAAGCTCCTGAGTGGACGCGGGCGCTGCCGCCTGCGGGTAGAGCCGATCAAACTCCCGAAATACCTGCGGAGTTGATAGCCCCTCATGAGCTAAGACGATCACCCAGCTATGCATATGACCCGGAGGAATTGCATGCAATAGTTCCCCACGACCTGTGCCATGCGCCAAGCCGCCATGTAAAGCAAAAGGCACATCCGAGCCAAGTTCACCAGCAATATCAGCGAGCTCGCGCGATGATAACTGCAACTGCCACAGCTCATTCAAAGCCAATAACGTGCCAGCCGCGTCGGCTGAACCACCAGCCATCCCGCCAGCAACCGGAATACGTTTTGTTACCTGAATGTGAGCCCCATAGCTTGACCCCTGATCTGCCGCCCTACTGGCATAGCGTTCGCGCAATAATATGGCGGCTCGCATAACCAGATTTCGTTCATCGCACGGCAAATCGCTGCCTAAGCCGGTTATCGACATCGACAGATCCGGCGCCAATGTGGCCTCAATATCGTCGAAAATATCTAAGGATTCAAAGACGGTATCGAGCGGGTGGAATCCATCTGGACGCGGAGCTCCAACCCGCAAGGCAAGATTAATTTTTGCGGGAACACAGACTTGTATGCGCTTCACGTGCTTATGGTAGCGAATTGGCATTGCCAAGGGCATCTGCTGTGTGGGCAATCGCCATGAAGTCATCTACTCCGAGCCGCTCTCCACGCACACTCGGATCAATCCCTGCCTGCACTAAAATCTCTTCCGCCCGCTGGGCACTGCCAGCCCAGGAGGAAAGCGCCGCCCGCAACGTCTTTCGCCGCTGCGCAAATGCCGCGTCAATCACTCGGAAAGTTGACTCCCGTAAACGTTCCGGACGTGGCGTAGCACGTCGTTCCAAATGCACCAGAGCAGAATCAACATTGGGAATCGGCCAGAAAACAGAGCGCGAGATCTTCGCCCCCTGGCGAACCTCCATATCCCAGGCGGCTTTAGCTGACGGCACACCATACACCCGCGATCCTGGGCTAGCTGCCAGCCGCTGTGCCACCTCCATTTGAACCATGACCGTCACACGGTTAATCGTCGGGCATAACTCGATTAACCGCAGGAGAACCGGAACTGCCACATTGTAGGGAAGATTCGCGACTAAAAACTGCGGATCGAAGTGGTGAGTGACCCCTGTTTCTCGGGCAGTGCTGGCGCTCTCAGCCGCCTGGTAGCACGCTTTCGGAACTGCGAACTGCTCTGGAGTTATCCGTAAGGCGTCTGCCTGGCACACCGCAAACCGCTCGTTATCCTGCGGAGCGTACTGCGCCACCGTCTGAGGTAACAGGGCTGCCAGCGGCGGATCAATCTCTACCGCACTCACCACAGCTCCGGCCTCCAGCAAAGCCAAAGTTAGCGATCCTAACCCAGGGCCGATCTCTAATACCCGATCTGCGGGACCTACCCCAGCATCTCGCACAATACGGCGAACAGTTCCACCGTCATGCACAAAATTCTGACCGAGAGTTTTTGTTGGTCGAATTCCCGCAATATCTGCGAGCTGACGGATCTGCGCTGGCCCTAACAGGGGCATTAATACCAGCCAACTGACTGCGAATGGCCCCACGCCCCGCACGGCGTGCCGTACCGACCGCTAATATATCCCAATCCCCAAGCAATCTGGGTTGCCGGGTTGGTTTGCCAATCCGCACCAGCCGATGCCATCTTCGTTCCAGGCAGTGCCTGCGGAATCCCGTAAGCGCCAGAGGAGCGATTCATCGCGAGCGAATTCCAGCCGGATTCCCGCTGCCAGAGTGCATCCAAGCAACCCCACTGATCCATTCCCCAGCCGTATCCGCCTAACATGCTCTGGGCGATGGCTCGGGAGGATCCCGGAGAGACGGGGGTGGCGTTCGCCGGCACGGAGACGCCACCAACGGGGGCGGGAGTGCCGGCTGGCCGAGTTCCCACCCGAACCACTTGAGGTTCGGCGGCTTGGGTCACGGTTTCCATCGTGAGTACCCGTGAGCTCTCCACACCGTCACGGTACGTCACCGTGAAGCTGCGCGTGCCTTGACCATCAGCACCTGGCTTTTCCACTTCTTCCTTGCCCACTTCCAGCTCATTCGTTTCTACCCGCTGAGTTGGATGCGGATCGGTAAAGGCTTCATTTACCGTCGCCGTCGTCACTCGGACGATCTGAACTGCCTGATCGGTTACCTCGCTAGATAACGGCACCGAGATTTCGTCGCGCGCACCGATTGAGATTCCGGCTTGGGCAAATGCCGCGGCATACGTCTGACCAACTGTGGCGCGTAAAGTCTTCGTCGCCCCATCGACGGTAACAGGGAAAGAGATCGTCGAACTGGGAGTCATCGTTTCCTGAGGCTGCCCAGCATCAGATGTAGCAGCTTGCGCGGGTTCTAACTGGAGTGGCCCGGAAACAGAACTTAACGGAGCAGCCACCGCGATTCCGGCAGCAACCACGGCGATTGACGCCGTACCGATCAATTGCAGATTCTTCGAGCGTGGCCGCCGACCCGTGTGAAGATTGCGCGCCCCGGAGGTCACCAATTCAAAGTTCATCTTCTCCGCATACGATGGCCCACCGGCGACGATAACGCGATTGAGAACGGGAATCTCAGCGGTGTCAGCAGATGGCGTGGATAGTTGCGCTTGTGCGGCGCGTTCTGCCATACGACGGGCACGACGCGAGCCTGGCTTAGGAGCCACGCTAAGGCGGGACGAATCAAAATCCACGCTCGGGGTGCGGTTGGAGCTATGAGCTGCCACGTATTCTCCTCATGAATCGACTAGGCATATTCCTAGCGGTCACGAATAGTGTTCCGACATAGATTGTAATCAAATCGTTATCTTCTGCAACGCAAAGTGTGCAAGATGACATCTCACCTATGCGTGTCGCTCCCGCTGAGCTCTTTCAGATACCTGACAATACCGGCCAGATATAACGCCAATATTTCACGGATATAGCAAAGAAAACAGCACGCACATTGAACGATAAAAAGCCGGATTACCAGTAATTAAATCAGTGACATCGCAAGCAAACAGCGCCACTTATATCCCGTAGACGCAACGCGTATTCTCATCGACCAAAGCACAAAAATCAGCCACATCCATCCCCCGCAAATCCGCCAAGAACTGCGCAGTATAGACGACTGCCCACGGCGCATTCGGATGCCCGCGAAACGGTACTGGAGTCAGATAAGGCGCGTCAGTTTCCAACAAAATCAACTCATCAGGCAGCTCACAAAAAGCCTGCCGAATAGCAGTATTTGCAGGATACGTGGCACTACCACCGAAAGAGCCGTACCACCCATTTTCCCGACAGATCTGAGCTAGCTCAACATCACCGGAAAAGCAGTGAAAAACCGTTTTGCTTGGAGCACCATCCGCACGTAGCACATCCACAACATCTTCATGCGCGTCGCGATCGTGAATCTGCATGGGCTTATCGACGTCTTTCGCTAATTCAATATGCGCGCGAAATGCCTGCACCTGGGCTTCCCGCCCGGCAGGACCCGTCCGGAAATAATCCAATCCCGTTTCCCCGACGGCACACACCGCATCGTCGCGTACCAGCTCAGCAACCCGCGCGAGCGCAGTATCTAAATCAATGGCGTGATGTTCACATACGCGCGGCTCTAAACCATCTGGGGCAATCTCCCGCACCCCCATGTGCATTGCGGCTTCATTCGGGTGAATCGCGATGGCAGCCCAAATCTGTGGGTACTGACGTGCCAGCTCCACCGTCCATTCCCACTCAGGCCACTCACACCCAGAAGTAATCGCTGCCCGAACGCCGCAACGCTCCATTGCTTCCAGGAGGTTGCTCAGCAATAGCGGTGGCTTCCACATGCCCGCCTCATTGCACGCCTGACGCATAACGCCATCTGGCCCAACTGGCGGATCACGTCGGATATGCGTGTGGTTATCCACAATAGGGACCGCCAGCGGCTGCGGAATATCCGGGAAGGCCCGCTTGCGATCCTTTTGCGAGGTAGTCAACGGCACGCCACCTCACGCCTTCGGCGCAGATGTATCGTCTGATAGCCCTAAGCGCGCCAGCTCTTCAGCCACTACTGACTCGTCAAGTTTGACGAACGCCGGCTTCGGCTTAGCAATCGGCGCCCCGGGTACGACCCACTGCCGCCCCCACGGGCGAACCTGCCGGTAATCGCCAGTGATGATCGGATACGGGTGACCATTATCCAGATCTTCCACCTCAACAAGCTGCGGCATAGGCGCAATATCGCCATTGCCACCCAACACTGCGTCAATAGTGTTCGACGAATGAGGCAGGAATACGCACATCATCGTATTGAGATCTGCCACTGCTTGAATCAGCGTGTGCAAAACCGTTGCCAAACGCTCGCGCTGGTGCGGCTCTTTCAACTTGAACGGCTCAGTGCGCGCCACATACGTATTCGCTTCAGACACCAAACGCATGATTTCCGCCAGTGCCGCCCGCTGCTGATGCGCCTCAATCAAGGAGCCAACCGTCGCAAATCCAGCTTCGATAGCCGACAGCAGGGCATCATCAATATCTTCACGCACGCCCGGCGTAGGAATCTCGCCAAAATTCTTCGCGATCATCGCCGCTGTGCGGTTGACCAAATTACCCCAGCCGGCCACCAACTCCGAGTTGTTCCGTCGGACAAACTCACTCCACGTAAAGTCTGCATCCTGGTTTTCTGGCCCAGCGATCGAAATGAAATACCGCAGTGCGTCTGGCTGGTAGCGTTCCAACACGTCACGCACGTAGATCACAACATTCTTCGAGGTAGAGAGCTTGCGCCCTTCCATCGTCAGAAACTCAGAAGCCACGACTTCCGTCGGCAAATTAAGCTGACCAAGCGCACCTGCTTGACCGCCGCGCGCCCCAGCTCCGTTATAGGCCAATAGCTCAGCCGGCCAGATTTGCGAATGGAAAACGATATTATCCTTGCCCATGAAGTAATACGACTGAGCCTGTGGATTCGTCCACCACAGCTTCCAATCTTCTGCACTGCCCTCACCTGCGGCTTCACGGCGGCGCGCCCATTCAATAGCTGCAGACAGATAGCCGATCACCGCGTCAAACCAGACGTACAGCCGCTTATTCGGCTTATCTTCCCATCCCGGGATCGGAATTCCCCAGCTAATATCGCGGCTCATCGCCCGTGGACGAATGTCTTTCAACAGATGCTGGGAGAATGCAATGACGTTTGGCCGCCACGAACCAGATTCTTCAACACCATCGAGCCACTGCCCTAATGCCTGTGCCAACGCAGGTAAATCCAGGAAATAGTGCTCCGTGGAGGTAAATTGCGGCGGCAATCCGGAGACTTTGGAAATTGGCTCAATAAGATCTTGCGGGTCAAGCTGGTTTCCACAGGTATCGCACTGATCCCCGCGCGCTCCCGCACAATGGCACAACGGGCAGGTGCCCTCAATATACCGATCCGGCAGGGTATTACCCGTCTTAGGGTCAATAGCGACGGCAGTTTCCTGAACGATCATATAGCCGTTATCGCGGCACGCCACGAAGAGTTCCTGCACTACATGCTCGTGATTCTTCGTCGTCGTCCGGGTAAATAAATCGTAGGACAAGCCGAGTTTAACCAGATCCTCAACGATGATCCGATTGTTGATATCAGCAAGTTCCTGCGGATCTAAGCCCTCTTTTTCCGCAGCGACCAGGATCGGGGTGCCATGTTCGTCTGTTCCCGATACCATCAGCACTTCGTGACCAGCCATACGCATATAGCGCGAGAAAACATCTGAGGGAACGCCGAATCCGGCGACGTGACCGATATGACGCGGGCCGTTTGCATACGGCCATGCAACTGCGGAAAGGATCTTAGCCATGATACAAGGTTAGAACGTTTCTCCCCATTGCGTGAAACCTGAGCCAGCGGCGTAAACTTGTTATACCCCACATTCGCGGAACTACGGAAAGGCAGGGATCATGTCTGATTCACGTCGTGCTCTTTTGATTGTCGATGTCCAACCGACGTTCTGTGAGGGCGGTTCATTGCCGGTGAGCGGCGGAAATGCCGTTGCCGAGCGCATTGCTGACTTTGTGACGGATAACGAGGATGAGTACGCCCTGATCGTCACCACTCAGGATTGGCACGTTGATCCTGGCAAACATTTCAGTGACGAACCAGATTTCGTTGACTCCTGGCCGCCGCACGCTATCGCCGACACTGCCGAAGCCGAGCTGCACGAAGCAATAGCGTCACTCGCGCTGGACGCCTCCGTGAAGAAAGGGCAATACTCTGCTGCATACTCAGGTTTTGAGGGAACAAACGACGAGGGTGATACGCTAGAGCAAATTCTGCGAGAATACAGCATTTCTGCCGTGGATATTGTTGGATTAGCCGAATCACACTGCGTGAAAGAAACCGCGCTCGATGCCTTACGGGCGGGATTCCGGGTGCGTGTCTTTTCCGATCTGACTGCTCCGGTTTCACCTGAACTTGGTGAGGCTGCCCGCGAGGAGATGGATGAGGCTGGTATTGAGCAGCTCGATTCTGAGGATGCTTTTGGTTTTTATGTCGAAGGCGAGGATATCCCCGTTCCAGGTTTAGAGCCGATGGCTGACGAGTCACGGCACTGGCATCCGGAAGACTGGTCAGATATGCAGATCGGCGATCTCGATGGCGATGGCATCCCAGACGATCTCGAAGATGACGAGTACGGGGCCGCAGATTTTGAAGATGACGAACTTCCCCCTGCGCATGACTTCGACGATTTCGCTATGGATGATTACGATGACGAATCTGATCCGGAGCTGACTGTCGATGGCGAGGACGACGAACTAGAGGTCATTGCTAACCAGATTGGGTTGAGCGAAGATCTATCGGCATACGACCTATCGGATTTTGATATTGACGTTGACGATGAGTTTGATTTCTCGGATGACGTTGATGAAGCCGATTTTGATTTCGGAGACATTGAACGGGAGTTCTAACGGATCTAAAGAGGCAGCGTCTGGCGTTTCTAGGGGGCGCTACCTATCTTTTCTACTTTTCTGGAAAGTTCGGTGTCTGTCTTTCCTAAGGGCTCAACGTCTAGCACTTCTAGGAGATCTTTCCAAAAGGTCTACTGCCTAGCTTTTCTAAAAGCCCGACGGCTACCGCTTCTAAGGAGCCGACGCTACATTCTGTACGCTTGACGCTTTCAGGATCTAAGAGTCTCACCAGCCTAAGGTCGAAACTATCAATAGCTTGCGTCCATCTGCTGAAAGCTGGGATATGGGAAAGGAACGA
This sequence comes from Trueperella sp. LYQ141, assembly GCF_046599555.1. Lineage (NCBI taxonomy): Bacteria > Bacillati > Actinomycetota > Actinomycetes > Actinomycetales > Actinomycetaceae > Trueperella > Trueperella sp. LYQ141. The sequence continues at coordinate 331,906 of NZ_JBKIWQ010000001.1, read as the reverse complement.
AAAGCGGAAGCAGGATACGGGGAAACAAAAAGAAACGCGCAAACGGAGGCGAGCGAAGGCAGAACGCCGGCTAGTGATTGTGTACGGCCGGATCTTCGCAAAGATTACGCCGTGCGATCTTCGCTAGCTGCCAATGCCAGCCGATACAGCTCGTTAGCTGCTATCTTTTCTCGATGGGCAACGTGTTTTGCTGCGTCCTTGAGGCGCAGCCCGGCGCGATGTAAGGCAAGCACTTCAGCAACGTGTTCCTCGGTGGCAAGGCGAACTGGATCCGCTCCAGCCACCACCACAGTCACTTCCCCGAGAATATCGTCTGCATGGCTGGCCAGCTCTCCAAGAGAACCGCGGCGGATCTCCTCATGTGTTTTCGTCATCTCGCGGCAGATTGCTGCCTGCCGATCTGCGCCAAAAGCGGCAGCCATTGCACGCAAACTGCCAGTGATTCGCCGCGGGGAATCAAAAAAGATCATCGTTCGGGTTTCTGATCGCATAGCGGCGAAGTACCGTTCACGCTCGCCGTCTTTACGAGGCAAAAAACCCTCGAAGGTGAAGCGATCTGAAGCCAGACCGGATAGCGCCAGCGCAGTTAACACTGCTGACGGCCCAGGCACGACTGTTACCGGCACTCCCACCTGCGCAGCTAGCGCCACCAAACGATATCCCGGATCTGATATTGAGGGCATCCCCGCGTCCGTCACCACAACAACGCGCTGACCATTTTGCGCATACGACACTAAGGCAGCACTGGTTTCTCGCTCATTATGTTCGTGGTAGGCAAGCACCCGAGCTGATAGTGGAATCTCCAAACGCCCAGCCAGATTGAGTAACCGGCGAGTATCCTCAGCAGCAATCACATCCGCGTGTGCTAATTCGTGGCGCAGCCGCGGCGAGGCATCATCGTCATTCCCTAGGGGCGTGGCAGCTAAAACGATCATGGCAGTAGCCTACTGTGCCAACACTATGCTGACCAGATTCCTTGACGGAGGGCTACATAAAACACCTATCCATCGTGACAGCCGAGCGACACCTGCCCGCAGTATCAGCTAAATAGGATAGCGGGCATTACCTGGTAAATGCCTGCGGGATCCGAGCCCGCAACCATCTCTCAATCATCGCGGGCTTATATAGGAGTATGCCCCCCTCCTACCGGCAGTAACGATCTATTCGTGCAACCGTAACGACCTATTCGCGGTTTGACCGTTCAGCCATTTTGACCAGCAATTACCCAATTACCCTAACGGTCTCGACCAGCCACAATTCAACCGTTTTGCCTCGCCTACTCGCAAAAGGCCTAGCTGCTCTGCCGGCGCAGACGCCTCCGCACTCTGGCGAGGACTATGCCCACCCCGTTTCATGCAACATCTCATCGTCAATACCAAAATGGTGCGCTACCTCGTGAAACACCGTGATACGAACCTGCTCCGCGACTTCTTCCTCTGATCGGCACATCCGCAAAGTCGGCTCACGGAAAATCCAAATTCGATTCGGCTCGGCATAACCGAAGAAATCCCCATCGGTCAATGCCCGCCCGTCGTATAAGCCAAGCAATTCTTCTCCGGCAGCGCGGGGCGTATGCTCAGGTAGCGGGTTATCTTCGATAAGAAAGACGAGGTTGTCGAGCTGCTGGGCGAAGGCTTCCGGCAACTCGTCGAGAGCCTCCCCGACGAGTTCTTCAAATCGTTGCGCGCTCATCGGGAACATCCCATCGGGATACCGCTCGTCGTCGCATAGCTCATCAGAACATTCCGCCGTATCAGACGATGATGCCGTATCAGACGATGGTTGCGTCATACATGTTGTGTTCGAGCCTGCATCTTCGAGGCACAATGATCCGTCCTGCCCACCTGGAAACGCATTACCCTCGTGCTCACCTACACGTATCTCATCATTATGCTCGCACGGGTAGGGATTGCCGCGATGCGGCGCATCAACATGCATATCACCGCTGGCGCTAGGTAACTCGCCCTCTGGTGCACAACATTGCGAGGGTGGAATATTAGTTGCCCCTAGTTCGCTATCTGCCATAGCGTTCGCGATCTCCGAGGAACTGACCGACGGATCACTTAGCTCAGGCAAGCCAATACTATCGGCAACATCTGCCACCCCATAGGGGTCAAACTGCGAACGAGGCTTATCTGAGTGGACTGGTTGAGCTGAGCGAGGTACGCGATCCGGCTGTGATAGTTGATCCGGCTGTGATAGTTGATCCGGCTGTGATGGTTGATCCGCCACCACGTGCCTTACTCCAGTGTGCCCCTCCTCAAAGAGGCGCACCCCAGCTTGCAGCGTATCAACATGCGTCATAGCAACTGACGGCTCCTCATCACCTCGCGCCGCAACACGACGTGGACTCTCGCTTCTTTCCCCGCGATTTTGCCCACTGCGTATATTGTCCGACGCATAGTCCCATCCATAGTTTTCCCTACTACGCTCGGCACGATTTTCTCCCTCGCGCTCAGCATGATCGGATGGCTGCTGCGAATGTCTCCCCATAGATTCTTCCCCTCGTCCTACCTGACAGTGTAACGAGCTAAGCGCCCGCCTCCTACTGCCCATTACAAGCTACCGTTCTTTGGCAGCGAAAAATCACTCAACCATTAGACTGGCTTCATGTCGCCAACTCAGCCTTTCCTCCTTGGTAGCGGGAAACGCGAGCGTTACGAAAATGAATTATGCGCTCGATTGGGGATTGCCCCGCGTGGGGTCACTCTCCCATATCAAGTGAAACTACATGGCTGGCTGATGACTGTGCTCATTGGCGTCATTGCCGCTCTTACCCGTTTCATTCGGCTCGGCTCCCCGCACGCTTTAGTTTTTGATGAAACCTACTACGTCAAAGGGGCATATTCGCTCCTGCATTACGGCTATGAACGCCGCTGGGAGGGCGATAACCAGAACGATCTTTTTATCCACGGCGACCTCTCTGCGCTGCGCCACGAACCAGACTATTGGGTGCATCCTCCGTTCGGTAAATGGCTCATCGCCCAAGGAATGCGCCTATTCGGCGATAACAACGGATACGGCTGGCGCTGTGCCACTGCCCTATGCGGCGTTCTGGCGGTCATGCTGGTGGTACGTATTGCCTTGCGGCTGTTCCATGCGGTCTTTCTGGCGGGTTGTGCTGGCCTTTTTGTTGCGCTTGACGGCATGGGTATCGTCTTATCACGCTGTGGTCTACTCGATAACCTGTTAGCCTTTTTCGTTCTCCTCGGATTTTGGGCGCTACTGCGAGATCGAGAGAGTCATTTACGTCAGATAGCGCAGCGCGTCGCCGCTGGTCCGGTGGTTGTGCACCATATCCCGCTACCCGACGGAAACCATCGACGTATCCTGCAACCAGCGCCCAGATGGGGTGTGCCTGGTGGTCCGCGCCCGTGGCTGCTGGCGAGCGGGCTATTTTTGGGGTTATCTTGCGCGATAAAGTGGTCCGGTATCTATGCCTTAGCCGTATTTGGGATAACCGTTTTTGTGTGGGGCAGCGCGGCCCGACGGCGAACCCACCATCAGTTGTGGCTTCCGGTGAGCGTAGTGCGCGAAGGGGTTGCAGCGTTTTTCTGGTTTATCCCCTCGGCCTGCCTTGCATACCTGCTTGGCTGGTTGCCGTGGTTTATCAATCCTCATGGATGGGGGCGCCAGTGGGCGCATAGTCAGCGTCTTGCACTGGAGCACGTAACGCACATTGGTGCGACCCACACACCGCCTCTTCTTGATCCGCTTCCGATTAGCTGGGCACCGGACGTCGTCAATTCTTTTATCCACTATCACATCCAAACCTGGCAGTTTCACACCACGCTAACCACGCCACACACTTATCAATCCCAGCCGTGGCTGTGGCTAATCCAGGGGCGTCCGGTAAGTTTTTTCTGGCGCGACGAGACGCAACTATCCGCCAGCTCCTGCCACTGGGATCATTGCGTTAGCGCAATCACGTCAATCGGAAATCCAGCTATCTGGTGGTTAGGGTTGGTTGCTTTGGGTTGCGTTATCTGGGCGGCATTGCACCGACGCGATTGGCGAGCCTGGGCCATTCTTAGCGGTTATGGCGCGATGTATCTTCCGTGGTTCCTTTACAGTCAACGCACGATTTACCAGTTCTACGCGGTGGCTATTCTGCCTTTTGTCGCTCTATCCTTAACTTTCGCGATAGCCGTTCTCACTAAATCCCTGCCGACTCGGTCTCACACTTTGCGCGATATTGAGCAGATTTTCTTCTTACCCCGCCGCCTGGTTGCACCGACGCCATATTCCGAAACAGGCCACCGAACTGCCCCTTTACCCACCCCGACTACTATCTGGCTGCTATCTCAACCCGATTTGACATCACCCACGCGAGGCTCACGCGCATTAAGACACAAAAGGGCAACAGCTACCAGCGCCGGGCAGCACCATCCCTATCCACAGTGGCGAACGTGGCGTTCCTTATCCCGAAGCGCCCGATACCTTATTGCCCTAACACTAGGACTGGTCATAGCGCTAAGTATTTTCTGGCTGCCGCTGTGGTGGGGGATTCCGATTCCGTGGCGGTTCTGGCATATGCACATGTGGTTCCCGTCATGGATATAGCCACAGGCGAAGGTCAATGCAAATCTTTCCGCGCTGTGAACATCTCATTCACCGCCAGGACGCGCGCATTAAACTGACGATACTTTTCTTTTCCCCGTCGCTAAGGAGCGTGCCATGTACGATGCCACTGAGTTAATTCATGCAGGATACCGCCCTGGCAACGGCGAACCTCGCCAATTGCCGATTATCCAATCCACCACCTACGACTACGATTCATCAGAAGCAATTGCTGCCGTATTCGATGAACCAACCCATGCGCTGATTTATTCACGCTTTGCCAATCCCACCGTGATGGCAGTGGAAGAAAAGATTGCCGCTTTAGAAGGTGGCGCCGCCGCAATGGCGACAAGTTCCGGGCAAGCAGCCACACTCATGGCCATTGTCAACCTGTGTTCTGCTGGCGATTCTTTTATTGCGTCAAGTCAGATCTATGGCGGATCAATTAACCTGTTTTCCCACACTCTCAAGCGCTTCGGTATTCGCGTTATTTACGTCGATCAGAATGCCTCAGCCGAGGAAATATCTGCCGCTTTCGAGCCGCGCACGCAAGCAGTTTTCGCTGAGGTGATCGCCAATCCCTCTATGGCGGTATTAGATATTGAGAAGTTCTCCCAGGTCGCACATGCACATGGGGTGCCGCTAATCGTCGATGCCACCTTTGCAACTCCGGTTCTATGTAAACCGATCGCTTATGGGGCAGATCTCGTCATCCATTCCACGTCAAAGTATCTAGATGGTCATGCGGTACAAGTAGGCGGAATGATCGTCGATTCCGGGCGTTTTGACTATGCAAACGGGCGTTTTCCTGGTTTTACTGAGCCGGACGAGACGTATCATGGCGTGGTCTACACCCGAGATTATCCGCAAGCGCCTAATATTATCCGCACCCGCATGCAATTGCAGCGCGATTTCGGCGCTTATCCGGCTGCTCATTCGGCCTTTTTACTGAATTTGAGTTTGGAGACCTTGGACGTCCGTATGCGGCGCCATTGTGAGAACGCTCTGCAGATTGCGCAGTACCTGGAGAGTCGAACGGACGTCATTAAAGAGGTGCGTTATCCTGGTTTGCCGTCCTCGCCATATCACGAGATAGCTACGCGTTATCTATCGGGCGGCTATTCCGGCGTGCTATGTATCGATCTGGCAGGCGGGCGCGAAGCTGGCGTGCGTTTTATGGATTCTTTGCGGCTCATTGCACGTGAGGTTCACGTCGCTGATTCGCGCAGTTGCGTCCTCCATCCAGCTTCGACAACGCACCGCCAACTTTCCGATGCACAGCTTATCGACGCTGGTATCACTGCCGGATTGGTGCGTATTTCGGTCGGATTAGAGGATGTGCGGGATCTGCTGGAGGATCTAGACTACGCCCTGAGCCAACTGACGTAGGGCGAGTTTTCATAGTATTTATCTAGGGTGCGGCTCGGTTTACCCGAGCCGCACCCTATACATTTGCATAAAGCAAGTCACCAAAATATCTTGACGCAAAGCTAATTTTGCTACACCATGGAGGTAACGGAAATCACGGTCGTTATACCGTGCGAATGTATTGTTCAAAGGGGAGATACATGTCGGATTACAAGCTCGTCTTCCATGTCAACGAAAATGATCGCTGGCCGTTCACACTGCGCTCTGTACGCAATTTCGTGCGAGCCAACCCAAGTTACGAAGCAACCGTCGTTGCCAATGGTGCCGCTGTTCGATCCTTCTCTCAGCTCGACACCGATCCGAACCGTATGGCGCGTATTCGCGGTCTAGAAAATGAGGGCGTGAAATTCGTAGTATGTTCCATCGCCCTTGAGGAACGCCAAGTCAAACGGGAGCTCATTCCCGATTACGTCACCGTCGTTCCCGCTGGAATCGTTGAAATTGCGCGCCTGCAAAGCGAGGGATACGGCTACGTCAAGGCATAACCCCTCATCTCACTAGATGACACTGTGGTCCGGCTACCAGCCGGACCACATTTTTCTTCGGCACACCTGTTGAGTGGTTTTTACTATCAGTTCTCCGTCGCCCTACCAAAACACGCAGCTACCGGAAACTGCAAGGGCTTTATACCACCACTTGTTTTACCGAGCTTCATCCGAGCAATCTCCTGCCGCCGTATAACAAAGTTGTTGTGGGGCACTACGCCGCCCAGCTATAGCAGCAATACAGCTATGGCGAACAGCAGCCGCGCAGATACCTGTTACCTGTGAGGCGGGAGGTCTAGGAGCAACGTAAGAGTAGCTCGGCTCCCCTTTATATGTGCAGGTAGCTTAGCTACGCTATCTATTCACTCCCAGTCTCATCATCCGCATCGCGCACTGCTCGCAACACTGTGAAGCGGCGATCCCGCGCGATTTGTGATACATCCACAAAATAGCGCTGAACGATTGCCCGATAGCGTAAATGACTATTGAACACGATATACAGCTCGCCCTTAGGGCGCAGGAGACGAGCTGCGGCCGCAAGCAAGGGCTGAACGCAGGTCATATCCAATGCTGATCCGGCATGAAACGGCGGATTTAAGGCCACGACGTCAGCGCTGCCTGATAATTCACTCGCCGCCGCATCATCCCAGGTTACCCGCGCATGCCCCGCACGAATCTCGGAGGCTAAACTCAACTCCGCCGAAGCAACAGCATCCGAATGTATATCAGTAGCGAGTATCTCCAATGCGCGCAGTCGGGAATCTTCGGCGCGCATATCCTGCCAGGTTCGCAAAAGCGCCAGCGAGACAGTGCCGTTTCCGCATCCTAAATCAACACACGCCAGCGCCCGTTTCACCGCGCCATCGCTCTGTGGCGGATTGAGCAGCCTGGGTAGTTCCTGGGAGACACATCGCGCCAATAGTTGCCCGCCAGGATCTGCGCCCGCCCCATGAAAGACGCCACCAACCCCGTACACCTGCCCCACCGCAGTGTGAGCCTGCGCCGGGCGATAGGGCCGAGCAGGCACTTTGAGCTCCCGAGCAATCAAAGCCCGAAATTTCCCGCGCCCGCGACTCGCATAGACCTGTGAAAAGTGTTGCGCCAGCGCGGCATTGTGCCCACGATCCATATGCTTGTTGTGTGCCCCGAAGATCGCCTTTACATCTCGCCTATGCACATCGGCAATATCGCCCGCTCCTAGATTGGAATAGCTCATCTGTAGTGCGCTAGCAAGATAGTGCAATTCAGCGTGCGACTTCGGCGTTCGCCCAATCATCACGTCCACTGACTGAGCAACGAGTGCCATATCGGGGCGCATCGGTGCGTCTATCCCACATACCGCCACATGGGATTGCACCCCTAGGTGCTGAGCATAGAGCTGCGCCTGGCGAGCTTGCGGTAAACTCCGCGACGCGATCGTCACCCGCAGCGCCCGCCCGTCAACACACAAGGAATACGCCCACCGACACAAGGCACCTGTAGGATCATCCGCAACCACAATATGCAACCCGCGCCGATCAGCGATCTCCTCACTAGCTACCTGAATAATGAGCCGATCACAGGCCGAAACCGGAGAATCGACTACTTCCGCGAGGCCGTCGCGCTCCACCACTGATTAATCCCCGATTCCACTGCGTGCTCATCAATTGCCCGCAGCTCCTCGGCGGAAAACTCCAGATTTTCCACTGCTCCCAAAGAATCATGAAGCTGCTCGACGCTCGATGCACCAATAAGGGCAGTTGTTACCGAACCATGCGATTGTTCACGCAGCACCCAGGCGATTGCCATTTGCGCCAGGCTCTGCCCCCGCTCAGCCGCTAACTCATTGAGCTGACGAACATGATCGAGAGCCTGATCGGTAAATAAATCCTTTGAGACGTTACCCCGCCCCAGGCGCGAATCGCTGGGCACACCGCTCAAGTACCTATTCGTTAACAGCCCTTGCCCGAGCGGGGAAAAGGCGATCACTCCCATCCCCTCATCTGCTGCCGTATTCAGCAGCGACGGCTCCCCATCCTCAACCCAACGATTGAGCATAGAATACGAGGGCTGATGAATAACTAATGGCGTGCCAAGCTCGCGCATAATCTCCTGAGCTTGTGCGGTTGCGGCTGCCGAATATGAAGAAATACCCGCATATCGCGCCTTGCCTGAACGAACAGCATCGTGGAGCGCCCCCATCGTTTCTGCCAAGGGCACATCTGGATCCGGCCGATGATGATAGAAAATATCGACATATTCCAAGCCCATACGAGCCAGTGATTCATCTAAGGACGTCAATAGGTAGTGCCGAGATCCGCCAAAGCCCATCGGCCCTGGCCACATATCCCATCCCGCTTTCGTCGAAACAATGATCTCATGACGATACGCCTGCAAATCTTTGCGCATGATCCGACCAAAGTTTTCCTCTGCCGAACCGTAGGGTGGACCATAATTATTTGCCAAATCAAAGTGAATCACACCCCGATCGAACGCCGCACGCACCAATTCACGCTGCGTTTGGAACGGACGATCATCACCGAAGTTATGCCACAAGCCCAGAGCAATTCTCGGCAACATCAAGCCAGAGCGCCCACAGCGCACAATCGGCACATCCTCATAGCGTGTTTTTGCTGGTAACCATTGATCTTTTGGAGAGAGATAATTTTGATTTGCCATGTCTTTATTATCTCACGACGGATTGCCTCGCATACCTGTTTTCCACAACACACATGAGGCCTCGCTGAGCCAATATAGACGGGATCAAACGCAGCGATCTGTTCATCACTGCCACCCCTTAGAAAAGGCTCAACTTTTCTTTATATTTCCCAAGTTTTATTCAGCTAATGCCCAACTCTGGTGGGCTAGAATGAGCCAAACGAAACGCGATCACGACAAGGATCAACAACTATGGGACTCTTTGCTCGTCTGCGCTCAACCAGACATACGAGTGCCAAGCAGCCTAAGACCAGCCATACCTCTCAGCAGCGCCCATTATCTACTGCAATTACCGACGAGCAGCTTGACGCAATCGCCGATAAAAAACAGGCTGGCGTTTGGGACGGCATGGTCGCTCCACCAACCTCACGACCTGGCGCTTTAGGGATCCCCCACTGGTTAGCAAAATACGGCTTAGCCTCCTGGGCCATCATCGGAATAGCGATCGTCGCTTTCGGGATCTGCCTGGTGTTATCCACCATCACGGAAGTATTTCTCGGTGTTTTCCTTGCCTGTGTATTGACCTCCGTTCTCCTACCGATCGTTAACTTCCTGGACCGTTTCATGCCGCGCCCATTGGCAACCGCGCTAGCCATCATCGGCGGTTTCGCCGTATTCGGCGGGCTGGTTAGCTACGTCGTATTTTCCGTGGCAAATGAATGGGATGATCTAGCCACCGAATTCCAACATGGCGCCGACGATGTCTTTAATTTCCTGAGCAACGGTCCATTGCCGTGGCACATATCCCGCGAACAAGCCACCCAAGCGCTATCGAATGCCGTTGCGGAGAGTACTGAATGGGTACAAAATAATTCCGGTACGATTGCCACAACTATTCTGACGAACGCCAGCCAACTTGCTGTGGTTGCCACCGTCTTAGCTCTCGCTATTTTCGTTACCATCTGCCTGCTTGCCCAAGGCTCGAAGATGTGGCTCTGGTTCTTAAACTGCCTGCCAGAGCGCAATCGCGAGCGCATCAATCTTGGCGCGTATGCCGGCTGGGTTGCTTTCTCCGGCTACGCTCGCGGAACCGTTATCATCTCGCTGTTAAACGGCACGATGTGTTTCATTTTCTTATTGCTCGTCGGCGTCCCTCTCGTTGCCCCGCTTGCCGTCCTGGTTGTAATGGGCTCATTCATTCCCCTAGTTGGCGCTCCCATTGCCATGTTCATTGCCATGATCGTCGCTTTAGCTTCGGGGGGCGCTATCAAGATGGCTATCGTCGGTTTAGGTATTGCCGGTATCGGGCAGATTGAAGGCCATATCTTCCAGCCGCTCATTATGGGCAATCAGGTTTCCCTCCATCCGGTCGTTGTGGCTATTGGCGTGGCGGCGGGTGGTTTTGCCGGAGGGCTCGTCGGTGCGGTTATCGCTATTCCTATCATGGCGATTGCTTGGTCGGCGTTCCGCACCTTGCATCAGCCCGATCCGAAGCTGAGCGCTATTCCCTACGTTCCAAAGTCGCGAGTTTTGCCTGCGCAAAAATCGCGAAACTAATTCCGCATATCTAAATACCCCTGCAGCCCAGGCCGCCAGGGGTATTTTTATGCACATGCCCGCGCTAGTACACCTAAATATTCGCGACAATTCCCTGTCGCACTGTCGCTAACTTAATAACTATAAGAGAACAGTACCCCCTGGTCACAGCCGAAAAATATATTTACCTATAAAAATTAGGTAACCCTTGCCACGATAGCCGCCATTAAGTTAGGATCGCCTAAGTTGGAAATATGCACACCAACTCATTACCCACAAGGAGAAAGAATGAGACACGCAAAAGCCGGGGTATGGCGCTTTATCTCCGCAGCCCTGACTCTATTCCTCGCATTAATCCTCACATTAAGCGCATATACAGTATCAGCATCCGCCGACGACTCCCCCGCAAACGAAGCGCCCTACGCCATAACCAAAGCAACCTTCACCTGGAATATTCGCGACAGCTGGTACAGCTATTTAACCGGCCCACACGGTGGTGCTCCCGGTAGCGTCACTCCACGCAACGGCGCTCGCATCATCCGCAAGCAACTATATTGGGGCACTGGTTACGGAAACTGCAGCACGTCAGGAAACTGCACTATCACCTATCCCGGCACATATATTTTTAAAAAACACTCCGATTCTCAAGGTGGGTATTTCCTCGACATCACCATACAAAATCTGCGCATCACGACAGAAGGTAATCACGGCTCCATACTCGCCCACACCCGTTCGCGAGATATGAACAACCCCTCCCAATATCTCGAAAATCCTGATCTTCGCCTGGCAACTTTCGAGCTCGCCACCCCTGTCAGCATCGAAAATAATCAGCTACACCTCAACGGCATTACCCCCACTATCACCCAAGATGCCGCTCCTTATTTTGGCGGAAACTACGGCGGTGAAGCAGGTAGTGCTTTCACACTAACCGCCGAGGCATACCAACCCAACACTCCTGACGCCCAAGGCATCATCCGAGAACAACAACAAGACACCGACCGTATCGACGTCAATGCCTTGCAGTGGTCCGTCATCAAAGATTTTCTACCAAAAGCCACTAAGGACAATCTCCTCTTCCAAACCGATTCCGGAGCATCCCCCGTCTCGAATTACATCGAGTTCAAGGATCCCACCGGAGTTATGGAAAACGGCGTTTTAAAAGTGACGTACCCCGGGAAACTGACGTTATACAAGAACGGGGCAGAAGCCGACAAAAAATCACCTATCTTTAGCATGTCAGGAATCCGCCTAGAAATTTCCCGACATGACCGCGGCGAAATCTATATGACGGTATCGCGCGACGCAGGAGCAGCCGAAGAAATACATTTTGGCACGTTCTATGCCCCGATATACACCGATTGGGGGCAATTCACCATACACGCTTCCAACGCCACTGTTCGCCTGGATGATAATGCCCGCCTGGAGTTGCCATATCTCGGTACTTCCGACGATGTTGCCCCATTAAACTTCCGAATCAACTTCGACTGGCTCTCTCCCGATGATGACCAACGCGCTAAAACATTCCATGCAATATATGACGAACCCCGCCCCGATTGGACGAAACGTTGGCCTATCTTCATTCAAACAACGCCAATCTACCGACCTGAGGTACCCCATGATGACGTTGTACCAAGCGTCGAGGAAGAAAACGCCGCATGGCAAGATTCACCTGCGCCAGCCGCCCATGATGGGCAGTTCATTTGGGGTATCAAGCGATCTTGGCAAAGCTACATTGGGCGTGGCACACTCGCTGACGGCCTAGAATTCAGCAATAAGAATTACATATGGCCAGCAGCAAATAACACCTCCGCACAACGCTTGGATAATGGCACTATCGTCTTGAGATTCCGCGGGAACGCTTCATGGAATGCCTATGGCGGTTTACTTGATATTGCCCTAGGCGACATCGAAGCCCATCTGCGCCCGCTCAATCCGAACGACTACACACAAGGTTTCGAGAAAGATATCCGAATCTATGGCAAGCTCGCCAGCACCAGCTCTTATCGCGATTCACATATGCTCCTCGGCGTCATCCGCGGCGATGTCACCAGCAAAGTCGCTGCCGCTGCCAATGATTCAAGCACCGCTGAACTCGCATTAAACTTGGAAAACCAGCCTTTCTACCTTGGAGAAGATCCAGCACCCATATTCATGAACGTTTACCGAGCGGGTTTACGCATGGACAACGCATCGTTTGCTGGGACAGTTCGCATACCATTTTCCGTTTCAGGATTACCGCAACCGCCTAATCCAACACCAATTTCTCCAGTACCGACGCCACAGCCTGCACCGACTCCTGGGGAAACTCCATCCCCGACGCCACATCCCAGTGGAGTGCCAAACACGATTACACCTGGCACACCGCACATTATCAACACCCTCCCGGCGCACAGTAACGCCACACCAGAAGTCAGTGGCGCAACCCTGCCACACACCGGAGCATCACTCTTTGCTATCGCTTCTGCCGCTGCCGCGCTATGCATAGCCGGTATTACGCTCAGTATCCGAGGGCATGCTCTTAGCAATACCCGCATTGCTGGAGGCGGATATAGCCACAGATAGGGATTTCATCACGCGGTTCGCCCTATCTGGCTCGGTGGTGGAGAGGAAACTCTCCACCACCGTTTTTATTAAGCATGCACTATTCAATTTTTCCTAGCGATGACCGTTACCGCCGTTCAGTAGCCACACACCGCGTGCCCCTGCAGTAGTTCACCTGTTTGCCCGAATTTACGACACAGCACGTCGGCTTTTGCCCGCTTTACGTCAGCCCAAACTCACACCCAGTAGCAACGATCTGCTTCGGGAAACGTCGATAATTTCACCGCACGATCTTGGCTTCCGGCGATAACCAGCTTCACCTACTCTCAGATACAACACGCCATTCGACATATACCATCTCGCTTACCCCCCCCCGTCATTACCTAGCTCAAATACCCTATCTACCAAGGAATTCAGAACTTTCGTAATATCTGTAGCCATATTCTGTAGGCAAGAATTACTCCAATAGCGTTAATCCATGCCTATTACACAGCTTCACCACCGGCAACATAGCCAGAGCTTGCCCTACGATAGCGAGATAGCCCGACCAGGCGAGCACAGTGAATGACTACGCGGATTGGCTAAGCGAGCTAAACGGATTTTTCCACAGCGGGTGCAACTGGGCCGTCATAAACCGAGATCATCTTCAAAAACATCGGGATAGAGCCGCGAACCGCCACCGCAATAGAGGCTCGCGTCACGGATTGATCGTGATGATGTTGGAGGAGTAACCGACGGTAGAGCCGCTCCGCAAAGGCTAATACATAGTGGCCCAACATGTGCGAGGGCATATTGAGCCGGTATCCGCTGTCCATCAAGGAGTGATCGACGACCTGCGCGATGTGCTGGGCTAGCCGCTCTTCGTATGAGGACATCAGTTTGCCGATTATCTCGTGCCGTGCTCCGTACAGATTTAGTTCTTCTTGCAGGAGGTAAAAATCGCGGGTTAATGGTAGCGCACAACTAATTCTTTCGGCCGCTTCCATGAGGCGCGCCTCTGCTTCGTCTTGATTGTGCGGCGGCGAGTGAAAGACTACTTCTTGTTCTGCCCGAGACAGGATATTTTCGAGTTGGGCAAGCCGGTTATCGACGATGGCCTGCAGGATATGGTCGAGATCGCGGTAGGAGGAGTAGAACGCGCCACGGGTGAATCCGGCTCGCCGGCAGATTCGCTGAACGCTGATTTGCGCCATTCCTTCTTCCGCGATCATTTGGGCTGCTGTTTCGCGCAATTTTTCGGCGGTATCTTGCCGACGCGCCGTGGGAGGTGTCGCCAGCCGTTTGGCTCGGGCCTCCGCAATTTTCCCCACTGTGCGCTCCTTCCACGCCGTTGTGTCAACTGTAACACGAACACACTTGATACAGGGGTGTATCATTACGTATCGTCGATACTCTCATATCCTTGCCGATACCGACAGAAGAAGGTGCGCCATGGTTCGTTTTGCTGGTAACAAAATTGCCAACATCGTCATTGTGATCGCTCTTGCGCTCGTCCCCTTTATGTACGCCGGTATCCTCACCTGGGCATACGAGGCGCCCCTTGACCGAATGGATCGCATCCCCGCGGCAATCGTCAATCTCGATCACGAGGCCCAATCCAGCTCTGCTGACGGCACAACACACACCTTCGCCACCGGAGACGAACTCGTCAAACGCTTAACCTCCGACGAAACCCAAGCAGGTTTCGATTGGCATATCACCGACGAGGAATCCGCCCGAGCCGGGCTGAAAGCTGGCACATATCAAGCCATGCTCCTCATCCCCGAAGATCTCTCAGCACATCTGGCAGCAATGTCTGACCCAACCCAAACCCAACAGGTCAGCTCAACGATTCACCTTTATACCGACGATGGAGTCAATTACCTGACCGGCACAATGGCCTCCTCCGTCGCCCTCAAGCTCCAAGAAGCCGCCGCCTCGCAAGGCGCAAGCAAATATATCGACTCCCTCCTCCTATCTATGGGACCACTGCACGACGGATTCTCTCAGGCCGCTGCCGGCGCCGGAGCCCTAGCCGAAGGTAGCGGGAAACTTGCCGCTGGAGCAAACGATCTCGATACCGGCGCCACCAAACTCAACACCGGCGCACAATCCTTGGCCAGCGGCACCGGAGAACTTAAAAATGGCTCCGCCGCGCTATCTTCCGGTGCTGATACGTTGGTATTAGGCGTCGGGCAAATCGCCGACGGCGCTCGCCGACTTTCCACAGGTGCTGCCGGTTTGGATACGGGCATTACGCAATACACTGCTGGCACCGCACAACTTGCCGCCGGCCTCGATGCCGTTAACACCGGATTAACCGTCGATTCCACCAACCCCGACGGCACAACCCGTCCGTCTTTCCTCACCGGATTCACCCAACTAGTCGCCCAATTCCACCCAGGAACTGGCGGGGCTAGCACATTGAAGGACGGAGCTAGCGCGCTAGCAACTGGTGCGACCGCAGCCGATAACGGCCTCACGCAGCTCAACACCGGAGCACAGCAGCTCCTGACTGGCGTCACCCAAGCCAGTCAAGGCGCACATGACCTGCACAGCGGCGCTACCACTCTCAGCGCTGGCGCACAAGAACTTGCTAATAAGCTCGGCGCCACAGACGCTCAATCCCTGCACGGCGGGCTGGCGTCTTTGAAAGAACTGACGGATGGGCTCAATCAAGCCTGTAGTGGCATTGGCAAGATTGATCCGGTCTGTATCGGAATCAGCACCAAACTAGCGGTGAAAGGTATGAGCATAGCTGACCTCTCCCGCGCTATCGATACGATGTCTGCTGGAGTTAGTGCCGCCTCAGATGCGGCCAATCAGATTTCCGCTGGAGGAACACAACTAGCCACCGGCTCTCAGCAGCTTGCTTCCGCATTGACCGCCGGAAACGACCCTGCTCATCCCACTATCTTTGACGGGGTGCAGCGCATCGTAACGAGCACGCAGCCCTCTGCCGATGGTCTTGCCCATCCAACAACATTGAAGGACGCCACCAGCGCCCTCGCCAGCGGGGCAAATACCCTCCACCAAGGCATTGATACCGCTGGAGCTGGTGCCGATCAGCTAGCTAGCGCCCTATCAGGGCAGATCGTTCCCGGAATTCAACAGTTGCGATTCGGCGCTCTGACCCTCAACAATAACTCCCCTGCTTTGATCTCCGGCGCTAATCAGATTCATAGTGGCGCAGCGGCGCTGGCTGCCGGATCAACTACTGCCGAATCCGGCAGCCAGCGTCTGGCCGCCGGTGCGCAACAGCTCGATTCTGGATTAGCTACTGCCCATTCTGGCGCACAACAATTAGCGCAGGGCACGAGCCAGTTAACCGACGGAGCGAAGGTCCTGCATGAGGGCTCCACACAGGTGCAGGCCGGATCTCAAGAATTGCAACATAAGCTCACCGAAGGAGCGAATAAGATTCCGGTTTTGGGCACCACCCAAGCCGCCCATACTGCCGAGATTGCCGCACAACCCATTGACGTGCAAGCCACTCGCCTCAATCCGGTATCAACGAACGGCATTGGCTTTTCCACTTTCTTCATGTCGCTGTCACTGTACGTCGGGGCTATCGGTATCTTCTTCGTCATTCCTGCCTTAGATTTACGCCGCTCTGGCCATGAGCCATTTTGGAAGTCGGCAGCGCGTTCAGCCAGCACTGCATGCCTTTTCGGTATCGCTCAGGCAGCTATCGTCGTTCTCGCCCTTGAGTTGCTCCTCGATCTGCATGCGGCCGATATTATGGGCCTGCTTCTCATCAGCATCCTGTCATCCCTGACGTATGTGGCGATGAATCAGGCCTGCCTGGCGGTCTTTGGCTTCCGTGGACGCTTCTTCTCCCTTGTGCTGATGTGTTTGCAGCTCGGCGCTGCCGCAGGCACATTCGCTTCCGAAACCTTGCCGAAGTTCCTGCAAGTATGCAATGCCATTTTGCCCATGCCTTATACCGTCCGAGGAGTGCGCACCTTGGTTGCTGGCGGCTCTGTTTCGCTGACGGGCGTGGTAAGCGTCTTGCTCGTGTGGATGCTCGTCAGCATTGTCGTCACCTTGTTTGGCGCATACCGACGCACTGGGCTTAAACCAATGCCTTATGATCCAGCTCTGGCGTTCCCTGGTGCTGCCCCAGAAGATCGCCGCTCGTTGGTATCTCAGATTGGTGCGCAACCGGCACGCTCCTGAGGTATCCCTAATCGGGGCTAGGTGGGCGTATGCCAGTCCTCCCAATGCATGACGCCCACCTAGCCGTCCACACCATACGGCTCGCCAGCACGGCGAAAATTATCCGTACTGGCGAGCCGTAGCAGTTATTCAGTTATTCGCTTTTGGTAGCGGCACCCTGGGCATTGCTCATGTAGCATACATCGTGCCGCGAACGTCGTTCTTTCGCCTTACCACGCGATACCGATCAGGAGGAATGCGATCACAGCCGAGAGCAGCCACCGCCAAACCTAGACTCGAGGCCACATACCGAGCGGTCTGACCCTTGCCACTCCACACCCTGGCCCTCTGCCCGCTCCAGACCACAACATGGCACGCCGCAGGCAAAGCCCCTTAGGAAGCAGGCTATTACCCCTCTCCCTCCTCAACCACATAGGGCGGAAAAGAGGGATACCCAAATATCCTCAGTTAGTACCCGAACTGCGCCGCGACTTGACGTACCGACTGGGCGGAGGCATGCAAGCCATCTAGCTCATTTTGCGTCATCGCCGGAACAACTAGGCGACCAACGCCCGAGCGCCCGACAACCGTCGGCATCGATAGGCACACATCATTAATGCCAGCGATCCCGTCAATATAGGAGGATACCGGCAGGATCGTGCGCTCATCACGCAGGATTGCCTCCACGATACGCGCCCCCGATAGACCGATCGCGTAGTTCGTCGCACCTTTGCCTTCAATGATTCGATATGCCGAGGCCATCACGTCATGCGCTATCTCTTCACAGCGCTGCTGGGTAATACCGCCCCATTCCTTAACTGGCACACAACCGATATTCGTGGAGGACCACAAGGCAATCTCTGAATCGCCATGCTCCCCAACGATATAACCGTGAATCGAGCGCGGGGCAACACCTAGTTCTTGGGCAATCAGGAGTCGATACCGCGAGGTATCCAGCACGGTTCCCGATCCGAACATGCGCTCGCGGGGTAAGCCCGTGATTTTCATCGATGCGTACGTCACTACGTCAACCGGATTAGACACCATCAGGTAGATCGCATTGGGCGCTACTTCGAGAATACTGGGCAACATTTTTTCCATAATGCCGATCGTCGCACCAGCTAGCTCCAACCGGCTCTGACCTGGTTTTTGCTTTGCTCCGGCCGTCACGATAACAATATCGGACCCGCGGCATACCTCTGGATCATCCGATCCCAACACATTGGATACATGGGCAAAGGTCTGCCCCTGGGCAATATCCAAAGCCTCCGCTTCAACTTTGGCTCGGTTAATATCGTATAGGGCGATATCGCGCGCTGATCCTCGGGTAAGACACGCATAGGCAAGCGTGGCACCGACTGCCCCTGCCCCGAGGATGGAAATTTTCGTTGGACGAGAAATAGTGTCACTCATGGCGACAGCCTAACGAGTTTTCTCTTCTAACGGAATGGTCTGATGGACCTATCTTTCCTCAGCCGGGTGAATCTCCACGTGGTGACCGTCTGGATCATGAACGTGTACTTTGGTTGCCGCCGTATCCGTCACTACCTGCGCTGGGTAACCGGCTTGAGTGAGCCGACGGGCAACTTCCGCTAAGGGTTGTGTTGTTTGGAAGCTCAGGTGAACGAGAGGGACTGCGCCACCAACAGGATTGGCAGCTTCTTCACGGACAACGAGCTGCCCCGCATCACCGTGATGCAGGCCGATCCACCCCGAACTATCCGAAGCAGACATCTGCTCCCACCACGAATCTGCTCCTGGGGCACTATGGAAGCCGAGCTGTTCAAAGAATTTCCGATCTGCGGAAAAATCAACGCTGTAGCGTACCATCATGACCTCTACCGATGACGACTCATTCGATGGTGACTCGTTTTCCTGATCGGTGTATCCATAGAGATCATGGCACCATTCATTGATCCATATACCACCACCAGATGGATCAATAATGCCTGCCTGCTTTCCCCAGGCTTCATCCCACACCTCGATCTCGACGCCACGGGCACACATCTCCTGAGCATACGTCTGGGCATCATCAACCAGTAAGACGAGATGCGCCTCGCCAGGATGCCCAAAATCTGCCCCGCTAGCGCCGTGCACGGCAACCGACCCAGCTTTACCGCGCAGGACGGTGTATTCTTCACCGCTGGTGCGAACTGGGCTCAGACCAATCGCGCGCAGAAAATCCGTCATGCGCTGGGGCTGAGTGGTGAAGTAGTAGGGGCACACACTGATATTCATAACTATTCCTCGCTCACTGTTTGTTCGCCACTGGCAAGATAATGCGTCAATGCGGCCGTCACTAATGCTGATAGCGATATGCCCTCATCAACTGCGCGATGTTTGACCTGCCTAATTAGCTCTGGGTCGAGATAGATATTGAACTGCTGTTTTGCAACCATATTAGTATACTAGCATGCTAACGATGAATCGCAATAGTGAACAGCACACAATTTATTCCCGACGTCACCTGCGTCGCCGCCGATATGAACAGCAGCAACTAGCCCCGACCACACGGCACACCCAGCACATCACATAAGAAATACGCAAATGAGATTCACCGCTTCACCATCCGGAGAACTCATCGCCTTCTCTCAGGCATATCAAGAGGGGCTCCAGCACCACACATAGGCCACAGTAGAGCACCGCACACCATAAGACCCCTACGCACGCTATCCGCCATTCCGCCAAGAATTTTGCTATTAACCACTACACAAGACAGGCTATTCGCGACCATTCAACACCCCAAACAGTTAGCGCCTGTAATGTGCACACACCTGTTGCGCCCGCGGATCGAGCGTCACCTCCCCGCCATACGGAAGCAGAAGTTGCGGGCGCGTATGCCCGAACGGCACACCCAGGCAAATGACCGCATCGGGAGCATAACGCTGGCACGCCCCCACAAGAACCTCATCCATCGCCCGTCGGTACCGCTCCTGCTCCGCAAGCGTCGGCTGGTAATCCAAGGTCGTTGCCGGAACGCGCGCCAACATCACCCCAGAAAATCGCTCCAGCAAACCACGTTCCCCCAAAGCCCGCAAGAAATAGCCGAAAGCAAGCGGCTCCATCAGATCATCGGAAAATTCCAGCAACAAAATTGCCCCATCCAACTCCGCATCCACCGGAGCATGATCGGCCAGAAAGATCTCCTGCAAAACCTGGACACACCCACCCCAGGTGCGCGCACGAATCTGGCGCGAGGATCCAGCCCATTGCCACGGGCCAACCTGCTGGCGCACACCATACTCCGTCAGCGCTCGCGGATCAGCCCAATCATGACCATGATCTTCACTCTCACCAGGATTTTCCAACACCAGATCTACACCAGCGAGCGCACTGCACAAACACTGCTCATGCCAGGAATCCACCTGCGGGCCAGGCCCAATCTGCACCTGCGTCGAACCACCATAGATTGATGGAATCCCGTGGCGCCACAGCCAGTTAAGCAAATGAGTGTTATCCGAATAGCCGAAAAACGGTTTCGGATTTTCCTGAATAATCTGCGCATCAAGATAAGGCAAAATGGTGATCTGATCGCTGCCGCCCACGCTGGTCATAATTGCCGTGATCGCCGGATCGGCAAAAGCCATATTGACGTCATGCGCTCGCTGAGCAGCAGGAGCTTGCAACATTCGGGTTGTCGGAAACTCCACAACCTCACAGCCAGTTATTTCCTGCAAACGACGAACGGCTTGCTCATGCACACGCAGCCCGTATGCCGGCCCTGCCATTGCCGGAGAAAGCACTGCAATGCATTTATCTTTCTGAGTAGCTACCCTGCCGCAGGAACTCGCCAGCACCTCGCCCATTATCTATCTCATCCCCACCTTAACCACACGCCCATAACGCAATACAGACCGCCACAAACAGCCGTTAGGCTCGTTCTGGTGATTTCTTTTGCGCCCTGTCGAGTTTATCAAGTTGGACGATGCGGGCGGCCGTGGCCGTGGTCGTCACCAGCGTATTTATCACTCCCGAGCGAACCATTGCCAAGATAGCCTGAGCTTTTTCCACCCCGCCAGCGACCGCCACAACCTGCCGAGTATGGCGTAGCTGCTCAACACTGACGGAAATGCGCCGACGCCCTAATGCCGTCTTAACCGCCGTCCCATCGGAGGCGAAAAACAATCCAGCACAATCCGCCACGACTTGGGCCCGATCTAGTTCTGCCACATCGGCTGCTGGCAGCACTTTATCAAGCTGCGTGATACGCTCCGTCCACGAACCAACCGACAGCAGGGCAACATCGAGACTGTCATAACGCTCCATTACCTGCACTGTACTGGGCTCTCTGCGCAAACGCTCTGCCAGTTGAGCACTGGAGGCAAACATCGGCGCAGCTAAGGCGAAAGTGCGATACGGGCGGTTATCCGCAATGGACGCGATGATACGCAAGGGCGACTGCTGAGCATCTGCTTCCAACATGCCCGTCAGTTGCACCAAATTAATGGGGGGAAGTAGTGGGAGGTAACGCCCGATACATGCCAGGGTGCGCCCCCAGGACACCCCAATACTCATTCCACCACGCACGTATGCCCCGAGAAATCCGGCAGCGGCTCGCCCCAGTTCTTCGCGCAGCTCATCTGGCCCTGCGGGATCGGGAACCAGGATAACCTTTTCCACCTGTAGGTTTTGCGCTAGATAGCGATGCAGATCTTCAGCTTGCACCGTCGGATCAACGACTTCAAAGCGAACAATTCCGCGTTCGCGCGCCGCCTCTAATAACCGTGCAACCTTAAATCGAGAAATCCCCATATGCTCAGCAATGGCAATTTTGCTCTGCCCATGAAGATAAAACGAACGGGCGGCTTGAACCATTAATGCCACTTCCGTTAGGGAATCATCTGCTTCCATAACTCACACCTCGACCACAAGATACGCGCGGAACTACTTACTATACGTAGCATCTTCTATTCTACAGCGCTCAAATGAGCGTAATATATTTGCTCAATTGTTGACATTAGATGTGAGCGAGCTTATGCTCTAGATAATCCACAGCAATGAAGCTGCACGTCATAACGAAGGAGTCGAAATGAAGGCTCGCCGACGAGTACCTCAAGAACTAGGCGTTTTCGGTGTTGTTATCCTGGTGGCAATCATCATGGGTCTGCTGTCCCCACAATTTCGCACCCCGGGAAACCTGAGCGTCCTCCTCCTCAACGGCAGCGTGGTAACATTCCTCGCACTCGGGCAAACCTGCGTCCTGCTAACCGGCGGAATTGACCTATCTGTCGGCTCCAATATCGCCCTCACCGGAATGATCGCCGCCCTCGCCATGAAAGCCGGACTCCCCTGGTGGGCCGGAGCTGCCCTTGCCATAACAACCGGAATCGTCGTCGGGCTATTTAACGGCCTTGCCGTTCACTACGGCAAAATGCCACCCTTCATCGTCACCTTTGCCACCTTCGGCATTTCTGCGTCCATCCCGAAAATTTTGACGAACGCAAAATCCATCACCGTCGAAGACCCCATGTTTGCTTTCTTTGGCAGAGGCTCCCTCTTTCACATTCCCATCCCCATCATCATGGTTATTGTTGCCGCCATTGCCATCAGCCTGCTCCTAACACGAACAGCTACTGGTGTTCGGATCTATGCCGTCGGTGGCAATAAAGAAACCGCCCGCCTCGCCGGCATCAACATCGCCCGAACCACTGTTTTGGTCTACGTCATCTCCGGCGTATGCGCCTCATTCGGCGGCATTATCACCGCTTCTCGGCTCATGGTCGGCTACCCCACCGCAGGATCTGGAACAGAGCAGTTCTACTCCATCGCATCTGCTGTTGTAGGCGGCGTCTCCCTATTCGGTGGCATCGGCACGGTGCTGGGCGCTTTCCTCGGATCACTACTCATCGCAGAAGTCTCCAACGGCATGAACGTTATCGGGGTCGATTCCTACTGGCAGCCCCTCGTCATCGGCGTCATCATCCTCCTCGGAGTAGCTATCGACACTAACAAATCCGCTTTGACCGCCCGACGCAAACGAGGGCAAAACACCTCCGCCGAAATCCCCGCACCCGATACCACCCCATCCACGGGAGTTACCTCCCACTCATCCACTCAGTCAGCAAGCGGCAGTCGGTCACTCGCTCTCGTTTCACAAGCTGCCGAATCAACCCAACAACGCTCAGGCGACTCGGCGCAGCTTCAACCCACAACGCAGCGCACACCAACGCCTCGCGAAACCCACTCCACAACACAAACCCCGCCGGCACAACCCCCAACGCCCGGCACATAACGCCTACTAGGCCAGATCGGCACATACGCTTCCATGCCAAGCACTACGGAACCGCCACAAACGCTCAGATAGCACGAGATAGGGCGAACCGCAGCTAAGGCAAAGGGAAACGACCATTCTCCCAGCCAGTGCGAAACGATCACGGAAATAATCCCGCACTACCAAAACAGATACCACCCCTCCTCACAACCCAATCCTCATACGACCAACATAGCGACTCATCCGAGTGCCCCCGCACCGGAACCATCACCTACAAGGAGAGAAAACATGCGCAAAACCATATTCGCCGCATCCGCATCTGCCCTCGCCCTCGCCAGCCTCGCCGCCTGCGGCGCTGTCGATACCGGCACCGGCAACAATAAAGAACAAACCGGCGCAGCCAGCAGCGAGGTCAGCGTCCCCGAACAGTGCAAAGCAGATGGCGCCCTACTCGCCGTCCTACTGCCCAATCAGACGAACCCGTACTACGTCGCAATGAAAGAAGGCTTCGAAGAAGCCGCCACCACCCACGGTTTCAAAGCTGAAGTGCAAATCGCTGGTGACGATGATGCCCAGCAGCTCGCCCAGGCTGAAGCCCTCCTGCAAAAGAAACCCTGCGCACTGGCACTCAATCCGGTGAAATCTGAGCCCGCAGCAGCTATCGTCAAAGCCGCCAACGACGCTGGAGTTCCCGTCTTTACGGTCAACGTTCTCGTCGATTCCAAAGCCCTCCAAGCTCAGGGCGGCAGCATTATGCAGTACCTCGGGGCCGATAACCGCGCCGGCGGAGAGCAAGTTGCCGAACAGATCCTCACAGATTTTGGCAAAGACGCAAAACTCAATATCGGTTTCGTCACCGAACCAGACGAAGTGCCCGTCGTGATTCGCGACGAAGGATTCTCTGAGAAAATCGCCAGCGATCCGAATGCAAAAATCGTCGCCAAGGTAGACGGCAACGTCAAAGTCACCGACTCCCTCAACGTCACCTCGGAAATGTTGCAGGGCAACCCCGATATGAACGCCATCTTCGCCTCCACTGGCCCGGCAGCCCAAGGCGCACTGGAAGCAGTCCAAGCCTCCGGCCGCGACGTGAAAGTTTACGGTTTCTGCGCCCCCGAACTACCGCTGACGGCTACCTACCCCGGCTGCGTAGCCCAAGAACCTAAAGATTACGGCATGCGCGTCGTCGAACAGATCCGCAAATTTGTTAACGGCGAAAAGATCGAATCTGAGATTCTGCGCCCGCTGAAGGCATACGTCAAGGGGCAGACCCCTGCTCCCGGCGAAGTAGGCTGATCGCCGCCTACCCGTCATTTCTCCTACCCGCCCGCGCCCTGCAGGGCTAAAGTCCCGCAGCAAAGCGAAAGCCGCAACCCTGCAGAGCAACGGCAACATATCTCGGCTCGTTGGTGGCACTGCGAGGAACACTCCTTCAACAGCCTCGATCGTGCCACCACATGCCAGATACCCATTACGGAACCCGATACACCGCAAGAGATAACAGAAAGGTGACCCCCATGAGCACCCGTGGACTGAGAGCCATCGACATCACGAAAGATTACTCCGGAGTGCGCGTTCTCATGGGGGTGAGCCTCTCGCTAGCTCCCGGGGAGATCCTTGGATTAGTTGGGCACAACGGCGCTGGAAAATCCACCTTGCTCAAGATCTTCTCCGGCGCTCACAAACACTCTGGGGGACATTTGATCGTTGACGGCAAAGAGGTCACTTTCACTAGCCCAGCCCACGCCCTCCACCACGGAGTGTCCACCGTCTATCAAGAGCTTTCCCTACTGGGTAATCTCAGCGTGACGCAAAACGTCTTTCTTGGTCGAGAAATTAGCTCCCTACGCGGCCTGGATAAGCGGCGCATGAGCGCACAAGCACGCGATATTATCCAAGAATTCGGCTTAGATCTTGACGTTGACCGGAAAGTCTCCAGTTACCCGATGGCGACCCGCCAGCTCTTAGAAATCGCGATAGCTGCCTCACGCCAAACTCGCTACCTGCTGCTGGATGAACCAACCACCTCCCTAGAAGGTGAGCAGGTCAGCCACTTACTTTCCTACGTGCGAAACCTGGCCACCGATAAGAATATTGGGGTTCTCATCGTCAACCACAAACTTGATGAGTTATACGGGGTAGCTGACCGTATCGTTGCCCTGACGAACGGGCAAGTCGTCATTGATGCCCCAGCAGCCACCGTTGATCGCCGCCAAGTCGTTGCCGCCATTGCCGGGCATGCTTATGCCCAGGCCGACCATCATGCCACAGATCCGCTTAGTGAAGCCGAATCCCGCGCTAATGCGAGCGCACCCGGCGGTGATGGCAGTGGGGCAGAATCTCAAACCAAAGCAGCAACATCCCACACCACGATAGCTACATCCCATGCCGGCAGCGCCGAACCTGGCAGCGAAAATGCCCAATCTCGCAGCGGCACACACCTCAGGACGATCACACCCACACAGCGCGACACCTTAGAACAAGCCATGGCGATTTCTCATGTGACTTCGCCAGCACTGAACGGAGTTGACCTAGATATTCGCGCCGGAGAAATCCTGGGCATCTACGGGCTTTCCGGCTCGGGGCGTTCAGAAACCCTACGGGCAATCGCTGGTCTGGATAAAATCACTGGCGGAGAATTCCGCGTCTTTGGGCAGCCTTACCGCCCACGCACCCCGCGGCATGCAATGCGCTACGGCATAGCTTTCGTCACCGAAGAACGAAAATACGACGGTGTTGTGCCGCAAATGAATTCCTACCAGAACACGGCACTTCCTGTGCTCAATCAGTTCACCACTAATTTCTATCTACACACCCGCCGAATGCGTAACGCCACCTCGCAGCGCTTGAATGAACTCGGATTACGCGGCGATGCCCGTCAGCCCATCGTTTCCCTATCAGGTGGCAACCAGCAAAAAGTGCTGCTGGCTCGCGCCCTCATGCAAAATCCTCGAATTTTATTGCTTGACGAACCCACCAAAGGCGTCGATATTGGCGTCAAAGGCGAGATATACCACCTCTTGCGCCGACTCGCCCACCAAGAAGGGCTCGCCGTCGTTGTCGTCTCCAGCGAAGAAGAAGAGATCTTAGAGGTATCCGATTCCGTCTGCGTCTTTGCTGGTGGAAAAGTCATTCACGGCCCAGTTCCCACCTCCACGATGACGCAGGCCACGCTCCGAGAGTTGTCGTGGACGGAAACCCCCACACCCTTGGCCTCATCCACCCATTAAGAAAGGTCGCGATCCTTATGGAAGACCACGAACTATTAGCGATTGCCCAGCAAGCTGCCCGTATTGAAGCAGCATCTCTATGCGATGTCGCTAACCAGCTAACCGATACGACTGTTGCTATCGCCCGTCGGATTATCGCCCTAGCCGGAAAAGTTATTATCACAGGCGCCGGCACTTCATCTTTTGTGGCCCGACGCATGGCCCATCTGTTATCCGTATCCGGCTCACCTGCCTTATTTATGCACTCTATGGACGCCCTGCATGGCACGATGGGGGCCTTACAAGCCACGGATTTACTCATCATGTTTTCTAAGAGCGGGGAATCTGATGAACTCGTCCGACTGTGCCAGGCTGCGCAACATAAGGGGGTGACGGTTGTGGCTGTAACTGAAAATACTCATTCCTCCCTCGGGCAGGTTGCCGATATTGTCGTCACTCTTCACACTGCCGATCAGGCAGATCCGGGCAATGTTCTTGGGATGGGATCGACGTTGACTGCGAGCCTGTGGGGAGATTGCGTGGCGCGGGCGGTCATGGCCGAACGCGGGTGGAATATCTGCGATTCTATTGATATGCATCCGGCTGGCGGGGTGGGAAAACGGGCCGATGAGCTACGCAAGGAGCTGAGCTAAATCATGAGCAATCCAGGTTCGCTGGTGCTGGGGGTGGATGCTTCCACCCAATCGGTTACGGTGGAAGCCCGACGCAGCGAGGATTTTACTGTGGTCGGATCGGCGCGTATCCCCTTGGCACGGGCCGTTCCGCCTTGCTCAGAACAAGATCCCCATTCGTGGTGGGCAGCCCTGAGCCAATGTTTGAGCAGGCTGCGCGCTGATGGTATTGATACCCGCGCTATCAGCGCTATCGCGGTGGGCGGGCAATGCCACGGGCTTGTCGCGCTCGATTCGCACGAGGAGGTTATTCGCCCGGCAAAGCTCTGGAACGATACGACCGGCGCTCCATATATTCAACAGCTTGTTCGCGAATATGGCTCGGATTATTGGGCGAATATCTGCGGGAGCGTCCCCACGGCCGCATTTACTGTCGCCAAACTCGCCTATTTAGCAGCTCATGAGCCCGATACCTGCCACCGTCTTGCCCGTATATTACTGCCCCATGATTATCTGAACTTCCGACTCAGCGGAGAATTTTTTACTGATCGTTCCGAAGCATCAGGCACTGGCTATTTCGATTCACGGGCCAACGAATATCGCCGCGAGGTCATCGCGCAGTGTTTGCGTGCCGGATTACGTATCAACCTTGAACGCGAAGATGTGCGCACCTGCCTGCCACCAGATGAAAACCATCTGGCCAGCCACAATACTGAGGAAATAGCCGATCAGTGGGCCAAGCAAATCGCTGAGCGTGTTACTTTACCTGAGATACGTTCTGTCGAGAATATTTCCGTGACGGTCAGTGACGATGCCGCCGCTGAGCTGGGTTTGAGCCGCGGGGTTCGCCTCGCTCCCGGCGGCGGAGATCAACATTTAGCTGCCGCCGGAATCGGCTTAACCCCTGGAGATCTGTGCTTTAGTTTAGGGACCTCAGGTGTCGTCTTTACGATCAGCGATACTCCGATTATTGACCCCTCCGGCATGATAGATGGTGTTGCAAGCGTAACTGGTACCTGGCAACCGCTCGTCTGCACCTTAAATTGCACCCTTATTACTGACCATATAGCGCAACTGTTTGGTGTTGATGTTGACGAGCTTGGCCAATATGCACTGGCGGCTGATATTAGCGCTCCACGCCCGGTGATGGCTGCATATTTTGGCGGTGAACGCTCTCCGCAATACCCGAATGCACGCGGTTTATTAGCCGGAATTTCCTCCGATACCGGCCGCGCCGAGCTGGCGTGTTCCGCTTTCGAGGGAGTTATTTTTGGGCTATTGCGCGGGGTACGAAATATGAATAATCACGGTATTGCCACGGATGGGCGCGTATTGGCCGTCGGTGGTGGTGCCCGATCTGCTGCTTATCGCCAGCTCCTTGCCGATCATCTGCAACGCACGGTTGCGAGCGTTGACGTGCCCGAAGCAACTGCGCGCGGTGCGGCGCTGCAAGCTATGGCGGTACTGCATGGCACATCCATGACGCAGATGTGCCGTCAGTATGCCCCTGAGGAGAAAACGCGAACTCACCCGCGAGCGCTCCCCTGGCCTGAGGCCTTTTCTTCATATCTTCACGCCTGTGAGCTATCGGCCGCTTTTTGTTCCGAGGGTGCTTCCCATGCCGGTTAATCCCATGCCGGTTAATCCCATGCCGGTTAATCCCATGCCGGTTAATCCCATGCCGGTTAATGCGCAGCCGTCTCAGTTTCAGCCACGGGTTTCTTCAATGCCGGTGGCTCATCGCATACCGGCTGTTGCTATGTCAGATTTCTGTGAGAAACCAGCAGACGGTGGCGAGCTGGCGGGGGCTATCGGCGTACGCATAACCGACGAGGCACGCAGAGATGACGAGCCGGAGCCAGAGGGAGACGCGAAGCTGGAGATTTGGCCTTCGCTTTATGCCCGTATAGCTGACCCGCTGGGGGAGGTTCTGGCGGAATATGCCGCACTGGGGGTCAGCCATCTCCATCTGGATCTTATGGATGGGCATGCCGTTCCGGCGCGTTCTTGGCCAATCACTGAGGTTCGGCAAATCCGTAATCAGTTTGCCGGTTTTCTTGAAGTCCACGTCATGACCCATGAGAGTGCCCGTATCGCCTGCCAGTTAGACGATATGGGAGTTGACCGCATTATTGTTCATCCGCATTTGCTGGCACATGCCTCGCTTCCCGAGCTTGAGCATGCGCGGTGGGGAATTGCTGTGCAACTGACGGATCTTCTCGACACGGAGAATCTCGCTATCGTGGCGAGCTACTGCGAGGCGGCAGATAAACTGTTGTTCATGTCCGTCGTGCCCGGAGTGGCTGGCGAACGCTTCTGCCCGGCGGTGTATCAGCAGATTGAGCGAGCGCGCCAGCAGGGGTTATGCCACGGGAAAGAGATCTGTGTTGATGGTGGAATCGGTCTGGCACAGTTACGTTCTCTAGAGCAGGCTGGGGTTCACTGCGTTGTCGTCGGGCGCCAGTACCCCCGTGTTGTTGCAATGCTGCAGGGATTGGAGTGAGCCATGTTGTTCATTGATAGCGCCGATATAGCGGCCATTACTGCTTTACAACGGAGCGGGATTTTTCGCGGTGTGACGACGAATCCGACCATCTTTGCTCGGGCGGGGCGCAACCTGCGGGAAATCCCTGATCTCTATGCCGCGTTGAATGAGCTGCATATAGAGATCATCATGTTCCAAGCTGTTGGGAGTAGCGCCTTGGAGATGAGCCAGCATGCCCGCAATATTGCACAGCTAGGCTCGAACGTCATTGTTAAAATTCCGGCTGCGCCGATTGGCTATGAGACAATCGCGGCGTTAACTGCTGAGGAGTTTCCCGCTCCTATTCTTCTGACGGCGGTCTATCATCCGGCGCAGGCAGTTATTGCCTGTGAACTTGGCTGCTGGGGAATTGCGCCGTATGCCGGGCGGCTCAGCGATATGGGGCGTGACCCTGTTGTAACGATCGGCAAGATGGCAGATATTTTAAGTGGCAGTAGTACACGTGTGTTAGCAGCTAGTTTGCGTAATGCCGATATTGTTGGGGATTTAGCGGCGCGGGGAGTTCGTGATTTTACCGTCAGCCCGGAGACTGCTCACGAGCTTATCCACAATCCAGATTCTTTGGCGGCCTTAGCGGGATTTGATCGCGATGTTCGCTGGTAAATGCGGGTGCTACTGGAATAATTAGAGAATAGTCAGCATTTCGCGTGAAGAACCGCTGTACTTGACGATATGCAGTTCTCGGTTTGAAAGTCACCTTGCATTATTTGCAAATTACTACAAATATCGCGATGTTCGCTGGCGGCACGAGTAGTTTGCCGTCGTTCAAAATAGCTCTCGCCTACGAGCAATTCCCGGCGCCTCAAAGAACTCCGAACTCCGAACTCCCAACCCCCATAGAAAATGAAGAAGAACACATTTTCTACCTTGCCCTCATCCCGAAAATTCCGCGTCTTTTAGCGGAAAAACTGCTTTTCTTTAGGGCATATAGCTGACTTACGAAGCGCAAAACAAAAATGCTACGTTGTGCCACGCGCGCATTTTTTGCGCGTTAACGTCGTAGTTACCTGCGGCGTTATTTCTTTGTAACAAGGAGAACTACGCTATATGACCCATGCGGCTTCGCACACGCAGCACCGTCCACGCACCGCGCATCCTGGACTTATCCTGGCAGCCGTTGCCACCTCCAGCTTCCTGGCCACCTTTAATGAAACCTTCCTCAATGTTGCGCTAACTCCGATTATGCGCGAGTTTTCGATCAACGAGGCGACGGTTCAATGGGTGACGACCGCATACATGCTGGTGGCCGCCGTGGCTGTGCCGTTAACCGGATTTTTGTACCGCAAATACCCCACCCGTCGGCTCATGCTCACCTCTCTCGGGCTACTGCTTGCCGGTTCAGTGATCGGGATTTTTACTCCGAGCTATCCGATCCTCATTCTCGGACGGGTTATTCAGGCGGCTGGCACTGGCATGATTGTGCCGCTGGGCATGAATCTCACTCTCGCGGTTGCGCCGCCACAAAAACTCGGCACGTACATGGGGATCGTCTCAGCGATGACGACCCTCGGCCCAGCTTTTGGCCCAATTGCCGCTGGCGGTATTTTGGAGTTCACCTCCTGGCATGGTCTGTTCGTAGCTTTTGCCATCATGATCTGTTTGGTCATTGCCCTGAGCATGGTTGCCGTGACGGATATTGCTGAGTTGAGCAATCCCACGCTGGATGTGATCTCCACGGTTTTGGCCTCCCTTGGACTTATTGGAACGATGTACGGGGCGTCCATCCTGTTCTCTGGTCAGGCTCTGACCGGCGGAATTATTTTCCTCCTTGGAATCATCATCTTGGCAGCCTTTATCTTGCGGCAACGCACCTGTGCTCACCCGCTGTTGCACCTGTCGCCGTTCCGTATTACTGGATTCAACTTGGGGCTTCTCGTCGTTGTTATTGCACTGATGACGGTGTTCTCGATGAATATGATCCTGCCGGTCTTTATGCAATCTGCTCTCGGTTTTAGCCCGTTGAAGGCCGCCCTGACCTTGCTGCCCGCCTGCCTGGTTTCGTGTCTGCTTGCTCCGGTGGCGGGCAAGATCTTCGATAAGCATGGGCTGCGTATCATGGTCCCACTGGGGATGATCGTCATCGTGGCGTGCGTCTTTGGCTTATCGCGTAGCAGCGCATCGACGACTTCAGCAATGCTCATTGCACTGTATGCGCCCACTATTGCCGGATGCGCGTTAGTGCTTGGGCCTTCGCAGTCCTTTGCCTTATCTCGCTTGGATACCCACCAGTATCCGCATGGCACCACAATCGTCGGCACGAGTTTCCAGTTGGCTGGCTGTTTCGGTTCGTCGTTGTTTATGGGCGTCTTTTCTATGGCGGCTCAGCGTTCTGCGGCAAGCAGTTCGGCTGCCGTAGCTGCTGCGAATGGTTTCCGCGTTGCGTGTATGGTGGCCTGCGCATTAACTTTCGTCGGCTTGCTGCTGACCTTCGCCTTGGCTCGTACCGAATCTCGGGGCGCTCAAGCCTCTCACACACAGCACCCCTCGCACGTCGTGCATATTTCGCCTGAGGGCAATAGTGGCTCTGCCTCAATTTCTGCACAGCCAAGCGCTTCTGATGAGCTTTCTACATCTATTGGTCTTGCTCCCTATTCCACGGCAGCGTCAGTAATGGAAACTGACGTGTTCTACGCTCCGGCGTCGGCAACGGCCTATGATGTTTTGGCGCTCATGGTCTCACATCGCACTTCGGGTCTGCCCGTGCTTGACGATAACGGCGCACTCGTCGGCTTTGTTACCGACGGGGCAATCCTGCGAGCACTCTCCAGCGAATCTCAAGACAAGATCAATATGGCCTACGTATTTGCACTGTGGGCACAAGGTAAGGCAATGAGTGATCGAGTCGCGGAGCTAAAGGAAATCCCGATTATGGATCTGGCTTTCCGTCGGGTTATCTCCCTCGATAAGGATGCGCCTTTGCAGACGGTGTGTGAAACCCTCTCGGATCGCCACGTCAAGAAGGTGCCGGTTACTGATGGTGATCGACTTGTTGGCGTGATCAACCGGACGGAGCTACTGCGTTCTATGGTGAGCGTGGCATAGAGCAGCATCGCACTATCTGTTAATGCACCAGGTGCGGTGTGCCGGCAGACATTATCCGGCACACCGCACCGCTTTATTTATACTGCGGTGCAGGTTTGTATATCCGCCGCCTACGCCGGCTTATCCTCCCACCTGCTAGCCCAGCGGTCGCCACAACCGGCAGCTTCACTACCAGGGTCGCGGTAACGTCATTTTTAATAACTGGAATTATTTATCAAAGGCCAATCGGGCAACGTGCAAGGTTAAATAGGACAATTCATCATCCGTCAGCGCAGCCCCTAACCGCAGTTCCATAATCGCACCAAGGTGTTGTGCACATTGGAAGGCCTGCGGGTAGGTTTCCTGAATGGTTTGCGCCAATATCGAATGATCACTGACGAGTTGCCGGTGTTGGGTGATACGCACAAATAAATAGCGCAAATGAGTAATGAAACGCGCAACGTGGACGGAACTGGGATCAAAACTCATTCCCCAGGTCGCCTCCACCACAGACAGCATCTGCTGGATAACTCCGGTCATCTGATAGGTCTGCGATAAATCCCCACTCGAAAAGCCCGCATTAACGAGATGTAAGGAAATTGCTACCGCTTCACTATCGGGAAGGGGCGTGGGAAGATGACGGTTAAAGATCTCCAGCAGATGCCGAGCCTGTGCGTATTCGCGCGAATAGAGGTGACGAACCTCAGCTTCCAGCGGGTATTCCACCACCATCTCGGTTTCGATCCGCTTTAGCGCGAACTGTAAGTGGTCGGCGAGTGCCACGACTAACGTCGGGCTGGCCTGCATGCGCTCACTAGCGCAAATTTCTTTGAGCGCATTGCCAATAATGTAGAGATGGTCGGCAGAGATATCTGACAATAGCTGGGCCATGTGGTCAGAGTCTCTGCCGTCCATCGGAATGAAAACCCGGAACAGTTTCGTCTCATCGACGAGATCCCCCGGTCGGGCCTGGAATCCCAGACCGCGACCCGTCGCAATGACGTCTTGGCCTTGCTCATCGCTGGCCAAAACAACATTGTTGTTGAAAACTCGGAGGATCTTCATTCGCTTTATCCAGGCTCGTTTTTGTTATCTGTTCGCAAGTTTAGCGCTGGATGTCGATAACTGGAGCGCCGACAGCGACATTTGTTGCCGGTAACGGCGTCACGCTCGTCAGCGAAGCGCTGTTCGTAACCGTGACGATCGTTGTGGTGTCGAAGCCTTCTGCGGCGATCAGCCCGAAATCAACGTTACACAACGGCTCACCGGCCACGATGCGATTGCCTTGCGTTACCAAGATCTCGAAACCTTTTCCGTTGAGTTTAACGGTGTCGATACCGACGTGGACGAGCACCTCGATACCGTCATCGGATTTCAAACCGAAGGCGTGACCTGTTCCAGTGACGGAGACTAGGGAACCAGAAATCGGGGCAAGGATTTGGGAGCCAGTGGGGGTAATTCCCACTCCGTCACCTAATACCTTGGTCGAAAAGACCGGATCGGCGACATCGCTAACCGGAATCACATCCCCGCTAACCGGAGCAAGAACCACATTCGTCGGCTCGGCATCTGGCGAACCATCATTTGCTTTGCTTGGCACAGTACTGACGGTACTCTGAGCGCCCTGGGAAGCCGGAGGAACGCTACCTGCACCGTTGGCAGCCGCTGCCGCTTCTTCTTTATCGCGGTAACCAGAAATGACGATCAGAGCCATTGCGGTGAAGAAGGCCACCGCAATAGAGACGCCGTACACCCACATCGGCTTAAATACCGGAATGGTTAGCAAGGAGGTGAACACAAAGGCGTTCGTCTTTACCCCGTGGTAAGGCAAGCTGAGCAGTGCAATCGTCAGACCGCCAGCGAAGCAGCCGACCAGCATACGCGGGTAGATACGCTTGAACCGCAGGTGGATACCGTAGAGGGATGGCTCGGAGATACCGCCGAAGAGGCCGGCAGCTAGAGCGCCGATTGCCGTCTGGCGCATGGTGACGTCTTTATCGCGGATCGACAAGAAGAGAACACCAGCAGTTGCGCCGAAGCAGGCGAAGTTCCAGGCGCCCATCGGGCCTTGGATGAAGTCGTAACCGAGGGTATCGATGTTGATGAGCATGAGTGCGTTCAGTGGCCAGTGCAGACCCAGTGGCACGAGGAACGGGTAAAGCATCGGGATGAAGATCGCAAAAACGAATGGAGCGTGCGTATTCATCCAGGCCAAGCCAGCGCCCAGGCCGTTTCCGAGCCAGATACCGAGCGGGCCAATGAGGAAAGCGGTCAACGGAATGATGATAAGCAAGGAGAAGAAGGGGACGAACACCATCTGGACGTTCGACGGGAAAATCTTCTTCAATAGCTTGTAGAACACCGCCAAAATAGCCACCATGATAAGTGGCACGAACACGTTGCCGCCGTAATCATTGAGCTGCATAGGCAGACCAAAGATCTTAGCAGTACACGCATCCGTACCCAGGACGGCATTCTTCGAGCACACTAGCTCGGTGAACTGCTTGGCGTCTGAGAGCTTCATGAACTCGGGGGTCATCAATGCTGCCATAGCAGCGCCGCCCACCCACGGATCAATATTGAGTTTCTTTGCGGCGTTGTAGGCGATCATGATCGGCAGGAAGTAGAACACGCTGCGCCACATCGCATCGACGAATACCCAGCTTGCTGCCTTATCCGGAGAACGGAAATCGACGTAGCCCAAGGCGTCCATGACGGCTGCGAACGCAATAATCAAGGAGGCGCCGAGCAGAACACCCAGGATCGGACGGAAAGAATCCGACAGGTACTCGAAGAAGGCGTCCACTGCGTGGAACTTGCCCTTAGCTTTGGCACGAGCTTGCGCTTTAATATCAGCGTCTGACAGCGCGCCCGCTCCCCGATAATCCGGATGGTTGGTGATCTGATTAAAGACGCTTTGGACCGCGCCACCGATAATAACCTGGTAGCGGTTACCGCTTTGCGGGACTCCTCCTAATACCTCAGGGATGGCATCGAGTGCCGCTTGGTCAACTTTAGCGGAGTCAACTAGTTCGAAGCGTAGTCGAGTTGCACAGTGCGTCAGGCTCTTAATGTTGCTTGCCGAGCCGACGGCACGAATGATTGCTCCAGCGCAATCAGTGTTCGAAGTAACGGACATTCGTTTTCCTATTCTTGTGGTGCATAGGTTTGCAACATTGCCGCCGAGATTCCTGGACTATCGGGTTATAGCCCAGATTCTTTGTGCCCGTCTTTAGGCACAAAAAAAGACCCGAGACACGCGAAGCGTGCTCAGGTCTTGCCTCTGCCATAGAGTTACAATCCTCGTTCTTGACGAACTTAGCACCTGCCACAGATCGTGTCAAGACATTTTTTAGCGCCAGATACGGCAGCTATCTGACCAGCATCTTCCCTCCAACACCCCACGCAACAAGCTGCCAGCGCCACGGCACCGGCAAAGTACCCGCCGCCCCTATTGCCTTAACTGAGCAAGGGGTACTCGCTGACCTGAGGGCGATCTACGATCAGCAGCTAGGCAGGTAAGCCCCACACCTCTCTTTACTAGAAGATCACGCCCGCTTTCTAGCACCAGGCACACATACCGCTAACTAATGGACCCGCACCCGCAACTGACATCTGCCCATACAGTAGCCGTTTATTACCGTGCAATAAGCCAATTAATCTCCCGATTACCCGATAGCCAGCACCGGCACAGTTTTAACAACTAAATGTTTTTAGCGATTGCGCCGCGCGGTATATCGCCACGCCACGGCAAGCGGAGTACCAATCACACTCACCGTGATAACCG
This sequence comes from Trueperella sp. LYQ141, assembly GCF_046599555.1. Classification (NCBI taxonomy): domain Bacteria; kingdom Bacillati; phylum Actinomycetota; class Actinomycetes; order Actinomycetales; family Actinomycetaceae; genus Trueperella; species Trueperella sp. LYQ141. The sequence continues at coordinate 295,177 of NZ_JBKIWQ010000001.1, read as the reverse complement.
CAATGACCGTCCAATTCCAACTCGTCGCAAGGAAAATATTGTAGTTATCAAAGGTATGCGCATCACCGGAGAGCTCCACCAGAGATAGCACCACGAAAAGCACAACAAAATAACTGACCGGCCCGACGACCCACACTTTATCGGCGGGTATCCATCGTAGCGATAGCGCTGTTATAAAGAAGAAAAGAGCGAAAATAGCTGCCCAGGCTGGCGCGTAAGGCAAGCGCATAATAATCTCGACAACAGCCGCCATTGCACTACCGAGCACCACAGCCAACGTCGCCGCCGCTATCGTTATCCGGCGAAGCAGCCCGCTATCTTGCGGATCAAAAGAGGTTCGAGCAAAAATTGCTCGCGCCAAAATTGCGACCACTACAATCAGGGAAAACGAGCGAAACGGGACACTCCCTAGACCGCCCACAATAGGCACAACGACGCTAGATCCCGAGAAAATGATTGCAATAACTGCCACCGCCGCAACCACCGCACATGCTCGATTCATACGGCGGGCTTTCCACCACAACAGCAGAAAATTGTTGACGCTACTGGCAGCCATTCGCATCACCTAATTTTGCCAGATGTTGGCTCACCCATTGGTGTTGCTCAGTTAGCGGAGCTAATGACATGCGGCGCATTGCCTGCGGATCAACGTCTGGATGCCCTCCGTGAACAGGTGACGGCTGACCGCCATGCATGCGAAAATCCATCCAACTCACCAGTTCGTGATATGCCTGCGTCTGTTCGGCGAAGGCTTGCTCCGAGCTTGCCGGGCAACGATTCGTGAATGACGCATCCACAATGCCGAATGCCCACTCATGCGTAGTGAACCACATCGTTCCACCGCGAATCGAAAAGATAAGCGCCTCGCCGGTGGCGGTTGGCAAACCTTGCTCGCTTATCACGTCGGGAATTGCGAACCCGAATTCCTGTTTAAGCGTGGCAAGCTGCGCACTGTAGGATAAAAGCTCCGGCATTTTTTGGCTATTTTCTTGCCATACGCATATTTGTGGATGTGTATGTGAGCATTGCATAGCCTGTGGATCGGTGCGCAGCGTCAGATAATCTCCTGGCAGCCATACGCCGAATGTTGCCGCGATGATCGCAAGTACACATCCACTGGCGCCGACCACAAGCAGTGAAAAACTTTTCCACCTGCACGCTACCAAGACTTTCACATAAGCCGTCAGGCACGCACTGAGCAGCACAACGGCAACAAAGAGCGCAAGAGCAGCAATTTTATAACGGTTGACGTCCGTATCAGGATAGCCATACGTCTGATTGACGATCGCTCCGGAAAAATCCCATGACACCGTCAGCCACAAGTAACTCAGGAAGAATGCGATTGCCTGAGCAAACCATCCACCGATCCAAATGCCACATCCGTAGCCAATCGTCACGCTTCCAAGAAGCTCCAGCAGGGCAAGCAGCACATACGACCACCAGATTCCACCCGTACCAAAGCGATTCCAGCTCACGGCTAGGATGTACATCCAGCCAACCAGATACGGCACGACGGAATAGCAAAAACATCGCACGATACGCACAATATGCATTCGCCAGGGACGCAGCGCCGCACTGACGGCAAAGAAAGAATTTTCCTGCGTTCGCACCGCATAAAAAGCGGCGAATACTGCCCAAATAGGCCCGATATACACGAGAGGAATCTGGCAGATAACCGCCATTCTCGGCCAAATTCCAACCCACGATTCCGCGTCGCGAATCGCCAGGATAACAACCTCTAAAATAACCGTGACCAGCACGACCCAGGTCACAGATTTTTGGCAGATCTTACGCATCGCGCTGCCCCGCTGCCGAATCAATCAGGGCCAAGTATCCGCGCTCCAAAGCCGTATCACCATAGCGCGCATCACCGCCACGGCTAGCGAGATCCGTTGTTGAACCAATGAATCTGACCGTGCCCTGATCGATGACGATGACTTCCTCAGCCACTGCCGCAACATCTTCAACAATATGTGTGCTCAGCAGGATACTCGCGTCACTATATTCTCGTAGAATTCGCTTAAAATCCCAGCGTTGAGCCGGATCCAGACCGACGGTTGGCTCATCTAAAATAAGTAACTGCGGGCGACCGACTAAAGCACATGCCAATCCTGCACGTTGCCGCATTCCACCGGAGAGTTGTTTAACTTTAGAATCGGCGCGATCTGTTAGCCCGACAATCTCGATCGCGTCCATCACGTCAGATTTTTGCTGAGATGGGCTTATTTTACGAAGGTGGGCCACATAGGAGACTAACTCACGAACAGTTAACGTATCCACGCCATCAACACGCTGGGGAAGATAGCCGATATGTGGGCGCACCGCTAAAGCGTCTTTATAGCTGACGACGGATCGACCAAGAATCCTCAGTTCGCCACTATCGGCTGCAAGCTCCGTCGATAAGATCCGCAGTAGCGTCGTTTTACCTGCACCATTTGGCCCGAGTATCCCGTAGATACCGCGCCCGCAGCTCAAAGAAACATTATCTAAAACTCGCTTCTTACCGTAGGAAAACGAGACATCTTTGACACCAAGGATTTCATCATGTGCCGCAGAAGATATAGAGCGTTGCATGGCCAGCCCCTCTCACAATTACAGGCGAGTTTTGGGTAACGCAGGGTTACCCAAAACCAACTTATTTTAGTTATCTCGCCAATTCACTTCTGCAGTACGAACAGTAAAACGAGCTTCATTATCGTCAAACGGACGATAATAGCGATTTGCAACTACGCGAACAAAAGGTCCTGAATAATCAGTTTGGAATCCCTGATCTGCCCAAAGCTGCACACGACCATTAGTACTCGCCAGCTCACACATACCCTTACTATAGGTGTTGTACCACTGTGCATAGCAGCCATGAGTAGTGGAACTCATGCCTCCTGCCAGTGCAGGTAACCCCGTAGTCAGGATCGCACCGCAAGCAAGGACTCCCGTCAGGACCATTTTTCCAATATTTTTACGACCCACAACTACTCCTAATGTAATATTCTTCACATTACAACCGCGGTAAGCGAAGGCTACCACAACTCTTTTTATGGGTCTATAAATTTAATAAATCTCTATATTGAAACTTTTCTCACTGCGATTACTTACATTATCGCTGCAGGATATCGCACTGAATCCTAAAATTCGGTATTATCACCAGCATATCAACATGCGGACTTTATGTTTATTTCTCAAATAAATACAGGAATATGGAAGGCCGCATATAGATCTGATAATCAAGAGCTATCGAGCTTTCTTCGGCCGCGTCGGGGTGCTATATCCAGCACGCCATATAATGATCCCACCAGCAACTAAAGTCACCACATAAATAACGATCCACCACGGAAAGCGCGGCACCTGCGGCTTTTCGCCCGTCACTGCATCAGCCTCCGGAGTGGGGATCCGCTCAGCCGTCACCAAAATACGATGCGTATTGATTCCCAGCGGCGTACACGTCACTAAAGTAAGTAAATCTTTACCAGGCACAATCCGCAGTTTCTCCTGCTCCTCCGGTTCTACAACCTCAATAGTGCGTACCTGATACGTCAGGATCTCCCCAAAAATTTCAATCCGAATATCGTCGCCAACCTCAACTTTATCTAGGTTCGTAAACATCGTTGCCGAGGCTAAACCACGATGCCCAGTAATAACCGCATGAGTATCCGCCCCGCCCACCGGCAATGACGTCCCCTCCAAATGCCCCAAGCCTTTGAGGAGAGTGTCATCCGAGGTGCCATGATAAACCGGCAAATCCAAATCAATAGATGGAATCTGTAGACGTGCCATCATTCCCGACGGAGACGTCACCAGTAAATCGTTATAGTTGAGCTGATTGTCATTACTCGTTCCGGTTCCACTGGGAAGCCTATGATGTGCCTCAAGCTCTGCCCCGAACGTTAAAGATGTGTTGTACCGCCGCGCCAGCGCCAACTGCTCACTGGCTGCTGGTTTGGCTGCTTGCACCTCATTTTCGTATCCGGAAATGATATGCGACTGATTGTATTGATCGACCCAACTCGCAGCACTCGGATACACCATCGAGCCGACCCCCAAAACCACCAGGAGGACAGCAATAAACGTACTCCACGGCCAATGCCACTGACGCCGAACCTGCTGATTTCGACGCAGCAATCCGCGCTTATCGTGCCTCTTTGCCGTCTCGACACTCTCAACATTTTCCGCACGTATCCGCAAATCAGTGCGATGTGCTGGTCGGTAGCCTCTGATGCGCAATCTCACATTGCCCTCCAATAGCCGCAGAATCAATGAAACGAGGTGGCGAAGAGTGCAGACTCCTCGCCACCTCGTCAGGACCTCAGATAATGCAGGTCATATCTGCATACCTGACAGTCATAACAATGTGTTACGCCTTATTCGTACGCATACGACGAGCAGCGTAAATCGCCACACCACCGAGGATCAGCATGACACCGGCGATCTCCATGATGACGCGAGCCTGCGAACCCGTCAGCGGCAAGCCTGGGATAACCGGCTTCTCGTTGGCAACCTGTACGTCGAACGCATCCTCAGCAGTCAGACCAGCAGTAACCTTGACAGCCATATCGTCCTTCAAGCCGATGTAGCCGTCAGGGGCCTGCGTCTCAACGAGGACGTAGCATCGGCTCGTGGCGTTAACCGTGGGGTTGATCGAGTCGGAGACGAACAGACCATCGATCTCGACAATACCATCGCTATTGGTCACGAAGACAGTGCGCGATCCATAGCCGTTCTTAACCTCAATTGGCTTTGCATCCTCGGCGCGCTCAGCCTTGCACTGACCATCTGCTGGATACGGATCCTTTGCGTCATAGATCTCGAACTGAGCACCATCCAGGGCTTTGGAAGGTTCATTGCCGTCGTGCTTGTAGAGGCGGAAATTACCCCAGTGATCTTCAACTTCGTTAGAAGGAATCGGCGGGGTGGTCGGCGGCGGCGGGGTGGTCGGCGGGGTGTCGCCCGGCTTGGAATCAAAGTAGAGATTCGCCTTGTTCTTGATGTTACCGTCGCCAATGTACGCGAGGACGCCCTTGAACGTCACCACGAGATCTTGCCCTGCAGCAGCCTTAATCTTGGTCAAACCAGCCTGCGTCAAGCTCAGGGTAACCTTTGTTCCGTCCTTAGTAACGGTGTAGTCGGCCTTGTCTAACGCAGTACCATTGAGGGTCACAGACGCAACATCAACAGTGCTCAGGTCGAAACGGCTATCCATCGGATCTTCAACCACGAAGTATTGGAACTGTTCATTTGCCGGGATAGCAGGAATCGTTGCCGTCACTGGGAAGTGAACCTCAGATCCTTGGCCTAAACCGTGCTCGGTCTGCTGTTCAATGCTCTTGGAGAGCTTGGAAACCGTGTTCTTCGGGAATACAGTCACGTCGTAGATCCACTGCTTGGTTGCACCTTCGCGCTCCGTATCCGGATATGGAATCGTCACGAGAATAGGCGCAGCCTTCTTATTCACCGTTTCCGGAGCTTTGTACTCACACACGAGGTAGGCGCCGACGGCGAGATTACTGAGCTTCGTCTTGCCAGCAGTATCGGTTGGATCGAAGGTCAAACCCTTATCGAAAGTGAAGCCCGAAAGAGTCGGCGATCCCGTGCCGTCTGCGTTGACTGTCGAACATGCATTAGCAATATCCGCTTCTTTCAAAGCGCTCAGCTTACCCCAATTCGCATTGGCGTTATCGTCGTTAGCAAGTGGCAGATTTGAGAAGGGGAAAGCCGCAAAACCTACTCCAGCAACCGGAGCAGAAGTAATCGGATCCTCTTCCTTGGTTGGGTCACCAACAACGGGAGACGCAGAGCTTTGGTTCTCGTGCTTGAAAATAGTAATCGAGCCGGTGCGAGTGTAATCAATATTGCCCGGACCTAAATCTCCGGCAGAGATGGCAAGGGCAGTACCGCCACCGAGGCCGAGGGTCAAGACGCCCGCCAGAGCGACCGTCTTAGCCCGCTTCATCCATGTAAGAGCCATGGATTATCCTTTCTTTTTGGTGTTGACCGAGGGGCCAACATCTGTGTGTTTCAGCAACCTCTCCTGTTCGGCTGCTATGGAGGCGTGCCGTGCCCGTATTTCGTGGTGAGATAGCGCTCGGCAACGCAGGTAAGGTAGATTAGCGATTTCCGTTTCTCCCATTGGTACGCAGTACCACCCGACGGAGACCTGACGTGGAAATCAGGGTGACACCGCCAAGCACAGCAAGAGCCATACCAGTGAGGATGAAGAGATCGCGAGCACTTCCGCCACCCGTCAAAGGCAGAGAAGGCAACTCAGGGGTAAACGGCGGCGGCACACGCACCGGAATACAAGCGATATTGTCGGCAATCGGAATTGCACTGTACTTCAGATCTTCATTATCCAGATCCACGCTATTGGCGATACCGCTTGCTTTCGAGGTGTGCTTTTGCCCAGAAGTCTCAAGGTTTTCACAGCGTCCAAGCTGCTGAGCATGCGACTGTGCGTTGTTCTGGCTATCGCTGGAATTATCCAGCTTGAGAGGAATCGTCAATCGCAAGACGACGTTCCCATCATTAGCCAGACCTTTAATGTCCGCCAGCGCAGCGCCCTCTTTAGCCTTGAGTTTATCTTCAGTTAGATCCGTGGCGAGTGAATCAACAGTGACGCCATCGGGTGAGGAAACAACCTGTAACGTCGCAGTAGTGGAGGTTTCCGTATCCCATACCAGACCAGCAGGAACTGTAAATTGATCGCGAATCATGCCGGTATCAACGGTAAAACCGGAGGTATTCGTAATCGCGATGTCGTAGCTGGCAGTGAAACGGCCATTCTCGCCGGGAATGATCGTATCGCCAATATGAGGATTAGTTCCCACACTCTGGGTTGGGGTCTTAACCACGTGGACTTTCGTCGGCGGCTGATTGCGGATCTCGCAGGTGACAGATTGCCCAGACTTTACCGCAACCTGCCCGTTATCGGTGACGGAGACGGCAGCTCCATTTTGATCCGTACAGCTCCAGGTTGTTCCCCACGTGTATGCGCCGGTGATTTTCCCGTCGTCATTAGGAGTCTCAAAGAGCTGATACGTGCCCGCGGGAACGTTCGTATCCACTGCAAGCTCTCCCGAGTATGCAGAGCTTCCGGTGACTTGTGCCCCGCCGCCAATTAGACCAGCACCCAGCGTAAAGGCTGCTGAATCAGCGGCAAATGGCGAGGAGGGATCAACGTCCGTGGTAGTACCCGGCAGCCGAATAAACTTCTTGAGAGCCAGATGCGCTGAGGGTTGCGTGGGCACACAGGCGTAGTTGTTAGACGGACCATCAGAATCCCCATCCATTGCCACCTGGTTATAGAAGCCGCCCCCGTAGGTTCCGTTCATCGCACCACAGGTTTGGGCTTGTTCCCAGTTCACTGACGGAATATCGGCACTGAGTTTGAGCACAATATCGTGCTTTTCTACCCCGCTGGCGGCAATCTGCCCTGGGGTGATCGTGAACTGCCCGGAAGTTCCCTGTGATTTCCCATCTACCAGGACATCGCGAATCGTGAAGCCATCAGGAATGGAGATGGAATCCGTGATCTGACCAGGAGTACCGGCAGCCTGCCCAATATTAGAGACGGTGACGACGTAGCGAACCGTAAAAGGCTGTGGGCCATTGAGCGACAGCGGATTCATTGCCGGACGCCCTGGGGTAACCACAATGCCGGTTGCTGGATCAATCACTGACTTTTGTAACTTGAACTTCGGCTGGTCGGGCTGGCCAGCGATCTTACCGAAGTGGCATCCAGCCAAATCGTCACCAGAATAAACATTTCCTGATTGAACCGGCGCCAGGATCGTGGAGCGTTGCGTGATCGTCACCGGATGAACGATGCGCTGATCTTCTGGCAGCAACTCGCCAGTGTCATGGTTAATGAGGTCAACGCGCCATAGCTGTTTACCTTGCTGACCAAGGTAGAGATTACCGTCGGGGCCAAAGGCTAGACCACGATAGTTCTGACCTCCCGAGATATTCACCGAGGCGACGACTTTTTCGTAGTCACGCATGACGACGTAATCGCCTTTCCACGTCCCGGCATACATGGACTTATTCCAGTTCTTCGGTTGGAATCCTTTGCCAACATCAATGGAACCATGCGAAGCTGACGCACCATACCATTCGTCTTTGGTCCAGCGCACAAGCTTTCCTTGACCATCGGAGGTCGGCGAGGAGGTGGTGACGTAGGCGTTATCCCAAGCATCAAAGGCAATATCAAGCGGTTCCATGTTGCCAATGCCCATCTCCTTGATAGTGTGGGAGAATTCCCACCGAGGATTAGGCTTAGTCATGTCAATCTTGTAGACCTGAACATTGTTTGCCCGGATAGCATCAGCCGTTCCAACGTGGGTTCCGTAGGTAGCCCAAATCGTTCCATGGTTATCAAAACCAATAGCGAGAGTGTTTTGGGAACGCGGGTTAAATTCTGGGCTCGAAGCTACTGCACGATATTTCTTGGTCTGCATATCGTATTCAATAAGCCCCGTAAAACCAGCGTTCGCGCCCTTCGTCGCGCTACCAACAAAATAGAGTTTCTTATAGAACTTATCTGAAGCAGCGACCGAAGTGTAGAAGGCATCGACCGTCGTTGTGCTGCCGGCCTGCTTGGGGGTTTTCGTTGTATCAACAGCTTTGACAACCGCTTTATCGTCGCCGGTAAGCGTAATTGTTCCCCAGTCACGCGGATTCATATTAAAACGATCAATGTAATACAGGTCGTTTTGGCACCACGCGCCGGTTTCCGGTGGCGTACCTGGCAACTGTAATGGATCAGTAGCCGTCTCCTGAACATCAAGGATAGGGCGGGTAACCTCAAGCGCCGCAATCACTGGGCGATCTGACTGCCAATCCGTTGCGATTCCAGCCACACAGTTCAAATGCTGACCGTGCTTACGTAACGTCACTGTGGAATTCGCCGGAATCCAGGTATCGCCGGTAAACGTGGAGGTATCAATCCGCCAGTTAGCCGATTGCTTCCATTTCGTATTGGGGTACTGGGCCTGGTAGGGATTGCCCTGGAATGGCGCAGAATTGTCATTCGATTTCCAGGAAGCCATATTGCCCACAACCTGAGCACTAATATCGCGACCCTGGGCGTCCGTTACTGATAGCGAATTCGGCCCCGTGCCTGCTGTTGGGGCAGCATCATCGAGGACGATCTTGCCGCGCCCAGCCGCGTCGCCAATTTTAATATCGGCTAGCCACGCGCCCGAAGTCGTCTTCCACTGATACGTAAAAGTACCTACACACGGATTACCGCTGTCTGGAACGAAATAGTAATTACCTGGCATGAGCGTAATATCAGGCGCCGCTGAGGTTTGCGCCATTGAGGATGCCCAGAGCGTAGCGCCTTCAGCCGGAGCGCCTGCGGCCCCCTTTGCTGGGATCTTTGTGCGCTTAACTAAGGTAACTGTGCCATTGTGGGCCGAAGATGGTACCTGGATTGAGGCAGTGTAATTGAGCGCTGTCTGCTTCGTAAGATTGGTAATCTGCCATCCATCAGGAAGGGTGAAATCAGCTTCGGTAACATCCGTCGTCGGAGCAAGACCTTGCGGAAAGCTAATAACAAGATCTACTGGCTTTTGCGCACTGCCCGGCTCGTTGAGATTGGCGAACTCCCAGGTGTAGGTGTAATCGACGTAATCTCCCCAGGTGGGCTGACGCACTGGCGATACCGCATTGCCGCTGGCATCTTTCGCTTCAGAGTGCGTCACGCTTGGCGCGATAGCCGCAGTTCCACCCTCGCCAATAGCAGTATCAAACTGCGCTGGCTGAAAAGCATAAGCGATTGATGGCGCAACAAGAGCGCAGGTCGCCAAGGACACGAGACACGCTGCAACAAACCGAGATCTTACCCGGCGAGGCCGCGCGGAACGGGAGGTACCATCGCTGTGTGAGCGACGGGAATACCCTCGCTTTGTATTCATATGTAAAACTCCGAACGGATTGGTGAGGATCTGTAGGAGTACGGCTGAGATTGCTGTCACTGCCGTGTTGGTTTATACAACCACTATTTAGGATGACATCCCCCCCCTAGAGTGTCAAATGATTTTTCATAACTGACACCCGCGCTGAACTGGCAACATAACAGATAACCTACCCCCTCCATATAAGACAAAGGGAAGTTTTCCTCGATTTGACGCCAAAATATTATTTCTGCGCGATCTGAAAAATCCAGATCATCACATTCACTTAAACCTTGAATTAAAAACATCACAGGCTTAATAGGACCGCCCTGCAGACCTGCAATTACGCCTTCAAAGCCCGCAATTGGCTGACAAAGATTACCGCGACAATAAACGTGACGCAGTAAACGAAAATATCGACACGGCAAATACACTGGTTCTCTGCTAGAATCGTCCGAGTACAGCGGGGCTATGGCGCAGTTGGTAGCGCGTTTCGTTCGCAATGAAAAGGTCGGGGGTTCGAATCCCCCTAGCTCCACCACGTGTTTTGCCTGGCCAATAGGGTTTTGGCTTTTTGCATGGGTTACGCTTTCTCCTTTTCGTGTACCCCTTGTGTACCCCGTCGTAGGGCGTGGTTTAATTTGTTGATTGAAGCTCGGTCCGCTTCTGTGCCAAGCCAATGAGTGTAGCGAGATGTTGTTGCAAGGTCTGCGTGCCCTGCCCATGCCCTCACTGTGGCAAGGTCTATTCCGGCTGATAGCCACAAGCAGATTGCTGTATGGCGTAGATCGTGAATAGTGCGCCCACCTGCTGTCGTATTCCAGTGCAGTTGCCGTCTGAAACGAGATTGATGCATGGGTGGCAGTAGCTTGTCCGTGGATTGTTTCCCGCTAACTTGTTGCTGGATGAACGGCACGATGGCCTCGGCTAGGGGAACTCTTCTTGTCCGCCCAGATTTTGTTGTTTTAGGGTCTTTAACCCCTTCCGGTTGCGCTTTTTGTACGAACACCGATGGATCTGTGTCAAGGGTGACATCACTGACTGTTAATGCACGTGCTTCAGACCAACGCAAGCCGGTGAGCCCGAGGAAGAGTGCGACTAACGCACTGGACGGATTCAGGGTTTGCCAGCGGTGGTAGTCGTGGATGAGTTCGGAGAAAGTCCACGGATGCATTTGGTGTTCCGGCTCTTGGCGTCTGGGTAGACTAGCAACACTGACCGGGTTAACCGTGACTATGTTTTGTCGTTGCGCCCAGGTAAAAAACGCGCGCAAGGAATCACGGAACCGTTTGATAGTGGCATGTTTATAGCCCTTATTGACAAGGCGCGTGTAGCAATGTTCGATCTCACGTGCTGTTATTGATCCGATTGTTCTGTTCGCAATATTTGGCGCTATGAGGGCGAGCATGTGTTGGTCTGTTTTGTAGGTGGTAGAACGCACTGCCTGTTTACGCCACGCCAGGTAATCATTTATGACCCTACGCAAGACTTGTTTGCCAAGTTTAGGGTCGTAGCCTTGGCTCATTTTGGCTCTCTCAGCTTCTACCCAGGCACAAGCGTCACGTTTAAGGTCAAATGTTTTCGTCGCAACGGCAACCCGGCCTTGTTTAACAATGCCACGCCATCGCCCTGATGGCAGCTTTTGCACAGCCATAAGAATTGTTACCCTTTCAAGAGGAGCGAAGCCCCTCCCGTCCCAATCCCAAGGTGAGGGAGGGGTATCGCTTACTTACAGTGATGATGGTGTTCTTGAACCATTGGCGTGGTTCAAGAATTCTTCCAGGTCGCTGACCCGGTACCGTCTGGAAAACTCAGTTATATAGACAGGCGGTACCGGGCTTTTCCCTTCACGGGCTAGACGCGCCAGCGTGCATGGCGCAACCGCCAGTAACGCTGCAGCCTCTTTCTCGCGTAATAATGGTGCTAGATTCTCGATCATCCGATCTCACCCCCTCTCCCCAGCCAGCCGCGGCAAAACGATCAACCAAACCGGGATAGTCAATGAAGTCAGCTTTGAACAACCCCACAGGCGCCCCCGGCAACTCCACCAAAGCTTCACCGGGACAAAGGCGGACAGAACGCGCTTTGAGATCCTCGGGCAGTTCTGGGAACAACATACGGAAACCGTCGGCGTCTTGGGCGAACGCAAACTTCACCGATAGCTGCGAGCGCAATACGCCAGTCAAAATCGTTGCGTCCGCGCGTTGCGTAACAACAACAAGGCGCACACCGACCTTCGCTCCCTCAAGAGCCAAGCGTTGCACGAGGGCACGCACCTGCGGCTCGATGCGTTCTGCAGGCTTCACCCCTGATGCCCGATCAATCCCCTCCAAGGCAGCCAAAAGACCGGGATATTCTTCTAACACCACTAGCAGCAGCGGAAATTCCCTAGAAAAGGTGGTGAATTTGTCCAGCTTGTCGCGCAGTAGGGCTTGAATCCGTTGATCCATCACCTCAACCAAGCCAGCTAACACTGCTAGGCATCGGTGAGGATCACGAAGCGTTAACGCTCGAAACTCCTCACCAGGAAAAGAACCGAGAGCGTTAAAAACGATCCCTGACGGGTCTACCCCGCCAACTAGAACCTCATCACGCGCAGCCAACTGAGCCAAAACCGAGTAGAGCAGCACCGATTTACCAGAACGCGTACGCCCGGAGATCAAGAGATGATGCGGGCTAGCCAGGGGCAGAGCGATGTCCACCCCTGACCGACTTCGGCCAATAACAGCCCGAATCACCGCGCACCCCGCACACCCGCGAGCTGATCGGCAGTGTGGACTTCAATAATCGCGAACCCACGATCTGGGCGTTCGCGAACGCGCACGTCACAAATGTCAGCCGCGGGAACAAAGGTTTGGACGCCCGTCAGAAGCCGCTGGGCGTCCAAATCAGCCAGAGCACGCGTGCCAAGCGGAAAACCGAAAACGTACCCAAAAGCGGCGAACTTGCCATGCAAATCAGGGGTGAAATCAAGACCGAGCACGTCGGTCAGTGCCAGAGCCAGCGCGTTTTTAATAATCTCACCGCGAGCCGCTTGCGCCGCTCGGCTTTCTGCCTTAAGCCGGCGCTGACGCTCTAACTCACGCATCTGGGAAAGCGATATTCCCGAGCGTGCGACTGCCACGGCCAGAGACCCGCCGCCGCCGACCACCAAGGCGAGAGTAAGCACCGCCAGTGCGGGACTGCCTGAGAAGAACGCAGCGATGAGCACGAGAGCCGTCACCGCATAAATCACGTTCTCAAAGGGCAAAACGATTTGAATCACTTTCCTTAACATTTCAACCCTCCTTCGCTAAATCAGAAATCTCAGGGCATTCAGCAGCGGGAACTTGCAGGGCCCCGTCGATCCAACGGAGCCCGCCGCCAAAGGCCGGCACCGAGACCCGAACTGACAGGGACCACAGCGGTAATCCGTCCTTCGTCGTGAGCTGGTCACCGGTCGGGCGCCAGCCATCTGCACCCTTCGCAAACACAGGAGCAGGCACAAAGTCAACCCCCTCCTCAACTCTGAAAGCGTCCGAATCGAGCAGCGCTTGTACACGCTCGATATCGAGTAACGAAACAGTCAGCATTTTTCCTCCTTGCGGCGCCGGCGAGCACGGCGCCCAGTCATTACGTACGCTCGCAAGCACCAAGATAGCAGACACTCTTTCATTCCGCAAGACCTTTGGAGGGTCACCCTCCTACTCTTCTTAGCTCGAGCTACCGTCATAATCGAGAAGGAGGCTCGATCTCGAAATGGTGTACAATGTGTGTCATGTGATGTACGCTCTTCGAAGGGAAAGAGGTCAACGTGAGCGAACAGGCAAATCTTGGTTTAGTAGACGGAGTTAATCTGCTTGATACCTCTATCTATGCCCAGGTAGTCGCAACTAACGCACTACGTACTGCATACGGGTTCGAGCTGTTACAAATCAAAGACGAAGGTCGCTGCTATCTTCTAGCCGAAGCAAGTGGTGAAAGAATTCTGTTTCTCGTCGGAAGTCGCTATCACAAAAAAGACAGCTCATCGTCACTCGTCCCCAAAAAAGCACTAGCAGACGTCGAAGCCCTAAGTGAAAAACTGCAAGCAATCCCCGCCTACTGCCACGTTGCCATCTGCGAGGAAAATAACTTAGAGACACGGATCATTGCAGCCACCACCAAAGCACTCAAACTCTGTGCGGAAGACGGTGGAGAAATAAACCGACCCGTCCAAAAGAAAGAAAATGGAGACTATCGCCTAACCTACACGAACCGGCACGTCCCAACTATTCAAGAAAACCCACGCCTGGCCTACATGAGCGTCACAACTACAAGGGATCCAAAAAACGCATATCTTTCAACATTTACTCTTAATAAATGATGACAAATCCATATTTCAGTCAGCCCAGCTAATATTTCACACAAGACGCTTATAATACCTACAAGACAGTGAGTAATTAAAACTACATATCTGCCTAGTGGAATAAAATTAGTAGTGCATTCCCGGATCAGTAAGGGCACGTCATTACTTACTAATCCACAATTTTCCAACCCAATAAGCAGCCTCATATTTCCCAGATTCTTTGCGAAATGAATCGATCAGCCGACAATCAATGGGGCTAAAAACTCTACGATAATCACCATTTTCCACCATCTCTACACGCTGCCGAGTAGACGGAACCCCACCACGCGTATTCAAAATGGCGATCCCCCGCCGCGCATATTCTAGGGTTTTCTCAACCTCACTTGTAATTATGTAACCGGCTGAACCTGAAGCCCGAGTACCAAACCTGCGACCTTTACGCTCTGCCATCTTGCGGCACATACGCGCTAAATACGTGCTAGTAGCTTTATCAATAGCGGTCTCAGCACAAGCAGGCTTCAACCCCCAATACCCCCAAAATCTGCCAACATTTTCCCAACCCTCAGGAACACGATTCTGATACGCCTTAGCCCAAAACATGCCATGCTTAGTGAAGTAAGCAGCCACCAAAGCAGGATTAGACGCGTAACGCACATACGACCAATCAATACCAGTACCGGCTATCAAGTGCTTCGCCCGCTCAGACTCATCCGGATGATTCACCGACTCCATCCACGCTCTAGAAAACCATTGCGCAAAACCACGACCAGCACTGACAGGGATCGTAGTCAAAATGTGCAAATGCGGCGCCCCTCTGCGCTGGAACTCTAACTTCCACACTCCGACAAGACGCGTGCCCCACTTCCTAAACCAGCGCTCACGAAAACGACTCACCTGCCTCTTAAACACGTCCCCATCTGGCGTGCAAGTACGGAAATCACCAGGCAAGGTCAACGTCAACATAACCGGCGCAGAAGCACCCCCGACAAACAGTGGCGAATAATCCAACTCAGCCAAACGCTTACACATCCGCGCACGAGACTTACGCGACCACTTAACAATCTTCGACCGCGACCTAACACTCTTGACCTTCCTCTGCTGAAGTCGTTCATCTTCCGCAAACAACCGGGCATACTCCACCTCAATAGCAGCGTCAAAACTGGCCTGGTCAGGATACGGACTCGGAGCAAATAACAACTCGGCCACCACAACATCAAGGCGTACCGACTCCCTAGCCCGAGCACGCAAATCAACCGGCTTTGCAGGCAAAGACCGGCTAAATCCCTTACGAGGCACGCTCACCTGAACAGTACCCGGAGAAACAATCAACCTCGCATGAGCCCGCTCAATAGGAGCAGACAAAGACCGTAACGCCTGCTCTCGGGTAGAGCGTGTAGATATGGGAGATATAACAAGCCCCGGCCCTGCGCAGTCCTGCGCGCGGCTTGCTCCGTGCTCGACCCGCTCCGGGCCCTCAACACGTCCATGCCCAGAAACAAAAACTTCACTAGACATAATCAAATTCGCGTGTACCCCCTGTGTACCCCCAACAGGATTTTCATAATCGAAAAAACCCAATATCGGCGTAAAAACACCTGATAACAAGGGATTTCACAGGTCAGCAATGCGTTCGCAATGAAAAGGTCGGGGGTTCGAATCCCCCTAGCTCCACAAAATGCTACGGCGACCAGATTGCCAACCTCACAAGTAGTCGTATCCCGCGATTACTTAGCCACCACTCGAATACAGCGACGATGCGTGGCATCTTGTTCTGAACTGCACTCTCACGGATAGAAGTCGCATAGTTATAATCAGCTTCAATAGCACAGAAGAAATATGGTTTGGATGTTGAGATTGAGCCATTTGAGCGAAAATTGAGAGTGACAAGACGTGACTTGAGTGGTATGCGGAGAACGGATGGCTATTCTAGAAAAGCTCTTTGACAATATAATAAGCACCCTTCGAGCGCAGGGGGTCTACCGGATTTTTGCCTCTTTAGTGGCGGTGCTAACTCTCGCAGCATATTTTGGTCAGGGCGTAGTACACCCCTCAGATACAATCCAAACGGAGGCCTTTCTATCACTTCAAGGAACCCCACTCGCTGTTTTATATAGGCTCTTAGAGTTCTTCTCTGCCCCAACAGGGTGGATAGAAACCGTAGCGGCATACATAGCTGCCAGTGCTCAACGTGCTCAAGTAATAGGAGTTTTAGCATTACTTTTGGGGGTGGCAGTGAGTTTCGTTTTGACGCCGGATATAGATCGTAACCCAATGCCTGCACCATCCGTTCAAGCATCTACATGGTGGATCGCATACGCGACCGCGATACAGACAGACATCAGAGGGGAGTTTTGGTCAAACTCTCATTTGATGCTGCTATGGCTCGGTCTGCTCTGGGGTTACTACGAAGTTCGTAATCGGCTTTTTGTTAAAGGCAAGAAATGTAGATTCATGCTCGACCTTACACAACTACTCATCGCCATTATGCATTTTATTACAATGTTTATCCCGATAATTTTTTCGGGGCATCCTAGCTATGAGAGCAACAATGAGACATGATCTCACTTTAATTCGAGGTCATCGTCTTGACGATGTGGTTACACCACACACCTACTACATTCCCTTGATAAATTAGGGAAACATGAGAAATTACATCCGTTAAATTTTCTATAGCTTTCCACCGCAAAGCAGGATCGAAGTATAGATTTCCAGCACAGATCAGGGTAAAACAGACGCACAAACCGGCTCTTTGGATTCTGGCGGTATTAGGGGTTAGAGGGAGAGAAAATGCCTAGCAGCCGCCAGTTGGGTTCGACTATACGGAGTAGGTATCCCTGATTCGGCGGTTTTCACAGTCGGTGAATCCATATCCGATGCGCGTGATAGATTGATGAAGTCGTTCATGCTTCGGTGGTGGATGCGATAGTCGGGCGTGATGGCAGGCACGGATTTGAGTTTCTTCGGATTTCGCTCATCCACATAATCCACCCCGGCTTAGGGCGCACCACCTCGGGTATGCCAGCCACAGCATGATCGCGTTACGCGGTTTCGCTGAACCCATCTGTAATAAACGCCCGCACATGGGCAGCGAAATTCACCGGCGCATAGTCAAACCAATCCCACTGCGCCTGGGCAATCTCTGCTCCCGACCAGCCAGCTTTCTCCAGTGCGTCCAGCGTCGATACCGCTCCGCTATCCTTTTCTGCGACGACGACATGCCGCCGATAGCCCACCTCTGGCTGGCAGGCCAGACTTCTCACATCTCTCCCGCTCACCGCATCCAGGAATTGCACAGCGTGAGTGCGTTCCAGCCGATGACCGGCATGACGAGCCAGACGTGCGGTTGCTTTGAGGTATCGCGCGGTACGCCCAGATATTTCTAACGACGGACCACTAAGAAAAATGCCCGCCACCGGATGTATCCCACTATCGGCAAATTCAAGCGCAGGGATTGCCCCTAACCCCTCAGCAACGAGATAGATCGGCTCGTCAATACCCGTCGCTGCAATATCGCGGGCAATAGCTTGCACTGGCTGTGATTGTGCGAGGAACGGCGCCGCCACTGCCCAGGTTGGTGGCAAATAATCAGCAACTGCTCGCCACACCATCGGCCCATAGATCCGACCATGCGCAAAAACCACTGCGACCATTACGCTGCCCTTATCGTATCCAGTATCACCGGGTCGAGATCAGCACAGATAACTATGCATGACTATGCGCGGCGGCGATCCAGCAAGGCATCAAGCGTGGATCCGCCCCCAAGAAGATCCTGACGCATCTCCTCTGCGCCAGTTGCTTCCGGAGCAGCATGTGGCGCGTCAAGCTGTGCGTCTCCTAGCCGCTGCCCTAAGCGAGTCGGACGGAAAGGAACATCAGCCGTCGGCGCTTCTGGCGCAACATACGGTTTGACCGCGCGCTTAGTAATCTCGGGCTTAACCGTGTAGCTCGGCATATCAGCAACAGCAGAGGACTGGGCAAAGGCAGAGGTACCAGCCGATTCCATACTACGCGACGCCTTCCCATCATTCGCCTGCGCCGCCGCACCACGAATCTGACGCATACGCGCTGCGCTATGGCGCAGATTATCTGCCGGAGCATGATGTGACGCCACGGCACGGCGCGCAAGCGCTGACTGATCGCCGTCAACACCCTGGGAATCGCGGGAAACCTGAGCTGTACCGGCAGCCACAACGCGCTCATACGGCTGTTGTGCCTCATCATTGGCTTCATTGGCTACCGCTTGCGCGTGAGCAACAGCGGCTTCCGTATCCGCACATTCAGCGTATTCAGCACGTTGATCCGTTGCTCCACGATCGGCTTCGGAACGAATCTTGTTTTGCAAGGTCGCACGATATGGCTTAGCCGCGCCCAACAGGTTGTTTGCCCGCGCAATACGCGTGCGGTCCTCGTCGTTGAGCTTCGTCCAGGTTGATACCAGGCAGCCAAAACCAAAGAGATACGCCCCGGAAATCACGGTAGCAAGAATTGGTAGCACGACAGGCATAGTCGTCAAACTGGTAACGACCCATAACGCTAAAGTGATAACGGCACATACAATCCCGCCCAATAGCCCACGCTGCTGGTATGCGTCACGGCGAGCAATTCGCGCCCGCGCCCGCGAACGGTCACGTGCGACGCTGCGCATCTTTGTTGCCTCTGGGGTCCGCGTCGTTGCCTGCACCATTTTCCGCTCCGTTAAATAGATTCGTCCATGCTCTCCGCCGGTTTGCGTCAATTGCCGCTCCTGTAGGAGCCTGAGGTTGCCGCTGTAGCGTTCTTCAATTGGCGCGTCAGCCATGACGGATCGCTTTCGGGTGATTTGTGGAACGACGTATGCCAGGAGAAATAACACTCCTAACGCGAGTACCGCCCCATCAACACCCATGCTTCAAAGCTATGCAAGACTTCCTTTAATCGCGGTATCTCGCGGGGCGTGTTGCTTTTTCATAGGAAAATACCCAACATACACACGGCGACAAAACGGGCACTAATAACAGGATCACCATACTGCACATGACAAGTGCGTCACACCGCGCCTATCAGCGCCGCATTAGGAAGAAAGGCACAGCAAGGATGCACAGTTGAGGAGCCACTCAGTTAAGAAACACTGAGTAACACCGATAATCGAGCAGAGACTTCCCATACATCTCACAACTGACGCAAAACGGCTATCAGAGGACCCTCGGCAGATACTACAACTGCACACACAACACCAAGACCACCAGCGCGACAACGCAACCGGCCAAAACTGCCGGCGGTTATCTTTTTAGCTCCTGCGTCTTAACTGCGCCTCATACCAGCCCTAGCGATCCAAAACCACGCACTCTAAGCGATCGCCAGGCTGAACAATGCGCTGCTGTTCCGGAACAACCGCCAAACAATTCGCCTCCGACAGTGCAGTAAGAAGCGGCCGTGCCGGATCGCCAACCGGCTCAACAATGTAGCCATCATTCGGATTGCCCACCACACGCGCTCGCACAAATTCCCGAGACTGCGCTGGCGACTCCCAACCCCGCTGAACCACTGCTTCCACGGAACGCCGATGAATCCGAGAATAGCCCGCCATATGCAATAACGCCGGACGAATAAAGACCTCGAAAGCTGTCAGCGCCGCAACTGGCGAACCCGGCAAACAGAACACCGTCGTATCCGATTCCAACGTTCCCACGCCTAATTGCCGCCCCGGCTGCATGGCAATATTGTCAAAACGCACCGTCCCCAGCGGTGAGAGCACCTCTTTTAAGGTGTCGCCCCCACCATAGGAAAGCCCACCTGTGGTGATGATAATGTCAGCCCGCACAAGCTGATCTTCCAGCAGCTCCCGCAATTGCCGTTTATCGTCAGGCACTGCACCGACGCGAAATACTTCCGCCCCCGCATCTCGCACCGCCGTTGCGAGCGCATGAGAATTCGCGTCATAGATTTTCCCTTTTGTGGCTGGCATTCCCGGCTCTTGCAGCTCGTCACCAATCGCCATAATCACAACCCGCGGAGCCGGATGGACGCGCACCGTCGCATGACCAGCCGACGCGAGTAAAGCAATCTGCCGCGCACCAATTCGCACTCCAGCGCGCAAAAAGACTTGACCGGCTTGCAGATCTTCGGCGCGCGCACGAATATTTTCGCCAGCATTCGCCCCGCGGGTAATCCGCACCTGCGCTCGACCCTGATCGGTCGATTCGATAGGAACGACGGCTTGTGCCCCCTCAGGAAGAACCGCCCCTGAGGAAATCCGCACTGCCGTGGTCGGAACCAGGAGCGGCGGGTCGATCGTATCTGCCCGCACATCCTCCGCCACTGCGACGATAGCCGGATTTTCCGCGCTCGCCCCCGCAATATCAGCACACCGCACTGCATACCCATCACGCGCTGCCAAATTAGCCTGCGGCACATCCACGAAAGAGCGAACGTCCTCCGCGAGCACGCATCCCACAGCATCGCTCAAGGCAACGTCGAAAGCGCGCAACGGCTGGGCAACGCTGATACATTCATCAAGATGCTGGGCAACGCTCTTCATGTGATCTCCAAACCCCGTTATCCACAGATGACGTTCTCAGTTTACCCGAGAGCTGACAGCGCACTGTGAGGTTGCGATCCATGAAAGAATGGAGCTATGTCGATCCCAACGTTGAGAATCCCGAATTTAGCAGCCGCCGATGTTGAAGAAGGAAAACAATTGCTGCGTTCGGCGATTCGAGAGCACCGAAAACAGCGCAGTCGCAAACTCCTGGAACGCTTAGGGCAGTCCTGGGCACAGACGATCCTACCGCTGCTTGACGGGCGGCATCGCGTTGCGTGTTACGTCAGTACTGGATTTGAACCGCCATCATTGCCAACGATTCTGGTCCTCCATGAAAGCGGCAAGGAAATCCTGCTCCCTAAACTTGGGCCTGGGCTATCTCGGTGCTGGGGCATATTTACCGACGTGGATTCGCTAGTGAATATGGCCCCAGGTCGCCCACCAGAGCCAGATGGTCCGGCATATCCGAATGAGATTTTGCATGACGTTGACGCACTAATTATTCCAGCGTTGGCGGTATCGCGTCAGGGTGCGCGCCTTGGGCAAGGCGGTGGCTGGTACGACCGCGCCTTGAAGAAAGCGCATCCGAATGCACTCATTGGGGCGATGATTTTCGACGAAGAGCTGTTGAGCGAGGAGATTCCGCAAGACGAGATGGATGTGCGCGTCCCCTACGTCTTCCACCCCGAGCAGGTCATCCGCACGGCAACGGCTTAATTTCTACATCCGCCGCCATATTTCAGAGATTGTTTCACGCGGATCTGAACGAAACTGACGCAGCATGCCGTTTTCGTTGGCGGGTTGCTGCGCCGTAAAAGTGTTTGATTTTGCTGGCTAATGCTGAATCTGGCAGTTCCAGGTTCGCTCTGGATGGCACAGCTCCATGAGGTATTCCACCGGCTATTTGTCGGCATTATCCGCCTGATACTACTCCTTAGATGGGTAATTCTACGGCGGCCGCCGAGGATGAATCGGGAAACCTCATCCAGGAATTACCCGAAGAAAGCCCAGCTGGGTGTAGGCAATCTCGGATAGCTTGGCAGTAGCCTGCGATCTTGCATATTCAATCCATATGCACATCCCGTTTACCCCGGATAGACATCCCGTTTAATCCAGATGCACATCCCTGGCGCTGCACGCCCGCTTTATCTGTTCTCGCAGTTAAGATCCGCCTCATAACGTGGCACATGGCGGCACTCCCCAGAGGAAAACACGAACTAGGGCACAGCAAAAACAAATAAGCACTAACTAGGGCTGGGAAAACAAAACTGCAGTATTTCAAGTTCTCTTAGGCACTCAATAGTAGCGATTCACCGTGCAGTTGGTAGCGTTTGGAGGCACGATAAGAAGGACCCCAATTTATCTCTATCGCTTTCATTACTGTTGCCTTTTATCGCTCTCGCCGCTGCCGATGATATGGCGGAGCTGATGAGCGCTGTTGCTATTGGCAAGATGCGCTAAACGCAGAGCACTCAATGGGCTGAAAGAGAATATACACAAGATTCATGGTCAGCTTGATGGGGGCGAACAGGCGAAATAAAAACGTTATCCACATGTTCTTTACTGTCATCCTTTTCCACAGGCTAGCGCCCGCGCTCATTCTCAATAGCGCTGACGGTAAGACTGGGTTACATGGCTCCTATCTTTTCCGCCCGCAATTCCTCCGCGAACGCACATTCCTCGGGTTCTCATGGCTCATCCCGCACGCGTCAGTCTCCTCATGCTGCCCGTTCTGCTCGATCTAGCCCGTTACGTGCCATCTTATGGAGATGGCGTTGGGTTATCGCCAGCGTCATTTTGGCAGCAACCATCTACACATTCATTCCTCGTTCTGCACCTGAAGCGCGCTATCCTATCGTCGTTGCTAGCCATGAGATTTTTGGCGGACGCAAACTCAGCACTGACGATCTCGAATTACGTATGAGCACTGAGGTTATCCCTGATGCCGTCACAGATATCGAAGCTGCTACTGGGCATTACCTCGTCGCCCCGCTCTCCGAAGGCGCCCCCATTTTGACGCGCCACCTGCTAACTGCACAGTTTTTCCATAATGCTCCGCCAGGCACTGTTATTGCCGCCGTCGAGTTAGCAGCCGCAAGTGCAGTCATTATCGAAACTGGCGCAACAATTGATTTATACGCGCCTCCAGATGAATTTTCCGGAGCTGGGCAGGCCACCCAAATCGCCACCGAGGTATTCGTTGCCGGAATAGCCACCGACGAGCACACCAAGAATTTCCTCTCAGAAACTCCCGATACCCACACCTACTATCTGGCAATCCCACGCCAATCCATCGAGAACGTGATTGGCTACGCAACGCATACGCCGCTATATGCCGTTGTGAATACCTCAGCATATCGGGGTGAATCTGGCGATCTGACCGCCCCATCCTCAAAGAAGGATCCCTAAATCGGATCCGTAGGCAGCAATACCATAGCTACAACGACCCTACAACGGCTCTACAGCGTTCCCCTACAGCTTGCCAAAATGCGGTGGTAGATCCCCCAAGATCTCTCGATCTCGGGCGGATAACTCAGCCTCAGCAGAACGCGCTGGGCGCCCAGAGCGCCCTGCAGAGGCCGACGCAACCTGCGAACCCATCGGGCGAGCATCCGTTGCATGGACTGCCGCTTCAATACCAGCAAGCTCTCCCGATTGGATACGCTGTGCGTCAACGCGCGATAACCGCACAACTCGGCGAGAATTGCCCTGACGCACCGGCTGCTCCGGAACCACCGTTTCCAGAAGCTCCTTTGCCGGATCAATATTCTGGGATAGCTGAGGCAAATCGTCACAATCCACGGCAGCTAGTCCTCTGCCCGTTCCAGGCCAGCCTTTTGGCTATCGAACATGCCATCTGCAGATTCTGGGGCGTCCACATTCTCCGTATGGCGGCTCAAAACACCCTCGCCATCAGCCGGATCATCACTACTATGATCCTCATCAGCGCGAGTATCATCACCGTATGCCCCTGATACTCCGATCAGCCCAGAACGCCGCACAACATTGCGCAAGATTATCTCCACTTGTTCTCCACGGCGTTCAATACCCAGCTCGGCGCGCAATTCAGCGATAAATTCCCGCTCATCTCGTGCCACTCCGTCGGTCGCAATCCACGTGACCATATCGTCAAGCTGATCGTCAGTGTAAGCAGCTAACCGCAATCCGGAAACAATCTCCGGACGCCGCGCCCGCGGGCGGATTGCCGGAATCACCGCGCTGGGCGCACTCGAATCCGGAAGTTGCACTTCCGCACCACCAGCCTCTTCACTGGCACTTTCCTCGCCCACAACATCCATTCCATCATCGCTTAAATGCGGAACGACCACCGGAATCTGATCCGGCCCACTATAACGGCTGAGTAACAGCTCCTCAATACGCGCAACCTGACCATCTGGATCAACGAACAAAGATGACGAGAACGTCTGGAATACTGACCATCCTCGCGCCTGTAGTGCCTCCACCCAGAACCGATCTCGTCGGCGCAACGAATGTTCCGCAACATAATCAGCATCATCTACCACAACCGCAACCGCAAAAGTACCATCGCGACCTGCGACCAGTGGAATACGACGAGAATTCGGATAGCCGTATGCGCCGCGGACATCCCAGCCGCGTTCCTGCAAGCGGCACGCAACATCAACAAGCAGCGGATCCGTCACCTCGCCACTGACCACCCGTGAACGCTGCTCACGCCCTGCCTGGTCAATCAGCTTTGCCAATAACCGCGGCCCCGGAGTGGAAACTCGTCGAATATCAATATCTCCTGGGCCTAAAGCCGAGAAAATCGTCAACTGCGAACCGGCAGCAGCAATCGCATCGATCAACCCCGCTAGACCAACCGGCGTCGCCAAAGCACCAAACGTATGCAATACGCGACCATGAACCGTCTTGCCGTAGCCGACACTTAAAATGATGTGATCGCGGCGAATTCCACTGGCCCGAGTAATATCCGTGACGAGGAAACCCGCTAACCGAGAAACATCCGTTGAGCCGACGCTCGCCAAAGCCTCCCGCACTCGCTCCGCATGGCGAACCGACACAGTAATAACCGCTAAAGATTCCTCCGGACGAGTCATCGCATGTTCGAGAACCGCGTCCACAACCGCGTCCGTCTCAACCTGCGTCGTCTCCACCGCCCCATCACCAGAGCTACTCGGCACACCACGGCCATCCACGGCAATAAATCGCGAGGAGCGCGCCCGATGAACCGAGGGAATCGGCTGCAATTCGTAACCAATCTCCGTCAAGGCTTGAGTGGCTAACTCGTCATACTCCGCCCCAAAAGTCGGCAACTGTGCAACCGGAAGGACCTGCGAGAACGCTGTCATCGCTCCTGCCCCAGGCCGTCGAGTATCCCCTACCACCACGGCTTGACGCCCGCGCATCATCGAAGAAATCAGCGGAGCAACCGACTCATTCGCATCCACAATCACCAGATCTGCCCACGGCATTGGCGGAATATACTGCGCCAACACCGTCGGCGGAATCACCCACACCGGACGGGCAACCTGTACCAAGCGCGAATGAGTCGCGATAATATCCCCCAGATGCGATACGCCTTTACTGAGCGCCGCGTCTAGCTTCAACGTCTCCGAACGCCGCGACAACATCATTGACCGCGCATTATTAATAACCGCCCGTAACACCGGCCCTGCCAGACTTGCCGTGTGCTCACGATCCAAACGGCGCAATTGCCCTAATAGCTCTTCTAAATCACGCGGACCAAAACTGGCCAGCACCGGCGAGCTTGAAATCAACTGCTCAAACTGCGCAGCAGTTAACGCCAACTCCAGTTCACCGTTAATCCGATCCGCCGGCACCGCCCGGCGCATAACGTCATCTAAGAAATCCTCAAAGCCACTATCCCGCAAATCCGCCAATGCGGCATTGCGCTGCGGCAACGTCGTCATATGGTCGGCGTCTGCCGTCAGCCTAGAAAGCAGCTCCTGCAAATCCGTGAAATCGAAAGTGCGCAGATCCACCCCGCCGAGGTAGCCACTCAGCACATCAATATCCGCTTCCACATCCTCGCGGGTACTGCGAATCTGAGCCATCCCATCAGGTAGCGACGGCCATCCACCATCAGGTGAGTACCGACGCCACACCTCGCGTCGCTCATGAACTTTCACTAATTCGGCATGAATATCCTCTGGGAACTCCCCCGGACGCACCAGATCCATTGCCTGTTTCTTATAACGGCGCCGATCCGCCGATTTCATTGAGTGCCCCTGAGAATCGCGCCATTCCCGCGAAGCCGTTGCAATAACCATATTCATCGGAGACGTCTCGAAAATCTGAGGCAAGAACGTATCCAAAGAATCTGAAATTCCGTCAAGCACATCAATCTGTTCAAACCACTGCGCCAAAGTGGTGGACTGTTTCAGCCCCGTCTCCCCAGCCGCGCGAGAGGACTGCGAAATCGCCTGCGGAACGTGAATCTCTGCCAACCGGCGAGCGCGATCTAAAGCGTCAGCACCATCAGCAACATTATCGATCCGCGCATTCGACCACGCTGAGCGCGTCACCTGCGGATCAAAAGCTCCTAGCTCGCCAGCCTCCTTGAAAGACTCTTCAACAGCCTCCAGCCCCTGCGTGCGAATCGTCCGTACTGCACGCGACGATAGGCGCACCCGAGTCTGCGGGGCGTCTGCCTGGCTAGTGAGCGTAGCCAACTTTTCCAAAATATCGTGAACCGAGGTTTGCCACACATCATCGTGATGGTGAAGATCGTGAACGAATTGGCGAAGTTGCCGCCGAACCGCAACTAATTCCTCCCGCACCTGCAGCATTGATTCGGTTGGCATATCCGGGCGCGCTAACCGCAGCCCAGTACGAATCCGTTGGGGTACAGCGTCAATATCTGAAAAATCTAAAACCAGCTCCCCCAAGCCGAGCCGATCAAGCTCAGCTATAACCGAATCCGCTGCTGAACGACGCGAGGGAACGACAATAACTGAACGATTCGACGCCGCCGCATCCGCGCAAATCGACGCGACGGTTTGTGTGCGCTTCGAACCAGGCGGGCAATCCAAAACGATTGAACGCCCCGAGGCCACCGCTTCAACTGCATTCAATTCCGCGACGTCAAGATCCCCCGCACCGCGCTCCACTTCCGGCGCACGATCCTCATCACCCCCAGGGGGCAAAGGTGCCGCTGATAGCTTTCGCGTCTCTTCATCCCCAGCCAAGGCCATCATAATGCCAGAGGTGCGAATATACGGCTCCATCGCTTCCAAATCCGCAACGATGGTGCGCTCGGGACGTTCAAAACATCCCAGCAGTACTTGCGGCTCATAAGCGAAAGACGGCAGATACATCCGCCCAATCGTCGCCACCATATCCACGATACGGTCCGTGCTGGTTTCCTCAGCCGCTGCCCGATTCAGTTGCGCCACATGCTCATGCGAAGCACCATGATCGCGCAAGGCTTCAATAACAACCGGATTAATTGAGATCCGGTTGAGCTGGCGCACCGTCGCGTCGCCGCCTTCTTCAAAAGTCAAGGAGACAGAACGCATCAACGCAGGGGCGGAACCGGAACGCGGGCATCCCTGCCAGGTTAGCCGCCCGACGCTCATCGCAACCGGCGCATTGCCATATATCTCCGTCATGCGCTGCACTGTGGCATGCAACCGAGCCACATTATTTAAGGCGCGTTTTTGCGCAAAAGACTCCCGAATTAGCGAGGTGATCCGAACTGGCGAACCCGAGTAGAACGTCGCTGACCCCGTTGGGTGGGGGTGGGTCAGATCAATGACTCCATTCATTGCGTCCGACTGTTTTTCTTCAGCCCGACGTGCCCGCGCCGATAGCTCCTCATGCCACTGTTGATAGGCGGTATCGAGGAGCTGCTCACGACTTGGCGTCGGTTCAGGTGCAGGAATCGACACCATTGCTTCTGGCTCGTCTCCTGCCTCTGCAGGCGCTTCGTTATTCTCTGCGGCACTGTCAGCCGAGAGGGCAGATTGCGCGTCAGATACCGGCTCGTCCTCAACGCTCGGAGCGCTATCGGGATGCGGCTCAGTATCGGCACTTTGATTCTTATTCTTGCGTCTAAAGAAAGGAGTCACGTCTTTACAGTACCTATCTCAGCGATTCAGCGGGGAGAACGCCGCCCTATCGCCTTCGCTTATCACACATATTCTGTGTAGTACCGACGCTTCCAGCCTTTATGAATAAACCTCGGGTACTACGGCGAATTGGCTATCAGCACATGAGGACAATGCGCCGATAGCCAATTCATATAACTATTTCATTAGTAATAAGCAGCTTGATTAACAATCATTCTCACATGCCGCGCGTACCCAAATAATGAATTTCGTCTGCCGTCATACTATCCACCCGAGAACCATCAGCCCATACTGCTTGCACTGCAGACACCGACTTCCTCAGCCACTCAGACTCAGGATCTGACATAGAGATAGGCACACCAACAAATTCAGCGAAATTCTCAAATGGATTCGCCTCATCAAAGGCTATCGAAGTCATATTACCCGCAGCAGGATCGACGATTGCCGTAAGCATCCCATTTTCCATCCGAAACTCTGTGATCGCTTGAGCAAATCTGACTCCTGACCCTGCACGTTCATCGCGCCACGCTTGGAAAGCAGCCAGAACCTGTTGATCCGTCGGCGGAACACTGTAATCATGTGCCGGCGATGGAGAAACAGTAGGTTGTGCAGATGGCGCTGCCACAGGCGGATCTGAGGTTTCCGCTGTCGGAGCAGAACTTGCGCTCGCCGTTGGGGTAGGAGAAGCAGATGAGGTATCACTCGGAGAAGATGTTGCCGAACTAATGGAATGATCCTTCTCTCCGGTAGCACGCTCAGCCTCCTCCGAAGTATCTGGCTGTAAAAATGCGCCAGCAGCAATCATCAATACCACTGCCGACGCAGCCATTGCAGCAATCCACGGCGTCTTAACAACAAGAGTTGGCGTCTGGTTACGTTCTTCCTCCGTTAGATTCTGCATAACAATCGCATGAGCCTGTTCAACTTCGCCGGTATTAGCTCTGGCTCGGGCAAGCACATCTTGCGCTTCTTCGATCGCCTGGGTGTCTTTCTCTGCAGCTTCCAACTCCGCTGTGGCAGTCTTGATAGACTCCTCTTTTTTCTCTTGGTTTTGTTGGGCATTTCTATCAGCATGGATTGCCGACTGAAGAAAACGGCGCGCTTCTTGCCCTTTATCTGGTTCTAGTGTCAAGACCGCAGCGAAAGATGAGCTTTCCAATAATAGATACAGCTCCCGCTCATCATGAACTTCTTTCTTACGCGCAGTGGCACCAACCAGCATACCTAGCTGCCCGAGGAGCACCCCCCCCCGTTGCAATACGGGTAAGTGTTGATCGAGACGTTGCATATATGTTTCCAGCGGTATCAACCCGCCCTGTCAGTGTGCCATCAAACTTAAAGGTTCCCGATGACACCGAAATCTCAAACCTAGTGAAGCTAAACTTTCCTCTTTTACCTTTAATCGAATTGACCGTTTTCGTACCCCAAATTTCCGCAGCTTCTTTCTGCTTTTGAAGCTGCTTAACCCGTTTGCGATACGACCGTTCTGCTTGAGACAATGCCTTTTCTGCTGATTTCACTTCCGAGGCATAACGATTATTAGCCCGATCTAGAGCTTGTAATTCTGGTCGTTTCTCGTTATGAAATTTTCGCACTCTCAACATATTGAGAATCAATAACACCAAAGCGCCAAGCAATAATAGCGCTGCAAAAATAATCAGTATTACACCCATAACAGAAGAATAACAGTAGAAATCAGAGTATTTACCTGGTTCTCATTGGATAATAAACAACTCTTCATCGGTCATATCGCGTCTGGCGATATTCCATGAATTACCAGCCTACTCAGGGTACTTTCAGCGCTTCAGTGCCTAAGCCGCAGGATTAACACCCATTTTATTATCAGATCTTGAGCACGACGCATTGCCGATAAGCAGAGCTAGCTACACTGCCACCCGTTCACATGAAAACACCACTCGGCAAACTCTATGGCAAGCCGAGATTTCCGCGTTATTTCAAGATTTACCGGCAATGAATGAGCCGTAAAAAGTGGTTACGTGCCGAGCGTGAGAGGATAAAAATGACTGGGAGTGAGCCACAAAATCCTTGTGATAGCAAGGAAAAATCGGTAGTGCCCCCGATAGGAATCGAACCTACGACACCGGCTTTAGGAGAGCCGTGCTCTATCCACTGAGCTACGAGGGCCAGCCTGTTGATCTTATCGGATGGGCTGCGGTGTCGCCATTTATCACCGCAGCCCATCCGATCATGAGAGGTTACATCAGCAGATCATCTCCTGTTAGCTTTACCCTGTTTCACTCTTCGTCATCAACGATTTGTGCGGGTAGTGGCCCTACGTCGTCACCGGGGCGCACACGCCGAGGAACCACCATCGTCGGGCATGCTGAATACCCGAGCAACGTCTGTGATGTTGACCCGAGCAATAACCCAGTAAAGCCGCCTCGCCCTCGCGTTCCTAGCACCACCAGATCGTTTTCGTCGGATAGTTGCGCAAGAATATGCGCCGGGCTGCCTTCGCTTGCCGTCACGCTGTACGAAATCTGGGTATCGCCCGCTACCTCTTTAAGCTGTTGCGTAACAGCGTCCTCCATCTCCGCCAGGTGTTCTTCCCGGAAATTCACCATCGGCACCCATCCGGCCGCCGCTGGATTCACAACCGTCACTACCTGCAGGTGGGCTTGCCATCGCTCAGCCTCCCACACCGCCCGCTGTAAGGCGATCTTGGCAAAGTCTGAGCCGTCCACCCCGCATACCACGCGCTTTATGGGTAAACACTTTTCGTCGCTATCTGTTGGGACGACAACAGTTGGGCAATACGCATTTGCCGGAACAGCCGAGGATACCGTTCGCAAGAGCCGATCTGCTAACCGCCCTTTCTTCTGCGAACGCCCACCGACAACGATCAGTGCCACCCGTTTTGACATCTCGACGAGCACCTCAGTGGGATCACCAAATTCTAGGGCTGAGGTCACTTCCACCCCTTGCCCGTCAACTTGAGATACCGCGGCGTCAACAATCTCTTTTGCTGCCTCATAAAGATAGTTAACATTCCCTTGGGAAGCCTGGAACTCAGGGAACATGTACTGCGAGGGCAATTCGTACCCGCAGACGATATGTAGCCGCGCATCCCGCGCCCGCGCCTGAGCATGTGCCCAACGCAGAGCGGAATTTCCGGCGTCAGATCCATCAATTCCTACCACAACAATGTTTTCGTGTGCCATAGCATCCTCCTCACCCCTCATTATGTCACCATTTTGTGAGGTGGAACATAGAAAAAGGAGCCCTTTCGGACTCCTTCTCGAAAATCTACGCTTTTGCCAGTGCGTTGCGAAAAATATCAGCCAAAGACGCGGATAACCGTCGGCGTGTAACCTGCCCACGAATCCGGACCAACGCGGGTTCCCATTGCTTGATTCCATGCAGCGACGTTCTGCCCGCCACCGACGGAGATGGCGACGTGCCCTGGCCAGTAAAGAATATCGCCTGGCTGCGCCTCCGAATACGGAACTTGATGACCGACGGAGAGAACCGAAGTCGTTGACCCGCCAATAGCAACACCATGCTGGGCATATACCCACCGGACGAAACCGATGCAATCCCAACCGGCTGGCGTCGTGCCACCCCAGATGTACGGAGATCCAGTGTGAGCCATCGCCGTGCCCAGAACAGATCCGCCAGCAGCCGAATCGTAGGAGACTTCAACTGAAGCAGCTTCTCCGACGAGGGAGCTACGATCAACATTTTGCGTAGCTGCCGGAGTTTGCGCTTTCTCATCCTTGTTTTCGTCTGCCTTTGCCGCAGCTTGCTGCGCATGGGCATCCAGGGAGACTGTGTGCATCGTCCATTGAGCATCGGATTGGGTGTTCAGTTCGACGGAAACTGCTTGGGGAGCTTGGACGGTGTGCGTTGACGTTGTGGTGGCTGTGTTTGCTGCTGCGTCAGCGTCCGTGGACTTAGCAAAAGCCAGTGGCGCACTTAAACCCATAACCATTCCAGCCGCAGAAGCGGTCGCAATCGTTGCGAGAGTCTGTTTCGAGAAAGTTTCACGCTGCTTAATCAGTACGTGACGTCCCGCCATGAATATCTCCGTCGTTGTTGCTTATCTCTGTAACGTTTATGCGGTCGCGAAAATCGACCTGACACAAGCATAACGATTAGATCTCAGATTGTCACAATTTGATAACAATGGAATAGCTCACTACCGCTCACGGATGAAAATACCGCGGGCAACATCCCCCGACAGACGGACTGCATGTTCCCCGCAAGAGACTAATACATCCCCGTCGCGCACTTCATTAACGACGATATCTGCCCCCGGCAGCACTCCCTCGTCATAAAGCATCTCAAGAATATCCACATCCAATTGCACCGACTCGGCAATCCGCGCAATTGTGTATATACGCCCGTGAGCAGATTCCTCTAAAGTGCTGAGCGCAGTCACGCCATCCTGGCTCACCGTATAGATCTCCTGAGCCTCCCGATCAGGAATGGGATTACCGTAAGGATCAGAATGTGGATCATCAAGCAACTGCGCGATTTTATCCGCCACATCTTCAGAAACGACGTGCTCCCAGCGGCAGGCCTCGTCATGCAACTGCGGCCAATCAAGTTTGATAACATCACTCAACAATCGCTCAACCAGCCGATGCCGACGCATCACATGAAGCGCTTGCTGCAATCCCTCCGCAGTGAATTCGATATGACGATTCGAACCGACGTGCAATAAACCGTCGCGCTCCATACGGCTGACGGTTTCTGAAACCGTCGGGCCAGACTGCTCTAATCGCTCAACAATTCGGGCGCGCAAAGCAGGAATATCCTCTTCATACAACTCATAGACCGTCTTGAGATACATCTCAGTGGTATCAATCAGTTGACTCACGACGCCTCCCGCTTCTTTCTTTGTTCATATTATCGAACACCTCTGCACAAATCGACGACGTGCGATTTCGCAAGCCAACTATCCCTTATTTACCCTCACCGCCGCGTATTTACCCTCACGCCATACGCTTCCCGCTCGCCACTCGCATAACCAACCGTTACAGCGGGAAACCGCTACAGTACGATGTGTTCGCTAGCCGGTCACCACCTGCGCATACGCCCCAGGAATGAGACGATAGCTACATGGCTATTGCACGCTCACCCGAACCACCGAATCCACCGAATCTGCAAAACCCGCACGCACCCGAATCGGAGCAGACCGAGCGCGATTCCTTGCTGCCCTCAGCACCGCCGCGCGCCACCGCCTCGGCAGGTTCGCACACTGCCAACAATCACACGGAAACGTCACCTGCCACAACCGCTGATGGCACTATGGCTTCCGCCAGGTATTCACCTCGCTCCGCTCAGTATTGCGAGGAAACGCCTGCCTCTGCCTTGCCATACATCCACGATGGACGCTTCGGCTCGGGCCCGTCAAAAGTTCGACGCGAACATCTGCTCGCCCTCACCGATCCACACAGCCCTATCGGCACTTCACATCGCCAGAGCGGCGTCCGAGAAATCGTCGGTCAGATCCGCCAACACATCGCTGATCTGTTCCATCTTCCCGATGGATATGAGGTCATCCTTGGCAATGGTGGAGCAACTGCAATCTGGGATGCTATCCCGTTTACCCTGGTCGAAGGTCGCGCTCAATGTGCTGTCGTCGGGGAGTTCTCCGCAAAAGCCGCCCGAGCAGTGGAGCGCGCTTCTTGGCTTGATCGCCCACAGATCCGCCGAGTTGAGCCAGGGCAATATATTGGGTGCGTGCCAGATGCCCAGGTCGATACCTATATATACGCACACAATGAGACGTCCACGGGCGTATGCTCTCCCCTCGTCTCTATGCCTGACGGACTCACCGTTGTCGATGGCACTTCGATTGCTGGTGGCGCGCTGTGCGATCTGAGCACCACAGATTTTTACTATTTCTCCGCCCAAAAATGTTTTGGGGCTGACGGGGGTTTGTGGCTGGCGATTGCCTCTCCAGCAGCACGTGAGCGAATCGAACGCCTCAGTGCTTCGCGGTGGGTTCCTGATTTCCTCAATCTGCAATTAGCTATCGAGAATTCGCGCAAAAACCAAACCTTGAACACTCCGGCTATCACCACGCTGCTCCTTATTCATAGCCAGCTCGCGTGGATGCATGAGTGCGGTGGTTTAGCTGCAATGGCTCAGCGTTGCCAGAGTAATTCGCAAGCTATTTATACCTGGGCGGAGAATCACGCCTACGCTCGCCCATTCATTGAGCCGGATTACCGTTCTCCAGTTGTGTGTACCGTTGATTTTCACCCCGAAATCGACGCCCAGCAGATGGCACGGATATTGCGGGAGCGTGGAATTCTCGATATTGAACCGTATCGTAGCCTCGGGCGCAACCAGTTACGGATCGCCGCGTTCCCAGCGATTGAGCTAGCTGATATCCAGGCATTGTTAGAAACGATTGATTCGATTATCGCCAGCGGGATTCTTCGCTCCTGAGCTGACGTTGAATTCCTTCCGGCGGATTTATAGCGTATGAGATAGCGGTTCATTTGGGCCGACGGAGGATTTCGGCGTCCGTTACCGGCTCAGAGCAGGGAACTCTCGATTGTGTTACCCAGGCCGGCATGGACGGTGACTCGCAGAATCATGCTCGTTGCTGGGCAGATACCTGCCGTGCCCAGTCTGCAAGGCGCGCCGCTCATCTCAAAGAGGAAACATCGCACTATCGCCCGCGAACGCACGCGCGCTTAGTAGCCGCTCTCCCGTTAACGAAAATGCCTGCCGCACTGGATTTTTTCCTGCCACACTGGAAATCTTTCCTGCCGCACCAGAACAAATCGCACCATCAAAAAACTGCCACCACGCCACCATCGAAAAAGCACAGCGGTTGGGCTGCCAGTAGCTATCTCAGCGCATACTACGGGTACGTATCGGGCAGCAATAACCTGCACCTCCCGAGAAAGTGGCACTTTTTAGAGTGGATGCACGCGGCGGACCATTCGACTGCCGCAGTTACTTCATCACGGATACCCCACATGTATCAATGGCCGGTATGCGCTCATATTGCGCATACCGGCCATCATAGAATCAGCCTTTTTAGCTCACTGATCTGCGGCGTAATGCCCACGCCCGCTCATAGACCGCACGATAAGACAGTCACATTCACCGGCGACGACAGGCATTGCCCGCAACGGGCGTTCACCTTTTATGCCACCCCTAATAAATGGTTGATTGGTTCAAGCGCGAAGTAGATCATGAATAAGGCTGCAGTCAGATACATCAAGGGGTGTACCGACTTCGCTTTCTTCGTCACTAGCTGCATGAATACGTAGGTAATGAACCCTACCCCGATACCCACCGTGATGGAGTAGCCGAAGGGCATAAAGACGATAGTCATGAAAGCCGGAATCGCAATCGCTAGATCATTCCAGCGAATCTCCGTCACCTGTTGCATCATCAGGAAACCGACGGCAACCAGCGCTGGAGCAGCCGCCTCAGAGGGCACCATCGCAAACAGTGGGGCGAGGAATGTGGCCAGAATAAACAAGCCACCCGTCACAATGCTTGCCAGACCAGTGCGCGCTCCGTCTGCTACGCCGGTGGAGGATTCCACGAAAGAGGTATTTGAGGATACGCCACCTGCACCACCTGCAATTGCACCAATGGAGTCAATGAGCAGGATGTGCTTAGTGCGCGGCGGATTCCCGTCAGCTTGCAAGAGATCTCCTTCGCTGGCAACGGCAACCATCGTGCCCATCGTGTCGAAGAAGTCGGCCAGCATAACCGAGAACGCCAGCACAACTACTGCCAGTACGCCGATCTTGTGGAAGGGGCCGACAACTGAGAATTGCCCGATCGTTGAAAAATCTGGGATTTGGACGGGAGAGCCAGCCAGCGCAGGAACGGTCAAGCTCCAACCGCCAGCATTTTCGGCGCTTTTCACGCCAAGTTTGCCAATTGCTTCCACGACGAGGGATAGCGCAGTACCAGCCAGGATTGCCCACAAGATAGCGCCTTTGACGCCTCGAACCATCAAAGCCATCGTGATACCTAGACCAACGATGAATACAACTAGCGGCCAGGCCGAGATAGAGCCATTGACGCCAAATGCCAGCGGGGTGGCCCCTGCTCCGACGATACCGGCGTTGAGTAACCCGATGAGGGTGATAAACATGCCGATACCAACCGAAATAGCGGTGCGCAAAACGCGGGGAACCGCACGGAAGATTGCTTCTCGTAGCCCCGTCAGGACGAGCAAGACGATGACGATACCTTCAATAACAATGATTCCCATGCCGTCAGCCCAGGTCATACCCGGGAGCTGAACGATGGTGTAGGCAACGATCGAATTTAAGCCCAAACCGGCGGCCAGGGCCAGTGGGAAGTTTGCCACGGCTCCCATCAGGATAGATAAGATACCGGCAACCAGTGCCGTGCCTGCCGCAACAGCCACCATATTAGGTGTCGTACCGCCACCGAGATATTTGCCGGTGGAGTCGGGGCCAGACAGGATAATCGGGTTGAGTACCAGGATGTACGCCATCGCGAAGAATGTGACGAATCCTCCGCGAATTTCTCGCGCGAGAGTTGATCGACGTTCGGTAATTCGGAAGGTGCGATCTAACCAGCCAAGTTCTGCCTCGGC
Source organism: Trueperella sp. LYQ141 (assembly GCF_046599555.1). Taxonomy (NCBI): domain Bacteria; kingdom Bacillati; phylum Actinomycetota; class Actinomycetes; order Actinomycetales; family Actinomycetaceae; genus Trueperella; species Trueperella sp. LYQ141. The sequence goes on along the minus strand of NZ_JBKIWQ010000001.1, from coordinate 258,798 downwards.
GGCGATCGGGGTGGTGTGCTTATCGTGAATCTCGTGCTGCGATACGGTCGCAGTGCCATTGGAAATGCTCACCCTTTGAGTCTCACATGGCAAAACAGCCGGTCACAAGATGAATCTCAAAATCTGGACGTAATCTCGCCCATATCCATCTCAATATTTAAGATTTTCGACACATACTGAGATGGCTCAGGTGAATTTATCCTTATCGCGGTTTATCTTCCGATTACGGGACGCCAGCGAGAACAAAACGCCCTGCCCCACGAGCCAGCAGCCCGCCATCATCAGCTCGAACAAATATCGCTTGCCCAGTATTGAGCAACCCATACTCACCGCTATCCGCCCACAGCTCAGTTGCCCCCTCTAAGCACAATACGATCCGCGGCCCACTCCCACGTAGCCGAACCCGCTTATTGGCATTACGCAAACTAATAATCGACAATTCAAAATCGTCAACCGGCGCATAATACGTCGCCTGTACTGGGCTGAGCGCCTCGGGAGCGATCCGGATTGGCGGAGCCGCCACTGTTTCAATCACCGACAACAGCTCTGGAACATCAATATGTTTAGGCGTCATACCAGCCCGCAAAACGTTATCCGAATTCGCCATAATCTCCACACCCAAACCCGCAACATAGGCATGGACCGTTCCGGCTGGCGTAAACATCGCCTCACCAGGTTTCAACGTCACCGGATTAAGCAATAAGGACGCCACCACCCCAGGATCCCCCGGATAATGTTGCGCCAACTTCCCCACCAGCGCGTCAGCACGCGGCGAGGGAGACACCTGCGGATCACGCGCACAACACGCAGCAACCACACGCATCACTGCTTCAGCATCGGGGCGCTCATTAACCGACAGCAGCCCTGCAAAAGCTGAACGCACCCCATGAGCATTCGGCGATAGCCGGATCTGCTGGGCAATTCGATCCGTCACCGGAGTATTCAAACCTGATAACACACCAAGAATTCGGCGCGGAGTGCGAAACCCGACGAGCGCTTCAAAGGTCGAGATAGCGTAGACCAACTCCGGCTTATGATTGGCGTCGCGATAGGCCCGATGCGCCGCAGCACGATCAATACCCGCCTGCTCCTCACGCGCAAAACCCCGCTCAGCCTGCGCCTTAGACGGATGCACCTGCAAAGAAAGCGGCTGCGCCGGCGCAATAACCTTCAACAAAAACGGCAACTCCGCGTCCCCGCCACCAGAAACCAGATTCGCCCCCAACACCCCCTGCGGATCACCCGCAATATATTGGCGCAAATCTACTGCAGATCCCGCTTCACTATCAGGAGAAACAGGGGAAAACAGATGCCCTCGATCACGAATATCTGACGGATTAATCGCGAGCGCACGCGCCCCCACACCAATGCGCGCTGGAGCCGCCGGATGCGCCCCAAACCACAACTCTGCTACCGGAAAATCTGCCGGTGGCAAGCCAAACATTCGAGGGATAGCGCTTGGAGAACCCCACTCATAATCGCGTACTCGCCCCTGAATAATATGCATGTGTGCCTTGTGCCGTCTCTGATCCCACAGCCCGCAAAATCTAGCTAGTCATCCCCCGCGCTTGAGGAGCGATCACGGCGCACCTCATAGCCCTCATCCAAAACAGGTTCAGACTGCTTCCATATCTGTTCTGGATGTTTCGTATCCGTCTCCGAATGAGCACCACAGCCATGATCGAGCGAGACTACACGCCCATCGAAAGGCGACCACTCATTCGCGCACACCCCGAACAACTGCCGAGCAGATCCGCCCATGTGCATGAGATACCCGCAGGTCGCACACGCCGCCTTCGCCATCCGAGTCGCCTTATTACGCGGGCCAGCATCCCCGGCATACCAACGCTGGAAAGCCGCACTGCGCCCATGCGCAGATAACACCCGCGCACGCCCAAGCCCCAACTCAAATTGTGCTAACTCGTCGGCGTCAACACCCGTCGCTTCAAAACCTTCATCCAATAACGGATCCGTATTCGCCTGCAGATTCGCATCATCAGGCTGATATGGGAGACGATCGGTATCGCTGACGTCCTCCGGACGCAACCGATCCGCCCACGGCACCCATTCCGGAGCAAGCAAGGCCTCCGGCCCAGGCAACAATGCCACCTCATCAACACAGCCACGCCGCGCACGCGGCACCCGAGATAAGGTCACCGCCCACAGCCAACCGCGATACCCTGGCAATAAACACGTGAACGTATGGGTAACCACCCGTTCCGCTTCCTGCACGACACCGGCATGCTCACCGATATTCTCAGCCCGCGTGACATCCAGCAAGGCCTCCCGAGCCTGCTCAACCGCCGCGGCCAACACCTTTTCCCGTATCGCTGCCGAAGAGGGAACCAACCGATCAGACATCAAAATCCTCAGCTAATGCGCGCAACGCCTGCGCAATACGCGGCCCTCCATCGGGATAACGACCACGCCGCAAAGACGTCGAAGCCGCGTCAAGGATCTTAATGAGATCCTCAATAATCGGGACCATCGTTTCCGGAGATCTCCGATTTGCCGCAGCCAATGACGGCTTCTTCTCCACAATCGTCAGTTGCAATGCCGCCGGGCCACGTCGGGTATCACCCACGCCGTACTCCACTCGCATACCTGCTCGTAACCGCGCACCAATCGGGACTGCGCTTGCGGGAAGATAGACCTCAGCGCCATCGTCACCTGCAATAAAACCAAAGCCCTTCTTCTCATCGAAGAACTTCACCTTTCCGGTTGGCACGACTCACTCGCTTTCTGCCGACACTCGGCACAACTGTACATACATTAATCCTTACCTAGTATCGCACTTTTCTGTGCAAAAATGGCAGTCGAGCCGGCGAAAATCTCTTCACTACCAGCCAAATACATTCCAGCTTTGGCATGAGAGTTCCCCATATTCTCCCGCAGCACCTCGATATACTGAGCACAGGATGACAGCTAGCGCATGATACACATGCAAAGAGGCGCGTCCTTTCCCGCTCGTGCCCTGAGCACCAGAACTTCTTGGAGGCCTGTGTGAACGCCCGTCGTATCCTTAGCGGAATAGTATTCGTCTTTGCCGCACTGATTTTTCCGACCACAGCCCTAGCCGCTGAACCACTCGACGAACTCAACGGGCATCTGGATGATCGGGCCAAAGTTATCACCGACGCTTCCTCCGTCCGCGATGCTATCGACGAGGTACCAGGGCAGAACCTGTGGGTCGTCATCGTGCCAAATACCGGATCAATGGATGTGGAAAAATGGGCACGAAAAACGCATGAACGTGCTCACCTGGACGAATCCGAAGCGCTCTACGTCATTTCGGTGGATACTTCCGAGGTTGCGTGGTACGCCCACAAGCACGTCTCTGGCGTCTCCTACGAAGCAATTGACGCCGCTACGGACGATCACGTGCTCTCGCTTATGACCGATCATGAATGGGATAAAGCCATTATCGCCTTAGCGAAAAACGTCCATGATGAGGTAAAAGATGGCGGCAGCTCCACGTCTTCCTCCCAGGCACATCCCGTCAATTCCGCCGTCACCAAAGGGCTTATTGGCATAGGCGCTGGCGGGCTGGTTGGATTTGGCGCATATACCGTCATCACTCGGAAAAAGCGCAAGGAATCCCACGAGCAGGCCACGCAAAAGACAATCCGCGACGCCTCCTCAGAGCTACTGGATATTGACAATGCGGTACGCGCTGCCGCTAATGAACTCGATTTTGCTCAAGCAGAATTTGGCGTGGAAGCTACCCGACGTTTTTCTGCCACCCTACAGAAAGCCCAACAGGCAACCAGTGAGGCATTTCAGCTTCACAGCCGACTCCACGATACAAGTATTCCGCTTGCCGACACCGAAAAGATCGCACTATCGCAGCATATTACTGAACTCGTCGGGCAGGCTCGCACCGCCTTAGAAAAACACACCACAGAGTTTTCCACCCTGCGTCAGTTGGCATCCGATGTGGAAAAATCCATGTCAACTATCGCCACACGCGCCAGCGAAATCACAGCACGCCTGAAACTCGGAACAGACGCCCTGGATAACCTGGCAATCCAGTACCCACCCTCAGTGCTGAAAACACTGGAGACGTATCCCCAGCAAATCACCACGCTGTTAACGGCAACCGATCAATCCTTAACACACGCGCGCCAGGAACTCGAAGCGGGGGATCGCAATGCTGCCGTGCCGTATGTGGCAATGGCTAACAAAACTATTGACGAAGCCTCCTCCTTGGCGGAATTACTGATTAACGCCCCGACGGAACTAGATAAGCAACGTGCCACCGTTCAACAGCAGATCGACTCCCTCAGCGCAGATGTTCGCGATGCGCAACGTTTAGCGCCGGATGATCCCAGCGTTCAGCCCTTTGCCCAGCAGGCAACGCAGGTATTGGAGCGTGCCCGCACCGAGAAGATTGACCCGTTCGCTATCTCAGTGGAACTACACGAGACGGAAACCCGTATCGACCAGGCGCTCGCACCTTTCCGGCAAGCCGACGAGAATCGTCAAAAGCTGGAAGATCGCGCACAACAAGCTCGGCAAATGGCGGTACAGGCAATAGACGATGTTGACGCGACGATTTCGCGATACCGCGCTGGCGTGCGCGGCCAAGCCCGCGAACAGCTTTCCCGCGCACGTTCCTTCGTCGCACAAGGAGACGAAGCACAAGAACCAGCAGCGAAACTGGAGTATTACGAGGCAGCCCGCAAGGGAGCACAAGCTGCTCGCGACATGATGTGGTCAGATATGGGCGGCTCAAGCGGGGGGCAATCGCTGGGAGAAACCATCATTAGCGGGTTAGTGCACGGTATCGTCTCTGGCGCGATCTCCGGTGCATACCGTGGATATGGGCGTCGCTCTGGCGGATTTGGCGGCTTCGGATCTGGCGGATCCGGTGGTTTTGGCTCGGGTGGATTTGGAAGCAGCGGAGGAGGCAGCACCGGCCATCGAGGATTCTAAGCGCGCTGCTAGGCGCCGTGCCTAGCAGTATCTAGAGCTACCAGAACCGTAGCTTTATGAGGATTCCTCAGCGTTCATCGGTTTGCGCATATTCTTCCGCCCCACCCGCAATACTGACGTGTAGCGCTTCGTGTGGGAAGAGGCCACCTCAGATGCCAAGCGCTAGTTCATCACTGACGCTGGTCCCCTCCTGAAAGCTAACTCGTCAGGCCTTATGGAATCACAGCAATGAGTGATAGAATCCGGTAACTGATGTAAAACCAGGCAACTAGAGCTAAACGCGAGAGCAGATAACTCCCCGCCGAAGCCGCGTTTAACGCAGATATAACCGTCTTTGCGTACGCGCTGAGGTAGACCGACGAAAAGCACAGCACGAATCACGCCAGATCCACCTTAAAACCACTGAAAGTACCGAACCAGCAACAACCAAAACAAAGCAAGAACCCAAAGCGATTCACCAGAATCCACCCGAGGGATGCCCACATTCGATATTCTTAAAACATCATCCTCATAGAAAGGTACATCACATGGCAGAAAAGCAGTCGATCCTCGGCCGGATCGCACAGCTCACCAAGGCAAATATCAACGCGTTGATTGACCGAGCAGAAGATCCCCAAAAGATGCTCGATCAGATCGTTCGCGACTACACGAACTCGATCGCTGAAGCTGAAGACGCCGTCGCAGTCACCGTCGGTAACCTGCGCCTGGCACAAGCTGACTACAACGAAGATATCGCCTCTGCCCGCGAATGGGGGCAAAAAGCCCAAGCTGCTGTGGAAAAAGCCAAGGAAATGCGCGAAGCCGGCGACGAAACCAACGCCGCCAAATTCGACAACCTCGCCAAAGTTGCCATTGAGCGTCAAATCCAGCACGAAAACGAAGCCCGCACCGCTGAGCCGATGATCGCCTCCCAAGAGGAAGTCGTCACCAAGCTCAAGGACGGCCTGAACATGATGCGCTCCAAGCTCACCGAGCTGAAGTCCAAGCGCGATCAACTCGTTGCCCGCCAGAAGAGCGCCACCGCGCAGAGCCAGGTCAACAAGTCCCTATCGTCAATCAACGTGCTTGATCCCACCTCCGAGCTATCCCGCTTCGAAGATCGGGTACGCCGCGAAGAAGCCCTCGCCGCTGGTCAAGCTGAAGTTTCTGCCTCCTCTATCGAAGAGCAATTCGCCCAGCTTGAGGATTCCTCCCTCTCGGCTGAAGTCGAAGCACGGCTTGCCGCCCTGCAATCCGGCAGCAAGCCCGAGCAGATCGAAGGAAAGGAATTCATGAGCTACTAAAGAGCTCCGCTCTTTGCATAGCTCATGCGATCTAGCAGATGTGCCGGTGCTCGCATAATGTCAGGCGAGCACCGGCACGCAACATTTTCCCCGCCCACACGCACCCCACATACAAGCTGGCCTTATCCACCCTCTGACGTCCACTCACCCAACACTGCCCCACACGCGCAATGTGGGAAACCTTGGCACGTCCCGCTCCAGCAAGGCAAGATGAGAACATGGTGTTACATCCCAATACAAGCGCAAATGTAGAAGCAAAGATCCTCGTCGTCGATGATGAACCAACCATCCGCGAGCTGCTCTCTGCCTCACTTCGCTTCGCCGGCTTCGACGTCGCAACCGCCGCAGACGGCAATGAGGCACTCCACGTCGAATCACGTTTCCAAGCCGACCTCGTCGTCCTCGATATTATGCTCCCCGATATGGACGGCTTTGAGGTGCTCAAACACCTCCGACAGCGCGAACCCTCCCTCCCCGTCATCTTCCTTACCGCCCGCGATGACGTCCACGATCGCGTGCGCGGCCTAGAAGTCGGTGGGGATGATTACGTCACCAAACCTTTCTCCCTCGAAGAAGTCGTCGCCCGAATCCATGCCATTTTGCGGCGCACCAGCCCAGAAACCAACGAATCGGCCATCTTGCGCTATCACGACCTTGAAATGAATGAAGATACCTACGAGGTCCGACGCGCCGGTCACGAAGTCGATCTATCCCCCACGGAATACAAACTCCTGCGCTACCTCCTCATTAACGCCGAACGAGTCGTATCAAAAATGCAGATCCTCGAACACGTATGGGATTACAACTGGGAAGGCGAAGCCTCAATCGTCGAATCCTATATCTCCTACCTACGTCGAAAGATTGACAGCCCTGAAGCTCTCGGCATGAGCGACCCCGACGAAATCCGCCTCCTCGAACCAATAATTCACACCAAACGCGGCATTGGCTACGTGCTGCGGCGAGCGAAATAACACCACGTAGGAGCAAAATCCCGTGCCCTACCGTTCCCAACCCTCCCCGAAAGTCTGGCATACCCTTTCCTTTCGGATCGTCGTCGCCTTCGACGTCCTACTCACCCTCGTCCTCATCATGGTCACCTTCCTGGCGACCTTCACCCTGCGTAACTCCCTCGTGGATGATACTGATCGCTCACTGCGTTCCTCGGGGCGTACCCTGGCAACCGTCACCGTCGAACAGCTCATTAACGGTTCCCAATTCCAAGTCCTGCCCTCCGAGTTCTACTTTTTCATCAGCTACAACAACCCCAATGATGACGACAAACCCCTCGGCAAATTCGAAGTAGTCAACTCGCAGATCACCGCCGAGCATGGCACACCCGCCAACCCGGTTCAGCTCGCCAAATTGCCGGTCAATTCCCCGCAAACCGTCCCGTCTACCCTGCCCGATCAGGAATGGCGAATCATCACCCTAGATCTGAACTTTTCCCCGACGACAATCACCAGCGTCGGCACCGTCGTTATCGGCATGCCGCTACAGCCAATCCAAGACACTGTTGGGAATCTGGCCCGCACCCTCGCCACTCTCGTTATCATCATCCTGATTCTCGGGGCGCTCATCTCCTATTTCCTCGTCGATCATTCCCTCACCGGGCTGCGTGACATCGAACGAGCCACCCACGAAGTCGCCGCCGGAAACCTCTCCGTGCGGGTACCCACCGGCATTGAAGGCTCAGAGGTTGCCCTCCTCGGTGAATCTATCAACAAAATGCTTTCCCGCGTCGAACAATCTTTCGCCGCCCAAGTGGCCTCCGAACAGCGGATGCGCCAATTCGTCTCCGATGCCTCCCACGAATTACGCACCCCGCTCGCCACTGTGCGCGGATACGCCGAGCTATACCGGCTAGGTGGCGTACCCGAAAAAGATATTCCCACCGCCATCGCCCGAATCGAATCCGAATCAGAACGAATGGCACACCTCGTTGACGATCTTCTACAACTGGCCCGACTCGACGAACGACGCAAAATCAACATGCAGCCCGAAGATCTCGCTGCCATCGCCCTTGATACCGTAACGGACTTCCGAGTGCGCGCCACCGACCGATGTGCCCGCGTCATCGGATTAGACGGAGGCGAGCCACAATCCGTCATCGTCAAAGCCGATCATGAACGTGTTACGCAGGTGATTACCAATCTGCTTTCCAATGTGCTCACCCACACCCCCGACGGAACACCCGTTGAGGTCGCCGTTGGGATTGACCCATCCGATTCACATATCGGTATCGTCGAAGTGCGCGACCACGGCCCCGGTATTGCCCGCGACGACTGGGATCGCGTCTTTGAACGGTTCTACCGCACAGATTCCTCGCGTTCGCGGGGATCTGGCGGCTCAGGACTCGGCTTAGCTATTGTGGCGGCAATTATGCAGATCCACCACGGTTCTGCAACGATAGACGAAACCTCAGGTGGCGGGCTAACCGTTCGGCTACGTTTCCCTGGCGTCTTGCCTAATACTCACTAGAGCTACACTGGCGAATAGACGACATACCGAAATGAGCGCACTTACATGCGTTCCACAGTGGCAGTGATAACTCTGGAACGCTCTGGTCACCTGCGTATTTTGGCAACCGTTATGATCTGAGATTTTTGGCTATCTATTCGTTGCCACTCGCCTACCCATATAGCTGTTTGACGGCCCATATTGGGAGCTACGTGTACTCACATCTGCTCATCGTTGATCGGCGGCTGGCTTTATAGCTTGCCTCTCATAAAGCCAGCTCACTGTGGGAAATACCGGATTTGACGATCTCCTCAAGGCGTTCCCCGTCGATCCGTGCCCCTTGGCGTTCCTGCCAGCCCGCCCATTGCCATCAATATCAGGCACCTGCACTGGCCACCGTCCCCATCTGCTGTTAATCCTTATCTGAGGCCCTATCCGGCGCAGACTCAGCCGAGCCAATGCCAGGGTCTGCTACCGCACTGCCATCAGATAGCGCAGTAGCCTCTGAGGAATCGCCCGCACGTGCAGCATCACGAGCTGATGGCTCGCTCACCCCAGCGTCTGCCCTCATATCAGCCGACTCACCAGTGCCCATCGGTTCGCCAGCAGCCATCGGCCCGCTCCCTACCCGATCTGCATCGGCCTTATCTGCCACCATCCCAGCCTCAACCGGATTCGCTGTTTGCTGCTCCAACATCGCCGCAATACGGCTGCGCACCCGCCCCATAAACGCAACCGCGTCCTCATAGGACTGGGGGTACATTGGCCGACTGATATACAGATTCACTGGCGGATGATTCAAGGTCGGCAACTTAGCTCCCACCGGCATCGCCTCATGCCCGCCACTCATCGCTAAAGGCACAATCGGCACGTTGTACTTGATCGCGAGTGCAGCCGCGCCCGGCTTGAATTCCCCCAGTTCGCCCGTGCGAGAGCGCGTCCCTTCCGGAAAAATCAAAATCGGGATACCTTCGCGCAATAGTCTGCCCGTCATGCCTTTTGCCATCCCGCTGCGCGGATCATCCGAACGAGATTTGCGCTCAATAGGATAGGTGTTGAAAAACAAAGACGTCAGTTTAGAAATCGTCGGCTTGCGATAAAAATAATCAGCCGCCGCCCCCGTCGCCAACCGCTCCGTCATGTGCTCAGGCAACAGCGTAAAAACCATCGGCGCATCCAAATGCGAAGAATGATTACCGACGACGATATACGCCCCCGTCAAGCCCTCAACATTTTCCTGACCCGATACCGTGGTATTCAGCAGGGTTTTGATAACTGGGCGAGTCAGAAAACGACGCACATTCTTGCGCGCATCGCGTCGGGACTCGGAATGGTAATCGTCGAGTGGGTGCAGTGAGCTCATCGTCGGCCTTTATTCAATGTAACTACCGCCCGCTTAACCAGCGAAGCCGGCGCATGTTTTGCCACAAAAGCAATCGCTTTGAAACGCTTTGAGGGGACGGATCGCGTCTTTCCCCGCTCAACATCACGCAGACAATCAGCCACCACGCGATCCGCATCCAGCCACACCCAATTCGGGATAGACGAATTCGACACTCCAGTGCGAGCGTGGAACTGTGTGCGCACCCATCCGGGCAGGAAAGTCACCACCTGCACCCCTAATGGCGCTGCGGCAATCGCCAAGGAATCTGACCACGTGCGGATGAACTCTTTGATCGCGGAATATGCTCCCATTGGGGCAAGCGCCGCAACCGAAGCAGTATTGATAATCACGCCCTCGTGTCGGTCTGCCATCGCTGCCGCCGCTGCGCCGCCTAACTCCATCGGGGCCAAACCCATCAGCTCTGCACCCTGGCGTAGTTGCGTGGCGTCGCGAGTAATCATGGAGGCATATAACCCAGCGCCGGCATTATTCACAAAGATCGTCACAGGTGATTCCTCATTGAGGAGGCGTTCTTTCACCTGGGCAAGATCTGCTGCGCAGGTTAAGTCTGCTGCCAGCGTCTCTACGTCTACCCCGTGAATCCTCATCTGTTGCGCGGCCTGGCTTAGGCGTTGTGGATCTCGGGCAACGAGAACTAGATCAATTCCGCGTGACGCCAAGGAATACGCAAAAGCTAGGCCGAGTCCTGATGACCCGCCGGTGATTAAGGCGCGCCCGTGCAGACGCGAACGTGACGATGCCATATATGCCTCATTATGTGTGCTCATAAAACGACCCTGTGGATAGATCGTGTGTTCCAGCGTATTCAAATCCTACCGTCATTCTAGGTAGAATCATTCCTGTACTCGAATTTATGGAGTTCCATGTCTCGAATTGATATTCCACAGTGGGTTATCCAGTCTTTCGTGCGCTCAGCGGTAGCTGTTGGCGCGACGGTAGACGCAAAGGATATAACGGCTGTTTGCACGCACCTCGTTGAGCTATGGTCTGGCCAGGAGCGGCGTTTCCACAATACGCAGCATCTGTTTGATTTGTTGACCCGGATTAACACGCTCGCCTCCGAAGCACATAACGCTGAGCTTGTTCGGTTGGCAGCGTGGGGGCACGGTATCGTCTTTTCGTCAGCCGATAAGGACGTCTATGTGCGCAATGGCGGCGAAGATCGGTCAGCCTCGGCAGATTTGGCCGCGCAGATCTATCGTTCCTTAGGTATTGATCCGGCGACGTGCCAGGCCATTCGGACGATGATTCTTTCCATGCGCACCCGCCCCACCTCCATGACGGATACTGGCGTGATTGAGCCGATAGATATGGATCTGATGGTCCTCATTGACGCACATCTCGGGTTTTTAGCCAATCAGCCGCAGAAGTACCGCAAGTATATGACTGCCGTGCGCGAGGAGTATGCGCATATTCCTGACGAGCGCTTTTTTACTGCGCGTTTAGATATTGTCACGCGCTTGCTGGCACGCAAAGCCTTGTTTAGTACACCGCTGGCAAAGCAATGGGAGCAGCTAGCACGAGAGAATTTAACGTCGGAGCAAAAACGTCTCGAATGTGAACTGCGCAAACTCGCAAACAGTTCGACGGGCGAAATGCCGCGCGTCGTAGATAACGGTGAAGCGGTGCGCAATCAGGATTCACTATCGCCGACATTCACTTCTGTAGATTGTGCTTGTATTAGTGGCGCAAGTGCCCCGGAGAGTGCGGCGTCTGCGGCGGAGGCCCCATATTCCTCGGCTGTTGGCGCAGATTCTCATCCGCTCGCCGATGCTCCTCATCTAGCGGGTCTATCTGCCGACGCGCCTCATCCAGTTGCACATACGGATTTCCCATTAGCTACCGGTACGGCATCTCATTCAGTATCGCCTGGTATGGATTCCTCGTCAGCTATGGCGAATCCGACCGTGCCAACGCCAGGCATGGCAGACCCAGCACCTGATCCTAATACGTTTACAGTGGAGGGGCAGGAGGCTTCTCTGGCTCGCATGAACGGCGTAGCTATTCCTTATGCACAAGCAGATCCAGCGGCCTCCACGGCAGGCCAGGGAATTGCCGGTTCTACGGAGATTTTCTCCTCTTCTTCTGGTTCTAGTGTGGATACGCCTTCTTATGAGTCCTGCGGCGAGCCATCTGTTGAGGACGTTCCCTCACCGGCTGCACCGATTCAGCAGCCGCGTGCAGTGCGTATCAATCCGCCTACTGCCCCCACTCCGCCGCTGCCCGATCCAGTGACAGCAGATCCGGTGATAGCAGATTCCGCAGTTTCTCTTGCAGCGCCAACATCCCAGCATGCTCATGGGGGCGTGCCATCTGTGCCTGCCGCGCAACCTGAGGGCGAACTGGAGCGAGCAGCCTCTGGTCAGCCACCTTTCGGCGCATACTCGGCAGGATCGGCATCTGAGGCGCCTGGGGCGCCACAAACACACGGATCGGCTGGAACTGCTGCGGCTTCTCCGGCCTCAACGGGATCTTCTGATCCTGCGCTTTCTTCAGATTTTGCGGCTTCTTTTGGTGGGCAGGGATCATCTGGTTCTACGGATTCTCCCAGCTCAATAGACGATCCCGTTCCCGCTCGTTCATCTGACCCTGCTCCTTCATCTGACCTTGGATTAGCTGCACAGGCTGATAGCTCCGCTAACTCGGCTGAGTTTTCGACAGGTTTTCCTGCTTCTGCTGGCTCTACTGCTGAGGCTCGCCCCGCTAGCTCCCCTGTTAATCCCAATGCGACGGGTTTCTATCCTCCGACGAGTTCAGCAGCAACTCAGGGATCAGCACCAGCTAACGTTTCGGAACCGCATCCGATAGCCCCTCAGGATGGGTGGGCAGCAGGAACTCCTGCGCACGCATCTGTTAACACAGATCATTCGTCATTAGAGAATGCTGCTCGTTCGCTAGAAAATGCTGAGAATTTACCTGCGACGGCAGATTCTCCCATGCCATTGGCGGATTTTATTGACGATCTCGATGATGATGACGACGATGATGTTCCAGTGATTCAGCGCGATGATGAAAATGAGCTGTGGAGTACGCCAGGGGCTGCCCCCTCACAGATCCATCTCGGTCGTTCTTCCTTGGAATCACTGAATGATGATTTTGAACCAGGAATCCCCGATCGGCCACTCACCCCAGAGGAAGCTCGTCAGGCTCGGCGCAATGAAATCGCTCGCGAAGCACGAATGCGAGTTGGGAAGGTACAAAGCGAAAAAGCGGATCGCCACCCTAAGCCGGAATCTCTCATACGAGACGATTTACCGCCAGGGTTTATCGAATAATCTGCAGTGTGCCCATCGAGTATTCGGTGGGCACACTGCATAAAACACAGGCTGTAGCTCGCCTGGGAGGGTAATACTCGCGGTTTCGTGTAGTAGCACTATGAACATGTGCGCTATGCGCTTATACGTTATGCTCCGCCAGGGCGCATTATTCGCGATCCTGCGAGAAACTGTGGCACAAGCTCCTAGCAGGTAACCATTTGCCACTCTCGCACGTTTTACGCATCGCCCTGGCGGCACTGCACCTTGCCTCTGGTGCGTCGTTTGCCGGTGCAGTCTCCGGCGCACTGCAAGATCTGCGTAGCCAAAAAGGCGAGCTGTAGGGTCTACGTAGCCGAAAATCTACACTCCCAATTTTTCCAGCCACATAGCCTTGCCATTCACATTGTTACCGTGCCAGGTATTCCCGCATAAAAGAATGTATCGGGGCGCGCTGCACGTAATCGCAGCGCGCCCCGATGTTCCACCGTTGTTTTACAACAGTAGATGTGTTTTAGTACATGCCACCTGCGGCAGCCGGATCAGCCTCATTCGACTTCGGCTCTGGCTTATTGGCAACGACTGCTTCCGTCGTGAGGAAGAGGCCAGCAATTGAGGCAGCATTCTGCAGTGCCGAGCGGGTCACCTTCACCGGATCAGCAATACCAGCGGCAAGGAGATCTTCATACTCGCCCGTCGCAGCGTTTAGACCCTGACCAGCCGGAAGCGAACGGACCTTTTCCGCCACAACTCCGCCTTCCAGACCAGCATTTTCTGCGATCTGCTTGAGCGGTGCTTCCACTGCCACGCGAACGATCGAGGCACCAGTAGCCTCATCGCCTTCCAGGCTCAGGTTCTTAAACACTTCATCCGCAGCCTGCAGAAGAGCAACGCCACCACCAGCGACGATACCTTCCTCAATAGCTGCCTTGGCGTTGAGAACCGCATCCTCAATGCGCTGCTTGCGTTCCTTCAACTCAACTTCGGTTGCCGCACCAGACTTGATGACAGCTACACCGCCAGCGAGCTTCGCCAAACGCTCTTGGAGCTTCTCGCGGTCATAATCCGACGTGGACTTCTCGATCTGAGCGCGAATCGTGGAAACGCGACCCTGAATATCCTCTGCCGTGCCTGCGCCCTCCACAATCGTGGTGGCGTCTTTCGTCATAACCACCTTGCGAGCCTGACCCAACATCGGAATATCGGCGTTCTCCAGCTTCAGACCAACCGTTTCCGAAATGACCTGACCGCCCGTCAGAACTGCCATATCCTGGAGCATTTCCTTACGACGATCACCGAAGCCCGGAGCCTTCACGGCGGCCGACTTCAAAATGCCGCGCAGCTTGTTCACTACCAAGCCAGCGAGGGCTTCGCCTTCAATATCTTCCGCGATAACGACGAGCGGCTTGCCCGTCTTCATGATCTTCTCCAGCAGCGGGAGCATATCCTTCAGGTTCGAGATCTTGGATTCGACGAGCAGGATGTAGGCATCTTCGAGCACAACTTCCTGGCGCTCTGGATCCGTGACGAAGTACGGGGAGAGGTAGCCCTTATCGAACGACATACCTTCCGTCAGTTCAAGCTGAGTACCGAAGGTGTTGGACTCTTCGACGGTAACGACGCCTTCCTTGCCCACCTTTTCCAGCGCTTCAGCGATCAGTTCGCCGATTTCCTTATCGCCGGCAGAGATAGCAGCCGTCGCCGCGATTTCATCTTCCGTCTCTACTTCTTTAGCGTTCTGCAGGAGCTGCTTAACCACGGCATCCACCGCAAGATCAATGCCCTTACGCAGCGCGATCGGGTTTGCCCCGGCCACAACATTGCGCAGACCTTCCTTTACGAGGGCCTGAGCGAGGACGGTTGCCGTCGTCGTACCATCGCCAGCGACATCATCCGTCTTCTTGGCAACTTCTTTGACCAGTTCGGCGCCGATAGACTCAAAGGGATCTTCCAGCTCAATTTCTTTAGCAATAGAGACACCATCGTTTGTGATGTTGGGAGCGCCCCACTGCTTATCGAGAACAACATTGCGACCCTTCGGGCCAAGCGTAACCTTAACCGTGTTGGCGAGGATATCGAGACCTCGCTCCATACCGCGGCGCGCTTCTTCATCAAAGTGAATAATCTTTGCCATGCGTTTTCTGTTCCTCCACATTAGTGGTTGGTTCATCAGCCGATGCCCGCGACGGACGATACGTATTTCACCGTTCCTATCTCAGCGAAAGACGCACCTCATCGACCGTAGAATTATCACTCTCAGTTCAAGAGTGCCAATAATGATTCTGGCACTCGGAGCACGTGAGTGCAAATTCTTTCCACAGAGCAATCCAACATTTCACCGCCGGCAAAAGTTGAGCCATATATGGTCAACTTTTATTCCCTGATAGCACTTCAGCTCTCGCGCGGCGATCTATCCTCGCACACCCATCCACGACACCGAACACGCCGCAGCATAAAAGGCACATCCTAACCGGCTACCACGCACGAATCCGCCCATCCAACAGCACTACGCAATCCAGTAACCTGCCCGATGCCAACAACACGCCGACATCCCAAACGCCACGAAGCTAAACTTGAATATTTCCGCCAACGAGAGGCACTCATTTCCCGCTATTTTCCGACGGACACCTCAATACACTACTGACGCACCGGCAAAAGATACGACGAAGTTGCTAGCACAAAAGCAAACCTATCCTCGAACCGAGAACTAAACAGTGCCAGGCCCCATCCGCGCGCACGTAGCAACCAAGCAGCGCAGATAATCCCTTAACGAAGCACAACAACAATGGCGACCTGGTACGCATTGACCAATTCCTGATCAGCGCTCACCTGGGAAATCCCCAACGTCTGAGCCACAAATTTGGCCGTCACCTCATGAGCGGGATCCGCATACAAAACAGTCGATTGTGCTGGCTCAGCCCCTCCACGCCAATCAGCGGCCGTGATATTCGGCATCCCCGCCTGAGCTAAGGTATTCGCATTTCGGGCAGCAAGCCCCGTCTCCCCACGGGCATTAAGCACCACAACATGCAATTGCTTATCTGGCTCAGGGGCAGGCTGCTGCGGCGCCGGAGTCGCTTGCCCCTGCGGTTGAACATTCGGATCAGCCTGACCGCCTGCAGCATTCGGATCAGCAGGTGCATTTTGCCCATTGGCATCGTTTGGTGTTGACGCCGATTGCTCCGTCTCAGAAGATTGCGCAACATTTGCCGAGTTTCCGCTAACCAGATGATGAATAAGCACGCCACACAAGGGAGCAAGAATCAAGATAGCGATTACTGCCAAAACCCATGAGCGCGCCCCACGCGGTTTACGATGCGCCCCGCGAACTGTTAAATCAGCCGCGAGAAGATCAAATTCGTCTTGAGGATATTTCTGAGCCACGCCCCTAGCCTACCGCGAAGCAGCCCGAGGTGTGCATTCATCGAGCCAGGCATCGCGCATATTTCGCAGACGGCCCACCAACGCCGGATCTGCCTGCCATACCCGCTCTGATTCCAACATGCGCGACAAATGTAAATAGTACTGAACTGGAGTCATCTTCAACTGAGTGCGGATCTGGCGTTCCCGATTCCCTTTTCCGCTGGCCCACCACCGACGCTCAAAAGCGAGAATCTGCTCCTCGCGTTCGGTTAAACCACGTTCACGAATCGGCTCGTTACCCTCCTCAGCTTTTCCCATAGCCCTATTGTACGACTAGCCACAACAAGAATTTTTCTCCCCCTCGCAACACCCACGCTCTACCCACTAAGCTGAAACCTATGAAGCCACTGAGCGAAATTATCGATCCTGGTTGGGCGCGTGCCCTTGCCCCCGTCGAGCCTGCCATACGCGCAATGGGAGATTTTCTCCGCGCTGAAAATGCCGCACACCGTGGCTATCTTCCCCGTGGCACCGACGTTTTACGCGCCTTCACCTA
Organism: Trueperella sp. LYQ141; assembly: GCF_046599555.1. Lineage (NCBI taxonomy): Bacteria > Bacillati > Actinomycetota > Actinomycetes > Actinomycetales > Actinomycetaceae > Trueperella > Trueperella sp. LYQ141. The sequence goes on along the minus strand of NZ_JBKIWQ010000001.1, from coordinate 241,545 downwards.
TCCTTTCGAGCAGGTTCGTGTCCTGATCGTCGGTCAAGATCCCTACCCCACTCCTGGTCATCCCGTCGGGCTATCGTTCTGCGTAGCACCAGACGTGCAGCCCATTCCCCGTTCTTTGGCAAATATCTATCAAGAATTACATGACGACCTCGGCATAACCCCGCCTACCAACGGCGATCTGACTCCCTGGTGCGAACGCGGCGTCATGCTGCTAAATCGAGTTCTCACCGTCACACCTGGTCAGCCTGCCTCTCATCGAGGAAAAGGCTGGGAAGCCATCACTGACCATGCCATTCGCGTACTCGCGCAACGCCACCAACCGCTGGTTGCCATCCTATGGGGGCGGCACGCACAAGAACTCGCGCCACTACTTGGCTCAACACCGCTGATCGTCTCCCCGCATCCTTCTCCGCTATCAGCCAGTCGTGGCTTTTTCGGCTCGCGCCCCTTCTCCCAAGCCAATGCTCGACTCATCGAACAAGGAGCCACCCCAATTGACTGGTCACTGACGTAATCCTCGGCTGTCCGTTCCCTTATCCTTTATCCTCACATCCCACTATTCGTCAGCTCGCGGCCGTATTCCATAAAGATAAAGGGGCAATATCCCTGGCAGTGACCGAAAACTGGCGCGGACCACTGCAATAGCAGCCGCTACCAACTCCGCTCAGTAAAGCACCGCCCTCACCAGTGAGCCCTAAAACTGCACGCCCGCACCTCTATCACAAAGAAGAAGCCGCGCCCTCCTCAGTATCCGCGCACGCGTAAACAACAGATTTCACTATGCCATCGCTATTATTTTTGGTTCACCACCGCAAATAGCTCGCGTCCTCAACCGCCAGAAAGATTCTGGCAATATTACCTATCTTTGCCCAATTACCTATCTCTGCCTGCAGGCGGGCAAGCGGTAGATTCACGGACTATCAATTCCCCTGGAATCTCCACATACTTCGTCCAGTTTTCCGTTCGCCCACGCCCTGCATCAATGTCATCAATTTTGTCAGTCAACATGGTGAAAGCCCGCCGACCAGCCTGTCGGAAATCCTGCCGTAACGTCGTCAACGCCGGATTCCACACCCGCGCAATAGGATGATCGTCAAAACCCACAACCGACACGTCCTGCGGAACGCGCCTACCCATATCACTCAGCCCGCGAATAACACCCATCGCGATCTCGTCATTGCCAGCAAAAATTGCCGTCACGTGCGGATCTTCCGCCAATCGTCGGCCAATCTCCCTGCCACTAGCCGGATCCCAGCTGGCCATAATCGGCTCCGGCTGATAAATCCCCGCCTCCTGGAGCGCCCGCTTCCATCCAGTGAGGCGGCTATACCCACCGACTCCACCAGGAATAGAAATATGGACAACACTGCGATGCCCCAGATCCAAAAGATGCCGCGTCACGTCATATCCCCCGACGTTCTCACACATCGAAATCTGGGCAACATCCTCCGTGCGTTGCCCAGCAATCATCACAACCGGCAAACCGTCAGGCAGCACCGAAAACGCATGGCTACTCAGTTCGTCATAATTAAGCAAAATAACCCCAGCCGGATTGTGATCCAAGGCAGACTGCACAGACGTTCGCACCTCACTACGAGAGCTACCCGCCAACATGGCAATATTCAAGCTGTAGCCCGATTCTTGTGCCTGCTCTTCAATCCCATGCAGGGTTTCCGATTGCCCAAACAAGGTGGTATTTGCGCACAGTACCGTAACAAAACTTGTGCGCTCTCGAACCAACGCACGGGCAATCGGGCTCGGACGATAACCCAACATGTCGATCGCTTTTGCTATCTGCTGGCACTTTTCCTCGCTTACCTTCCACCGATCATTCAAATACCGAGAGACTGTCGGAACGGAGACGCGAGCAAGTGCCGCCACATCTTTAATAGAGGGCGGACGCTGACGGGCCTGAGAGGAAGTCACAGATTATGTCCTTTACCTACCAACAACACCTATCGTTTTCTGCAGTCACCGACGCGATAGGCCTACATCGCGCCAACACTACCACGCCGATGAGCACACAGAATTCCCTACTTGACGGCCCCTCCAGTAATTCCAGAGATAATCCGTCGTTGCGTGAAAGCAAAAATCCCTAAGAGCGGCAAACTCATCAAAATGATGTACGCGAAAATCAGATGCCAGTTATTCAGGTACAACCCCGCAGATGCGACGTTATACAAATTCAACGGCAACAGATCCATCTTGCCAGAAAGAATGAACAGCGAGTAGAACACGTCATTCCAGATATACAACGTGACCAAGATAGTTGCCGTTGCTAAAGTCGGCCCTAACAAAGGCAAAATAATTGTGAAGAAAATGCGCGCCGGCTTCGCGCCATCAATTCGCGCCGCCTCCTCCAAAGAAATAGGAATCGTGCGAATAAACCCCGTGACGAAAAAGATAACCGTCGAAAGATAAATCCCCACATACACGCAGATCATCCCCGGGGCAGTGCCAGCCAGACCGATCATCTTCAGCAGCATCATGACGGTCACTACTGCCGGCGGCAGGATCAAACCGGAAATACACAGCGCATAGAGAAATGCCATTGGTCGCGTGGTACGCCGAGCAAGCACCCATGAAGCCATTGAGCCAAACAACAGCGCCAAAAATACTGACGGAACAGCTACCAGCACCGAACCGAAGAACGCCTTAATCATCTCGCCATCCGTCAGCACAGTGGCAAAATTCTCCAGCAAATGCCACGAGGACGGCAAACTCATTGACGGATTAATCGCTTCGCCTTGATTCTTCGCCGCAGTGATAATCAACAGCCAGAAAGGAATACCCAATAAGACCATCAGAACGAGGATTACTGCCAGAGCATGTAGGGTTTCTCGCAATCGGGAATAGTTACGCCCGCGCCCGACGCGATCATTTGTGCGCACACCATCAAAACTCAATGCGGTCATAGGATCTTTGCCTCCCTACGGCGTAAATACCAGATCAGCGGAATCGCCATAATCATGACGAGGAGGAAGAGCACCAGGCTCATCGTCGTTGATTGCGAGTACAAACCTTGCCCAAAGGTTCGCCAGATAAAGAGGTTGATAATTTCCGTCGTGCCACCTGGAGCGCCCTCCGTGGTTGCTTGCACAATATCAAAGCCATTCATTGATCCGAGTAGCGAGGTAGCAACATTAAAGGTAAACGCTGGTGCGAGCAAGGGGAACTTGATACGCCAAAAGAGCTGCCACGGTGAGGCTCCGTCGATACGTGCCGCTTCCAAAACGTCAGGATCAATCGTCTTTAAACCTGCAAGAAAGACGAGCATAGCCAAGCCCATCCACTTCCACCCATGAATCGCTGCAACAACCACAATCGTCCAGGTTGTTGATCCCAGCCATTCGACGTGAATATCACGCCCGCATAATACGGAGAGAATCTGGTTTAACGCACCATCCGTCTTAAGAACTGCCTGCCAGATATAACCCACCGCGAGGGCCGACATAATCACCGGAACAAAGAACATGACGCGCGCAAAGCGATTGAGCCGAGTATCTCGTTCCAGGAACACCGCCAGCGCCAAACCGAATCCATTTTGGAATATCGCGACGAGCACCGCATACACAATCGTGACCCGCAGATCCCGAAGCAGCGTCCCGTCACGGAATAGCGTTACGAAATTATCGAAACCATTGAAACGAATCGTCGTAGAGTAAGCTGACCAGTTCGTGAAAGCATAGGCCAGGTTCATTACCGTGGGAATGAAGAAGAAAATAAGGAGCACGCTCAGCGCCGGAATCAGGAATCTCAGCGGATAGCCTTTATACAGCAATGCCGGTGACTGTTCCCGACGCCGCGCCCGAGCAGAGAGCACCCGCGGCACGCTATCTCCCTCATGGACGGCAGGCTCCGTCACAGTGTTCGTGTTATACGCCATTTGTTAGGTCCTCATCGTGGTCGGATCATCGGCGCACCCGTGGCATAGCCTGCATATTCACAGACGCTCCCAACGATGTGCGCCGATGCACCTTTTAGAAACCTTCCGCTCCCTGAGCTTTCGCCAAGTTGGCAAATTGCTCTTGGGTAGCGCGAGTGACATCTTGCGGCGTCTTGGTTCCGTTAATCATATCCGCAAGATTGATATACAAATCTGGGTTAGCGATAGCTAAGGATTGCATAGAGCCAACCGAGTTGTTGATCGCTGCAGCCGAATCAACCAAGGCCTGCGGTACGGTTGCCGGCGAGGGGACATCCTTAATAACAGAGATGATTGACTGATCCTGAACGAAGTTCTGATAATCCGTCGTCATCCAGAAATTGAGGAATTGCCGAGCAGCAGCTTCTCGCTGCTCATCACCCGTCTTGAAGGCAACCACCGAATTGTTTTGCTCTGGAATAACCGTCCCGATCGTTCCCTGTGCCGAAAGCGGGAAGAAACCGATCTTCTCATCCAAAGCCGCTTTATCATTATGGGCCATTGCCGCAATCTGGTTGAACAGAGAGTTCACGCAGACGATCATGCCAGTGCGACCTTCCCATAATGCCGTGGCTTCATCAATATCCTTTGCCGATCCGGCATTCGAGTTATACAAGCCTTGATCGAACAATGCCTTGTAATTGTTGACTGCACCCTGGATCGTCGCGTCTGAGAATTTCTCTTCTGCTTTATTGACTCGATCCCACAAGCCATCTCGAGCTGCCTCAGCTAACTGGATCTGAACAGCGTATTGGGTTCCCCAACGCGAACCGCCCATCTCAAACAGCGGCGATTCCACACCGGGTACCTTTGCATCGCGAATCTTCTCAGCCGTCTGGACAAACTCATTCCAGCTCCCCGGAGTCTTGGTGATACCAGCGGCTTCAAAGACCTTCTTATTGTAGAAAACACCCATCACCGGCGGGGTGGAAATAATGGCGGCATAGCGCGTCCCATTCACCACACCACCAGAATCAGCAATTCCTGGCGTGTAGTTATCAACCCAAGGCGCATTATCGAGCTTCTGCAGCTTGTTTTGCGCAATAAAACCACTCAACATGGATTGCGTCGGCTGCCAGAACGCCAGATCTGGCGTATCTCCCGTCGTCACTTTCGTTTGAATGTTTTGCTCGTATGGATCAGGAATTGTGGTGACGTTAATCTTCGCACCCGTCTTTTCCTCAAAGTCTGCAACGACTTTCAGCGGGACCTTATTCGAATTTTGTGCCACCCACAGATCCAGCTCAACGCCATCCAACTTCGCTGTTGGTTCAGGCCAATAGCCCGCTTCGGAGGGATCTGCCCCGCCAGCTCCTGGATCGGCAGCCGGATTCGAACATGCTGCAAGGCCAAAACATGTGGCCAGTGCAGCACCTGCAGCCACAAGTCGTTTCGTGGATATCTTCATTGACATACCTTTCTTCAATGACAATCTGCGTTATTACCCGTCGTCAGGAATGAGCTAACACACCGGCGTGTCAGCTAAGAATGTGCCGTCCTCTCCTTTCACCGTAATAGCAAAGGTACGGGCGGCATAGCACCGACGTGGAAGTCGGATGTGCAGCCCATCTGCCCGAACCTCAACATCCCACTGTGAGAGATCGGGCCCGGATGGAAAGACCGTATGAACCTGATATTGCTCACCGACAAAGTTCGGTGGTGCGATGACGATTTCCTCGCGTTCACTCTGACGCGCCCATACTGTTAATACGTATGTGCGACCATCTGCTAATCCGTAGGCCACAACATCTGAATCCCAGCACGGCAATCCCAGCGGCCACCAGGGGTATGACTGCCCAATGAGGGGGCGGATCCAGCCTCGGTAGGCGTCCATCGCCTGACGGAGCATATCTCGCTGCCAATGCTCCATCCGATTGATATATCCGGAAAGATAAAAATTCCCTAGTAGAGTTGCCGATGTCGCAAAAGCAAACGTCTCACGATCCATGTGTTCATGCGGGTATGCCCAGTTACCTGCCTGTTCTGGGGGAACAAGCATCGCCGCACTGGCAGTGATCGGCGGATATAACCGCCAATCTTGCTGATCGGAGGTTGATTGCACATCAGTGCGAGAGGTCACGCCAAAATCTTGCCGCATACCGCCCGAGGCGCAGTTTTCGATCATCAGCTCTGGATGGTCTTGGCGCAAAGCCGATAACCAGTGATAGTAGGCGCGCACGTGCTCCAATAATCCATCGCCGAGCGAATCTGCCTGATAATCCGTGCCCACACCCGCCGTCACGTTGTAATCAAATTTGAAGTATCCAATATCGAAGTCAGCAATGAGTCGCTCAACGGCTTGGCGCATGTATTGCTGAGTGACGTCACTGCGAAAATCGAATTGGTACCGACCCTGCTCTACAATCCGCCGCCCACTACGTTGCAAGAACGCGGAATCGGGCAGAGTATGCGCGATAGGGCTATTTACCCCAACCACGTCTGGTTCTATCCAAAGCCCTGGTATCATTCCTGCGCGGCGAATGGCATCTGTGACTTCACGTAAGCCATTTTTTCCGGGGAAGCGCCACCGAGATGGAATCCACTGCCCGACGGTATCCCACCAGTCGCCATCATCGGCATACCATCCACAATCCATAACGAAGACGTCGCAGCCAACCTCACCGGCTGCCTGCACTAACGGCATGAGCGCGGCCGTCGTGGGATCGCCGTTAATCGTATTCATATAGTCGTTAAAGATGACGCGCGGGTAGGCTTTTTTACTCCCTCGCTCACGCATATTGCGGCGATATGTCGTCAGCTCACGCATTGCCGCATAACGGTTGGCAGCAATACCGACGGATACCGGCACTGACGTAAAACTTTCCTCCGGGGCGAGGATATGCATCCAGGAATGATTGAGCTGATTAGGGCCAGCGAGTGCAAAATATCCGTCGGTGCCTAAGTCGCCGATCTCCCAACGCCACGGTCCGGAGTGTTCGATCTGTGCAACCCAAACCGGCCCGCCTTGATCTTGGCACTCGGTACCTGCCGTTAGCCGAGTTCTGGATTCTGCGAACTGCCCTGCGGATTTTATCTGGCCGTCTGCCATCTGTCTGAGCTGCTCGGTTAAAGCGTCGAACCGCGGCGACGCCTCCAGCATAAACATTGGCGCCGCCGCCGCAGTTGACCACGTACTACTGGAAGATACATGGTATGACCCCCGCGGATAGCGTCCGGTCATATCGTTGCTCAGTGCCGGAAAAAGATCTGTCAGCTTTCGTTCCTGCCAGCGCCCTTCAGCGAGCCAATCGAATTGGCCCTCAATAACTGACCACGCAGTAGCCCATGCCGAATTACCTTGACGCGCCTCGGCTTCTTTCACTTCACCGCAGTGGCTACCCGCCCCAATCGTTGAGCACCAACTCGTCACCGACTCCACAGCAATATCTTGCCGCCCACGGTTATATACCGCCGTTTCGGCTCGGAACATGGCACATTCACTCGGCAGGGTCAGGGTGAGATCTGCTTCTATCTGATAATCCTCGGCTGCGAGTGACAAGACGAGAACATCAACTTCTACCCCGTTCGCTAATTGTTGGTGATACGTTATATGGCTGCGATACCGTAGTGCTGCTCCTATCTCGGTATGCACTAGGCGATCACTGACGTGCCACCGCTCCGTATGCGAACACAGTATTTCGACTACCGGAATCGCTCCATCGAGGCCCAGCTCTACCCCATCGGCGCTTATCGCAGAACAGAAAACTGGCTGTGCGCTACCCCAGGTAAACTCCAGTTGGATATGCTCGTTTCCCCAGGTCAATCTCGATTGCATGGTTTTGTCTCGTCTCTCGTCTCGATCCTGTGTTCCCTGCTTCATCATCAGACTCGCTCCTGCGCTATACGATGACGCGGCTGCCGTGTGCCCCAATATGCCAAGCAGCTGCCAAGCGCAATGAACATCGCTGCGCTAATTCCCAGACCTATTGTTGACGCTCCGGTATGTGGCATCGCCGCCAAAGTTGGCGAGTGCGCACCAGTAAAATGTGGCGCGTTAACCGATCCATCAGGCGTTGACCCCGGATGCGTTGGACTCGGGTTCACAGGCGGAACAGTATGCCCTGGATTGGCTGGTTGGTTCGGAGCAACCGGCACATGCGATCCGCCCGGCTGGTTCGGGTTAGGTTCCGGTGCTGGTTGCGGCGGGTTATCCGGCAGTAACATGCGCGTTATCGGCTGCCCGTCAACCGCCGGATAGAACACTAAACGGTCGATATTTGGCGCCACTCCCCAGGACACTGCACCTGCTCCCGTCCCAGCCGGATCCCAATTGCCGACGGTGATCGGATGTTCGTCAGTTTCAACCATGACGGATCGGTTCATGAAATTCAGATCAGAATAGGTGTATCGGAATGCACCTCGACCACATTCGCGCTCACCACAGCGCAGTTGCAGGCCCAGATCAACAACTTGCGGGTTATAATCATGCCGCCCAATAAAGGCATCATTGGAGAATCGAATCGCCACATGATATCGACCGGCTGGCACTACACCCGCTGGAATCGTCAGTGTTCCAGGCTGATCTGTTCGTACCGACGGCGTATTGCGCGAATCGCGTACCACCACTCGGGTAGGATCACCGAAACCTGCTGGACCACTTTCCTGCGTCTCAAACTGATTGCCCAGCCCAACGACATAACGCTGCCCTACCGCATTGGATCGACTGTCAGTAACCACATGTGCTCCACCAGAAAGCTGAAGATCTTCAGCCTCCACCGCGACCACATTGCCTGCTTGAGCCCGCCACGTCTGCACATCGCGCAGGCGAATCCCGTTTCCAGTTAACGAAATTTTGTTTATCCCTTCGGCCAGCCCTAGTCGAAGCGTCGTTGACTGTAATCCGCTTTCTCGTACTGGAATATCGGCAATGGCAACGTCATTGAGCTTCACGTCAAGGTGCGAGCCAGAAATCGCATAGTAGGTTATTTCCACTTCATGCATCCCGCACTCCCACGCCAACACGAAAGCATGTGCCGCCCCAGCAGAAATATCTGCGAATCCGCGCGTCGGTTCGGCGTAGTTCAAGGCTGCATTTTCCGTCAGGCGCATAATACTTGCCGGATATATTGTGTGCTCTGTACGCGGCGAATCTAGAGGCCCCAGGTACGACAAGAACAATTTATCGAGCGTATTATCGAAATTGTCATCGCCATGAAGAACCAGGGTATGTTCCCCAGCAGGCAAGCTCAGATCTGCCCAGCCATCACCGCGATATAGCCATTTTGCCGATCCTTTCATGGCTAATTCTGCACCATAGGAGACGACACCAGCCGCTGCACCGTCAAGCGTCAGGGTATTTACCCCAGGCACGCCAGTATTACCAGAGATGACCTGGAGACGATACCGACCAGGGGTGTCGATGTGAACCGTCCAACTGGCGGTACTGCCAGTTTTGAAGCTACCCACATCAGCATTGCCGGATGTCATGAAGAAATCCCAGCCTCCTGCTTGCGGCGGCTTCTCGTAGGAGCGCGCACCTCCTGCTAGGGCTAAATGTTCTGCTTCAATGACATGATTCTCCTGCCCGCGCGCACTATCGGTGAGCAGTTCGCGATCCTGATGGGGAGTGACGAGGAGTTGATAGCTGGCATAGCGATCAACAGATGTCGTCTTAATCGTTATGCTGCCACTACTGGCGTCGACCCCTGATTCGGCGTATATCACTCGAGGTGGGTTAGCAACTGCGTCTGGGCCGGTGAAGGCATTTTCTCGGATCTCAACGTCCACTTTCGTATCTAACCCGACTGCGGCTAAGCCCTTGAGCTCAATGGCGATAGGAATATTCGCACCTGTATTAGCAACCTCTGCGGAATTCGGAGCTTGCGTCGCCCCGCCGTACAAAACCGTCGCTTTCCTATTTTTCTCATCAAATGCTGCAATCGCCTGCAAAGTATCCGTCGTTGAAGGATACGGCACTGTTACCGCTACGGTATATTGTCCGCGCAAATCGCCGTACCATGCGAACTGCCACCAGCCCGAATTAGGGGAATTAGCGCGCGCCATATTATCGGAAAGATTCCCGGCGTAATTCCAAAACGCAGTTTCTGCTTGAACTTTGGTCTGTTCAAACATGGACTGCCATTGGATGAGCTGCCCAGGCGTTCCCATATCGCGCAGTTCGCCATACTCGGTAATATTGATCGCCAGCGGGCCGACGTTATGCTTCTTTTCTAATGCCCGATATTCCTGGTAGTGCGCTTGATACCCACGCAGTGAATCCCGCCCTAGTTCATGCCAGACGAACACCGCCGGAACTGTGCCATGATTGACCGTATGAGCCAGAAAAGCATCTGTGCGATGTGAACGCCAGGTCGCATCTCCTGGTCCAGCAATACGCGCATGCTTTTGATGCGGATAGGCCTGATATATATTGGGCTTTTCGTGGTTTCGATATTGTTGCCATACGCGCTGGATGGTCTGGAATGCTTTATCCCAATCTGCGAGGAACACATGCGCAAAAATTGGGGCTTCCGCATTATCATCGGAGGCATACCAATTTCCAGCGTCGGGTTCATTGAATGGTAGGAATGTGTAGCGGTCAGGATATTGCGTCTGTGATAGTAGCTGGTTCATCACTAGCTCTATCACTTCGTCATAGTCCCAACGCCCATTCGGCTGATCCTGATACGTCCCATATCTGGGATCGTCCACCGGAACATCAAGGACGTAACTGCGGGTATCTTCTGGTCGCCGCCCACCGTTATAGGCCCAATCGGGATAGTAATCCTGCATATATATGACGAGTTCTGCCCCGCCATTGTTGAAGAATTCTTTTTCCATCACAAGCGGATCGCCGCTAGGATGTTGACGACCATATACGGGTTTTTGTGCAGAGTTTTCCACTCGCGCCCCATCAAGAATTGCTTCCGTTGGGGCACCGCCTGAGCCAAGCCCATACAAGGTTCCGGTTGCGCCACCTCGGAATTCTCCGGTGGAGTGGGAATAATCCACGGTGAGAACTTGGGCTGGTTTTTCTCCCGATTCTTCCGGCGATGCCGGATTCTCCACCGCCGGTTGAGCATACGCATATCCGAAGGTATTGGCGCATAGAAGAGCAATCCCACCTAGCGCAATACTGCAACGCAGTTTTCTATATCTTTCGCCTATCCGCATCAGACTTCCTCGTCTCGTGCTCAGGTTTCTCTTCTCCAGCTCCACTTTGAGCAAGATTGAGCTACCCACTGCCAACAGCCTAACATGATAACGCTATCATTCAAAGAGTTTTTTGAAAATATCTTTACTAAATAAAGCAAAGTAGATAATGGTTTCCAGCAAAAGAAACTATGATAATAACGTTTTCTTAGCCTAAATCTAGGTAGTTCTACTTACCTACAGCTACTCGGCGCGGATCACTGCAGCCCCATCTATAACTGCCGTGCATATCTACCGCACATCGCGCCCATAACCCCACGCAGCTTCGAAACAAATTCCGAAAATATGGCCGACACTACTTTTTCCTCTAGAAAAACGAACCCAAACGTCCTATGCTAAAGGCAGATCGAAACAAGTTGGGCGTCACTGATTACTCAGGCGTTACCGGAATGAGGGTCGCGGTGCGAGGCTGCGTCTCAAATGTCGCTCAAAGAGGAGCCCGAGTGGACGAAAGACGTCTTCACGTAGTGCGCGTGTTCAACAACAACGTGCTACTGGTGCGCGCAGACGACAGCGAACGCGTTGTCGTAGGTCGCGGCATCGGCTTTGGGCGCCGAGAAGGGGATTCGATCTCAGTAGATACAGTCCAGCAATCCTATGTTGAACTAAGCTCCGAACAGGAAAGATTCCTTGATGTCATCCGGTCCGTCGATCCGAGGGTATTAGAGACTGTCTCTGCCGCCGTCGATTTCGCTAACGACCTCCTCGGGGATCTACAGCCCTCGGTATATCTACTGCTTGCTGACCATCTCGCCTTCGCCGCCCAGCGGCTCGGATCAGGCGAGGTTATCCGCGACACCCTCTGTTCGGAAATCAAAGCTGTTTTCCCAGAGGAATACGCGGCCGGCCAACTGGTACTACACTTCGTCAATGCCAGACTCAATCTCGATCTTCCCGAGTCTGAGGCCGGATTCATTGCGCTCCACCTCAAAGCGGCGCGCACTGGAGATGCGGTCAAGCAGCCCCTCGAGCAAGCTAACGAACTTGCTCGGATCATTGACGATATTGGCGTTATGCTCACGGAAAGTGGCACTGCCCGCAGTGTCGATAACATCCTATTCACTCATATTGCCCAACTGATTCGTCAGTTGCGCAATGGGCATATGAGAACGAATGACGCACGGTTATCGATTGAACGAGATCTCCCTGATGATATGTCCATCGCTCGGCGGATCATCTGCCGAATTTTGAACGTACCGACGTTGCCAATGGCAGCACAAGGGGAGGCCGCTTTTCTTGCCATGTTTTTCCATGGCTGGCGTCAATCCACACACGAGTCACATGTCGAAAGGACATATGGTGAAAGATAAGCTAATGATGGCCTTGCAGCGATTTGGCAAGGCGATGATGGGCGCGGTTGCTGTGATGCCCGTCGCCGCACTCCTCATGGGTATCGGTTACTGGATCGATCCCGAAGGCTGGGGCGCAAACAGCGCTGTCGCAGCCGTTCTTATTAAGGCTGGCGGAGCCGTTCTCGATAACCTCGGATGGATCTTCGCTATCGCACTTTCCTTCGGTCTAGCGCGCGATTCCAATGGCGCTGCCGCACTGTCTGGCTTCCTTGGTTTTGGAACCGTCAAGCTCCTCATTAGCGCAGGCACCGTCGCCAGCTATAAGGGCATTGACGTTACCAAGCTCGAGGGTGATGACCTCCTTGCATGGAAGTCGCACGGTTGGGACGCGATCAACGATAAGAACGTCCTTATCGGTATCCTCGTCGGTATTCTTGCCGCCTGGGTTTACAACCACTTCCACAAGACGAAGTTGCCAGACTTCCTGGCCTTCTTCTCCGGCCGCCGCCTCGTCCCGATTATGACGTCGCTGCTGTCGATCGTGCTATCCGGTATCCTCTACATCATCTGGCCGATCGTCTACAACCTGCTGTTCACCTTGGGTGAGAAGATCCAGAATCTCGGACCGCTTGGTGCAGGTATCTACGGCTTCGTTAACCGCCTGTTGATTCCGACGGGTCTGCACCACGCAGTGAACTCCATCTTCTGGTTTGACGTTATCGGCATTAACGATATTGGCAAGTTCTTCGATGGTGTCAAGACGATCGATGCTGCTAAGGCTGCTACCGACGCTGCTTCCTGCCCGGGTCAGTGGGTAAACGGCGCTTGTGAGGTTATCGGTTTCGTTGGCCGCTACCAGGCTGGCTTCTTCCCGATCATGATGTTCGGTCTGCCGGCTGCCGCCTTGGCAATGTTCCTGCGCGCCAAGTCCACCCAGAAGAAGGTCGTCGGTTCGCTCATGTTCGCTGGCGCTCTGGCTTCCATCTTCACCGGCGTTACCGAGCCACTTGAGTTCGCCTTCATGTTCGTTGCTCCGCTGCTCTACCTGGTACATGCGCTGCTCACCGGCATTGCCGTTGCTGTCGCGGCCGCCTTCCACTGGACAGCCGGATTCGGCTTCTCGGCAGGCTTGGTGGATATGGTGCTCTCGGCACGCAACCCGCTGGCCAACCAGTGGTACATGCTCCTCGTTATGGGCGTGGTATTCGCTGTGATCTACTTCTTCGTGTTCTACTTCCTCATCGGCGCCCTGAACCTGAAGACTCCTGGCCGCGGCGAGGATCTCGACAGCGAGGCACAGGCTGTGCTGACCGGCAACTCGGATTACACCTCCATCGCTCAGCGCATCATCGCTGGTCTGGGTGGTCCGTCCAACATCGACCTTGTTGATTACTGCGCAACCCGCCTGCGTGTGACCGTGAAGGATCACCTGCCGGTGAAGGAAGCCGAGATCAAGAAGACCGGCGTTGCTGGCGTGATCCGCCCGTCGCAGAAGTCTGTCCAGGTCATTGTTGGCCCGCAGGTTCAGTACGTCTACGACGAGGTTGCCGCACAGCTACAGAACAGCTCCGTCGCCCTCCAGGGTGAACAACCCGCCTAGGGGATAATGTGTTTGGACTAGGTAAGAAAAAGGTCACGCTGAACCCGCCATGCTCGGGCAAAGTGGTCGGTATCGACGCAGTCCCCGACCCAATCTTTGCCGACCGCATGTTGGGAGACGGATTCGCTGTCGAACCTGATGCTGATCAGGCGACGATTGAGTTCTGCGCTCCAACTGCCGGCAAGCTACACAAGGTGTTCCATACAGGGCACGCCTTCACATTGATTAGCACCGACGGTTTAGAGCTGCTGGTTCACATCGGCCTTGAAACTGTTGAACTCAAAGGTAAAGGTTTTGACGTACTCGCCAAGGACGGCGATGAGGTCCAAGCCGGTACGCCGATCGTCCGTGTTGCCGCGGATGAAGTGCGCGCCGCCGGATACAACCTCATCACGCCCGTTGTGTGCACCAAGCCGAGCCAAGTTGATTCGGTATCGGTTGACTCATCGGCGCGCGCTATCACTGATTGTGCGTGTACGGTGAAACTGGCATAGTTCATCACCTGTGGTGGGTGCGAACGCATCGCCGTTCGCACCCACCACGTTCATACACTGACCTGAAGAACGAAGAAAGGACTCCTCTCATGATCTCCCGTACTGCTACTGTTGCCGCTGAACAGGGCTTACATGCCCGCCCTGCCGCACTTTTTGCCCGGGCTGCTGGGCAAAGTGGGTATGATGTCACCATCCACTACAAGGATGATAGTGCTGACGCTTCTAGCCTCCTTGAGCTCATGACGCTCGGCGTCGAGCAGGGTGACGAAGTAGAATTGCGCTGTGAAGACGATTCGGCGGCTGATGCACTCGATAAGCTCGTCGAACTTCTTCAAACCCCAGCCGAATAATCAATCAATTCATTGATCTCTTTTTGATTCAGGACATAGTGATGACACAACGACGTGAAATAACCTCCGGTCTCGGTGTTTCTGCTGGTTTTGCCAGCGGTCCAGCGTTTATCGTGCAGCGCGCTCCCGGAGTCGATCCGAACGAGACGCCCAGCACTGATCCACAAGCTGACGGGCAACGTGTTCGAGAGGCCATGGCGTCAGTTTCTCGTGCGCTCTACACTCGCGCGGAAAGCGCGCCTGAATCAGCTCGCGAAGTCATGTATGCCACCGCCGATCTCGCAAAAGATAAAGCCCTCGCAAAAGCTGTCGATAAAGAGCTGAATAAGGGTCGTGGGATCACCGCTGCTGTGAGCCATGCAGTGTCTGGTTACGCTGCAATGCTTGAGCAGCTCGGTGGCTATATGGCTGAGCGCGTTACCGATTTGTTTGACGTCCGCGATCGGCTTATCTGCGAGCTGCGTGGTTTGCCAGCTCCGGGAGTTGGGCAGATCTCCAAACCGTCCATTCTCATTGCCTACGATCTCTCCCCTGCGGAAACTGCAGTTCTTGATTTAACGAAGGTGCTCGGCATCGTCACCGAATTGGGCGGGCCCACCTCCCACACCGCAATTTTGTGTGCCCAGTTGGGTATCCCAGCGGTCGTTCGTGTTGCTGGCGCATGCGAGATCGAGGCTGATTCTCCTGTCGCTGTTGACGGATCGCGCGGCACTGTGATTGTGGCTCCCGAAGCTGATGAGCTCGCTCAGATGGAGCAGCGCGCACAACTGCGTCAGGAGCTGTTGGCTAATTCGCATGGTCCAGGTCAAACTAAGGATGGTCACAACGTCAAGCTGCTTGCGAACATCGGCTCAGCCGCAGACGCTATCGCTGCCGGAAAGACCGACGTTGAAGGTTGCGGCTTGTTCCGCACCGAATTCCTTTTCCTTGATCGGCTTGACGCTCCCACTTATGAAGAACAGCTCGATACCTACACTAAGGTTTTCACCGCTTTCAGCGGCCGTCGCGTTGTTGTGCGTACTCTTGACGCCGGTGCGGACAAGCCACTGAAGTTTGCCGATCTGGGCCCCGAAGAGAATCCGGCACTGGGAATCCGCGGTCTGCGGCTGAGTCGCGTCCGCCAAGATCTTCTCGACGTCCAATTGAAGGCGTTGGCGGACGCTGCCGCGGCCACCAATGCTGATATGTGGGTGATGGCTCCGATGGTTGCCACCCAGCCTGAGGCACACTGGTTTGCCGAGCGGTGCGAGGAGGCAGGCATCAAGACCGTCGGCATCATGATCGAAGTTCCGGCCGCGGCGATTCATGCCGAGATGCTGCTAACGCCGCTGTCCTTCGCTTCCATCGGAACAAACGACTTGGCACAGTACACGATGGCCGCAGATAGAATGCAGGGTGAACTTGCCGAACTCAATTCGGTGTGGCAACCCGCAGTCTTGCATTTAATTAGCTTGGCATGCTCCGGAGCTCAGACGTCGAATTCCCATATCGGAATCTGTGGTGAAGCCGCTGGTGATCCACTGCTGGCATTAGTGCTGACCGGCCTGGGAATCCAGTCACTTTCGATGGCTCCTAAGCGCATCGCCGCTGTTCGGCAGTCTCTAGCACAAGTCGATCTAGAAACCTGCCGCGAGCTGTCTCGTTTGGCGCTCTTTGCACCAGATGTAGATACTGCACGCGAAGCTGTGCTTGCAGCCGTACCTGAATCAGTGCTTGCACTGCTCTAACGTGTAATCCGCGGGAGTGACGCGGATAGTGTGATTCAGCTAGTTTGTTTGTGGGGGCTGACCGTTGGTAACGGTCAGCCCCCACTACATTATGTTTCTTTTAGTCTTAGCCCATCCCGTACATCTAGCTAATAGGAACGAATGATATGGGCGAAGATGACGAGCACCAGATTCGTGCGATCAGCACAAGCAACAATGCGATCGAGAATTATTCGCTGTTTTGATTCGAACGTTCCTTACGCCATACACGTCAACGTCATAGTAACGGGATAAAACTCCTAATACTCGTCTTTCTTGCTGGCTTCAGTAAGCTTGGCACACGTGCCACGGATTTCAGAACGTGCCTGAGAAGCCTTAGGTAGGCTGCGTCAGGGATTATGTTATTTGCTCGTTTTTTTGAGTGTAATCGAATACTTAACTACGGCGAGCGGGTAGATAGTGGAGCGAAGGCACAATCGGAGTTATCGAGGCGATTTTCTGCTCTGTAATGCTCCTGTAAGTCAAAGGGCAACACCATTGATGCTAAGGCTGCTCGGCACTCAAGCCCCATACGCTGTGCAGCACGAAAAAGACCTTTACTTCCAGATAACACTACTGAATTACCGTAACGGTTTGACCACACGTGAAAGCTAGCCGATGTTAGAACTCCTGGAAAATTGTCACGTTCCCACTCTTCGAAGAAACACGACAAAAGATCATTTTGCTCAACCCTATCCCACCGCGTTCGGGTTATGCCCTCATAAGGAATTACCTTCCAGGGGCCACTCCCATACATCAAGCTCAACTGGTGAATCTTGCAAATAAACGACTCAGGGGCTACTCCCTCGGCTAAAGTCCATTCAGTGATGCGATTATCCTCAAGAACTTCATATAGATCGGAGTCTGCATAAAGGTTGATCGAATCTCCGATCACTTGCTCCCACGACGCCCATTCACAGTCCATGTCAAGTTTTCGCAAGGGAACAAAGGCACGCAATATCTCATGAGAATGAGCAAGCGAAACGTCGGCGAATGTATCTATTTTATTGCGCATTAAGAATCTCTATCCGTTCCTTACGCCACGCCTGGATTCGCGAGGGCAAAAAGCATTCGATACATCCGCTGAGGATAAAGCAAATACAGCCGAGCGGTGCCCACCACGTATTCCACCAGTAGAAACCGCCTAGAAATGAGGGCGTCATCTCCTCCAGACCCGCCCATGCGATCAGGAAGAACAGCGCATAGAACGCTACACTCCACACGATATTGGGCAGGTAAAAAGATTTTCTGTTTCCCCACCGACGCCTAACCCGCATATCCAGGTAGCACATCGGAATAGCCGCCAAAACAAGAGCAACGAAAAACCATAGATCACCGAGGTCGCGACGGATTGCGCTGAGCACACACAACCCAAAAGCCACAGCTATGCAGCCAAGCGAGATGACGGTTCGGTTAACACACTTCTGCCTATCCACCGCATTTCCTTTCATCACTCTTCCCATGATGACCACAAACCTCAGTGCAGACTTCGCACCAGCCAAGCGATACGTAACATCCCAAAAGCTCTACCATTAGCTCACATAATGACAGATTATTTCGCCTTAATTACGCCCCTATTACAGCAGAGCTAAGAATCACCCAGTATTTTGGCGAGAACGCTCCTTACGCCACGCCTGCCATACCGACGGAGCAAAACCCTCAATACACCCAAGAACAATAAGACAGCCACTGCAAAGCGGCGCCCACCCCGTATTCCACCAATAAAATCCATGCAGAAATGGCGGCGAGACCAGCTCTAATCCCGCATAGAGGATAAGCAGAAACGGAGAGAAAAAGAGTATCCGCCACAAAACATCAGGCGGATAAAAACGCTTCATCTTTCCCCAGCGACGCTCAATCCCTCTGTAAAAGTAATACAGCGAACCAACTATCAAACCACAGGCTACGAAAAACCATAGCTCACTGAGATCGCCACAGATTGCGCTGAGCACACACAATCCAAAAGCCACAGCCATGCAGCCGAGCAAGATACTAGCTCGATTTGCGCGTTTCACTCTATCCAGCATCACAACACGCCACTTACACCCAAAGCACAGACCAGAGAAATACTTACAACAGCCTTCATCTCCCACACCTCATTCTTAATACATCTCTTTACAAAAAGAACGACATAATCATTCATGGTTAAGACGGTGGAAATACCACCTCACGGCAAAGGCTTCTTTGCGCCTGCAGACGATGTGACTCAAGCCACCAGATTAAGTATTAATAGTGAGAGAGTAGTGGAAACCCGACACTAAGGTCAATACTTTTGGAGTAATTCCAATTAAACCGCAGGTCAGGCTGATATATCCCCGAGGTAATATCAGCAATAGCACTAGCTAAGCGTTTGTATCCCTCCACCCAACGTCGGGTGCTCGCACACGGAAAGCCACCTACGCAAACACAAAAAGAGTCTCTCCACCACTGAAGAACGTTACAGCCAGAGCGCGTCCAGCAGCTTCGCAGTTAATCAGAGAAAGCTAGCGCCAGCCCTACCAAAACACACTCCGCTAAGCCCACGGCAACGCCGCCCCCGCCGGGAATAACCTCGCGCAAAGAATCCAGCAACGTCAGGTTAAAAAGCTGCCAGCTATTGATCCACCTCAGCACGAGCCTGCACAAAAGCTTCGATTGCCATATCGAGGTCTGCGCGCGTCAACCCTGCTGACATCTGAGTGCGAATACGCGCTTTACCTCGCGGAACAACTGGGAACGAGAACGCCCGAACGTACACTCCCCGAGCCAAAATCGCATCAGCCATCCGAGCAGCCCGCACCGCATCCCCCACCATCACCGGAACAATCGGGTGATCCGACTGCGGAATCTCGAAACCAAGCTCCGTCATCCGAGCACGGAAATACTGAGTATTTTCATGCAAGCGCTCCCGCAACTGGGCACTATCGCGCAGCACATTCAAAGTCGCCAAAGCGGCCGCTGTAATCGAGGGTGCCAAGGAGTTGGAGAACAGATACGGCCGCGAGCGCTGCCGCAACATCTCCACGATCTCGCGCCGCGCACAAATATATCCACCACTTGCCCCGCCAAGCGCCTTACCTAATGTTCCAGTAAGAATATCGACCTCATCGCGGCAACCAAATAACTCTGGGGTCCCCGCCCCGCTCTCTCCGGTAAATCCAACCGCATGAGAATCGTCAACCATCACCACCGCGTCATAACGGCGAGCCAGCTCGCAGATCTCGTCAATAGGGGCAACATACCCGTCCATCGAGAACACCCCGTCGGTAGCAATCAAACGGGTACGCGCATCGCGGGCCGCCTGAAGCTGCGCCTCCAAATCCGCCATATCCCGATTCCGGTAGCGCAACCGCGCAGATTTCGTCAGGCGCACCCCGTCAATAATCGAGGCATGGTTCAGCTCATCCGAAATAATTGCGTCTTCAGGACCACACACCACTTCAAATAGGCCGCCGTTGGCGTCGAAGCACGAAGAATAGAGAATCGTATCCCAATTCTGCGGATCCTCCGGATGGAAAAACTCCGTCAAGGCACGCTCTAGCTGAGTATGTAGGGTTTGCGTCCCACAGATGAAACGCACCGACGCCATCCCAAACCCCCAGGTTTGCAGCGCCTGCTGGGCAGCCTCAATAAGAACCGGCGAATCAGCCAAGCCGAGATAATTATTGGCACACAGGTTAAGCACCTGACGACCATCTGCGATACCCACGTGCGCTGACTGTGGCGTCGTCAATGCCGCTTCTTCTTTATACAGACCGTCGGCACGTAATTCTTCGAGTTCGCGCGCTAAACGCTCCCGCAGTCGGCTATCCATGTGTTATTCCTCTCCCCTTGGCAGCCCATCACCTATTTGGCAAGCACTTACCTGCTCCGCTTCCTTATTCCTCCCACGTCATCACGACTTTGCCGGAACGCCCGTCACCCGCGACAGCGAAGGCCTCACGAAAATCACGATAGGAAAAACGGTCAGTGATAATTCCAGAAATATCTAGACCAGAACGCAGCAGTGCCGTCATCATGTACCAGGTTTCAAAGATTTGCCGCCCCGTCACGCCCTGAATCGTCAGCATATTAAAAATGACGGTACTTAGATCCATCGTCACGGGCTGCGCCGGAGTCCCCAGCAGGGCGATCCGACCACCGTGGGTCATGTGGTCAATCATCATCGTCAGCGCCGCTCCAGAGCCCGACATTTCCAGCCCAATATCAAAACCCTCTTTCATATTGGCAAGCTGGTAAATATCTTTCAGCGGGCGGTCAGCAGTGTTAATCGTCAGTTTCAACCCCAGACGATGCGCAAGTTCCAATCGCTCATCAGCTAAATCCGCAATCACAACATTGCGTGCCCCTTGGAATTGCGCAACAAGCGCCGCCATAATACCGATCGGCCCTGCGCCGGTGACCAGCACATCCTCTGCAAGAGTGTGGAACTGCAAAGCCGTGTGGACGGCATTGCCAAAAGGATCGAAGATCGCCGCCACATCCGGATCTAAACCAGGGATCTGGTGAACCCACACATTGCTGGCCGGCATAGCGAAATACTGCGCAAAAGCCCCATCAACGTGATAGCCAATTCCCCGAGTGTTACGGCACAGATGCCGACGCCCAGCCAAACATGCTCGGCACCTGCCACAGACGTAATGCCCTTCGCCGGATACAAACATTCCCGGGGTGAGCCCATCTACCTCCGAGCCGATCTCCACGATCTCTCCACAGAATTCGTGCCCTAAGATTCGTGGCGTATGGACGGTATTTTGCGCCCAGCCGTCCCAGCGGTCAATATGTACATCCGTTCCGCAAATGCCGGTACGCATTACTCGAACCAGGACGTCATTTGCCCCGATGGTAGGTTCTGGAACGTCGATAAGCTCTAAGCCTGGGCCGGCTTGCGTCTTTGCTAATGCTTTCATCGTTGAGTTCTCTCTTGGCTGTCCATAATGTGATTTTACTGCGCGAGAGGCGGTTGAGTCTGGCCTGCCGTGAAATAGTCGATAAGCACCGGATCGACGGCGGGGATCTGCCGCGGCTGGGATCCATTGCGCAGCGAATCAGTGGCACAGATTCCGGCGGCCACAGCATACCATGCACCCAGCGGGTTGGTATCCGTCGGCGTTCCTGAGCGAACAAAGCGGAAGAATTCCGTCACTGTTAAGACGTCGGCGTCACCGTGCCCATGAGCATCGCCAATAATCGGATACTGGACGTCACCATCTGGACGATAGTGGGTGCGGGTGTTCCACAAGCTGATATGCCCGCCTTCACCGTCACCAAAATTCTCCAACCGCCCTTCCGTCCCAATGACGGTGTAGTTGCGCCAATAATCGGGCGTGTAATGGCACTGCTGATAGGAGGCAAAAACTCCGGTATTCATTCGCATGAGCATCATGGAAATGTCCTCAACGTCAATCACCGGATTAAGCCCTGTCTGGCTCAACGGCGGCCAGTTCGATAACGAATACCATTGCCCCATCAGTTCGTGATTATGATCGGCACGGCTGGCAACCTGATCGTAAAGAGTTAGCCCGCCCATCGCGACGACCTCGGTGGTGTGCGCCTGCGCCAGCCAATGCATGACGTCAATATCATGCGCCGCTTTCTGGAGCAATAACCCCGTGGTGTGCTCTCGCTCGGCATGCCAATCCTTGAAATAAAAATCGCCACCCGATCCGACGAAGTGCCGGCACCAGATCGCTTTTACCTCACCAATTTCTCCAGCTTGAATCAGTTCGCGCATGCGGCGCACGACGTTCATGTGCCGCATATTATGCCCGACGTAGAGCCGAGTTCCGCTTTCATAGGCGGTGCGAAGAATCGCCGTCGCCCCCTCCAATGTAATGGCCAGCGGCTTTTCAAGGTAGACCGGAATACCAGCTTTCAACAGCTCACAGGTTACCTCCGCATGAGTGTCATCCGGCGAGGTAACAAAGGCAACGTCAATACCTGTAGCAATGAGTTCGGCAACCGTCGCGGTGATCGCGAGCTGATCGGCATTGCGGCGCAACTGACGTTCTACTCGGGCCAGCGCATCTGGATGCGGTTCACAGACGGCAGTAATAATTCCGTCATTTTCTGGTAGCTCTGCGTGCCGCGCTAAGGGGGCACGAGCGCCACACCCCACGATACCGACTCGTAGCGTACTATCGCCCATCCGTATCCTCCTTATTCCTCGCCATCTTGGCGCCGCCAGTTCGCTGCACTTCCCCGTCGCCGCCACTTGCGGTTTTGCTTAACGCCACAGGTAACGAGTGCGCCACCGACCGCGCATGCCCAGCATTTCCCTGCTAGATACCCTACTCACCCATGTAAACAGACCGATCCAGCAGTACCCACATCCAAACTATCAGCGATCCGCACTACTATCTTCTCCGAGCGGATTGCCTCTCTCAATATCGCAGTGGGCAACAGAGATATTTACCGCGGAAGATCATTTAATGCATTGACGATCAACTGCGCATAGATCTCTGCACCGCGCCCATCAGGATGAACGACGTCAGAGGCGAGATAATCCTCGTGGGAGCTGATCGCACTCGCCCAATCGGCCATCCGAACCCGCTGCGGGTATTTCGCGGCCAACTGTGCAATCGCTTCATTGGAGGACCAGATCCAATCGTCAGCTCTTGGCCCATATCCCGTCACGAAAACAAATTTCGCATTCGGGGCCGCATTGAGGAACTGTTCTCCAATATCCACCGTCAAGTAGCTATTTGTTGCCAAAGAGATCACGACGTATGGGCGCACCCGACCCGTCGCCACCCAGTCATTAATGATGGACAATCCAGCAACCGTCGAACGTGAGACTTCTGCGTCTAGATCGCAGCCGGCGAGATGATTCTGCAATGCCGCAGCGGAAGCTAAGGTTACCGAATCGCCAATAATACTGACCTGCCCACCACTAATCGGGGCTGGCGGCTGGCTTGGCTTATTCCCCTCATCCGGCTTACCAGAGGGCTTATCGCCTGGTTTATCAGCAGGCTTACCATCCGCGCCGGTATTCGCCTGACCATCCGTACCAGGCGCAGCAGCGCCATTGCCATTCGTAGCAGGCTGTTGCGGCTGACCCGAATTATTATCCGTACCATTAGGCTGCGGATTCGCCGTCAAAGCCTGCTGCCCAGCCTCAACCGCCAATTGTGCCGTAGTTTTTTCTGGAGCTTTTGCTAAGGCAACCCCCACCGAGGCAACTACGGCCACGATAACCACAAATGAGACGAGCGCTTGCACTCCGCGCTGCGGAATGGAAAGCCAGCGACGCAAGGTAGCGAAAATACCATCACGACGCATGGGGGTTTCCACCCAGGTATAGGAGGCAGCAGCCGCGCCAATCGAGATCACTAACACGATCAACCCGACGATCCAGGATTCCAAATTCGGAAGCGCCGTATTTAATACGATCAAGATGGGCCAATGCCACAGGTATAACGCATAGGATCGCTCCCCTAGCCAACGCAAGGGCAGCACATCGAGAATACTGGCGAGGACTCGCCCAGGCCCAGGTGCTCCTGAAACGACGTCCACAAGACCTTGGAGAACTAACGCCGTCGATAGTGAGGCCCATAGCAAGCCCCACGGGTAGGTCCACATCACTGCGTCATCAATAACGATAAAGCCACAAATCATCGAAACGAAGCCGATGATCGCCAATGCCCCACGCCCAAAACGAATCGTCGGCGGGAGGGCGGCACGCACGCTAGCTGGGGCTTCCTCAATTGGATGCGGCAAAATCAAGGCGAGCGAGGCGCCGATAATAATGGGGAATAAATGCGTATCTGTTCCCTGATAAATTCGGGTCAGATCCATGCCAAGCAAAGAACACGCAAACATCCATAGCAGCGAGGCCAGGGCAATCAATCCCGCGATACGCGGGCGAACATGGGTACGCAGGCGCACTAACAGTAATAAAATAATCGGCCAGAAAATGTAGAACTGTTGTTCAACTGCCAGCGACCACATATTGCGCAAGAGTAGCGGATTCCACTGGGTGAAATAGGACGATCCAGAAGCGATTTCCGTCCAGTTATAGGTGAAGGTCAGCGTGCCAAGGAATTGCCGACGAATCCCTACCAGCAGATCCGACGAGACGAACATCGCCACCGGAATCATTATCAACGTAGTTACTGCTACCGCCGGGAATAACCGGCGGAATCGCCGCAGCCAAAAACGGAACAACCGAATCGTGCGATATTTTCGCCATTCAACCATGAGCAATCCGGTGATGAGGAACCCTGACAGCACGAAAAAGACGTCAACACCAGTAAATCCACCGGATAACCGAGTTTTCATCGCATGGTAGGCGACGACGGCTAATGCTGCGATAGCGCGAATTCCGTCAAGCCCCCGCACTCGGAAACGCCTCGTCGTACGAGTGGAGGTTGAGCCCACTGCTGGCTCTAGCACCTTATGCCCTGGATACCCCAACTACTCTCTCCCTGGTTTCAGCCATGCCGTCATTCTTCATCACGAATTTATGGTTTCAATTGCTAGTAACCGTCAATATATTAGTCGCGCAATCAAAGCCACGGAAACACATTTCTTTTCCGTTTCTTGACCAATTATTCGTTACAGTTTGAGTGTGAATAATACAGCCACGCAATACGGATTACTTATCGTCAATCTAGGCAGCCCTAATTCTCCCCGAGAAGCCGATATTTCCGAATTTCTTGCCGCTTTTCTCGCCGATCATCGGGTCGTACACTGGCCTCGATGGCTGTGGCTACCCGTCCTGCACGGGATTGTCCGTCGGGTGCGCCCACGAAAAGTGAAACCCATCTACAAAAGCATCTGGATGGGCGATCAATCCCCGCTCGTCCACTACACACAAGCCCAACACGCCCAGCTTGCCGAGGCATTACCGCAGGTCAACGTCAAATATGCGATGGCATATACCGCGCCACGTATCGCGGAGACCTTGCGCGAGTTTGAACGTGAGGGCGTCGAAGATCTCACGATCATCCCGCTCTATCCGCAGTACGCCCCGTCAACAGTTGCAGCAATCACAGATCAGGTTTTTCGTCACTATCTTCGGGCCACTCGTATCCCGAACTTGCGAATCATTTCCCAGTTCACCTGCCAAAAGCATTACATTAACTGGCACGCTCAGGCACTACGCGAACGGATTGACCGCCTCGAATCGCGCCCTGATCGAATCGTATTCTCATTTCACGGCGTCCCTCGCCATCCCCGCCACGAACCGGAGTACTACCGCACACAGTGCATGGAAACATTTGACGCTATTTGCCACCATCGCGCTATTAGTGAACTCAATATCCCCGGCGTGTTGACCTACCAATCGAAATTCGGACCAGGTGAATGGATCGGGCCAGCCACAATCGACGAAATGGCCCGCCTGCCACAAGAAGAAGCTGTGCGCAGCGTCTTAGTGTGTACGCCAGGATTCCTCGCGGATTGTATTGAAACCCTTGACGAAATCGACGTTCTTAACCGAGAGGCGTTCCTGAACGCCGGCGGCACAGATTTTTCCTATCTAAATCCGATGAACGACGATCCGGCCGTCACAGCTATGCTTCTCGATCTCTATCACAACGCAGTGTAACGTCGGCATACATATAAAAATGCTGCAATCCTCATGGGCGCATAACTTCGCCCGCTTCGCGGCACACAATTTTGCCAGCCGAAAGAGACACGAGAGCGGCGCAGCTCGCCTCACGCCGTGGTTTTGCTTCGCTACTCTCTTTGTTGCATACACCGAAAATTCCAGATTGCCGGTAGCAGGTTCACGAGATCACGATGCCCGACGAGCACCATCACAGACGAGCAGCAACCGAAAAGCAACCAAAACAATCGAGGAATAATCGAAAGAACGGCTTGCGCCTTCCAAACTGCGACGATTTCCTAACGCTGCGCGTGCTGGCTGCGTGCCGCCTTGATCCGCTCAGCTCGGAGCTGGTGAAGCAAGGGCATCTCTAGCTCCTCCAAGGACGCCATCCCCGTCGCTTGGCGGATAAGATAATCTGCCAACTCTGGATTGCGAACCAGCACCGGACCGTGCATATATGTCGCAATAATGCCGTGCTGCGCCACTCCGTCATACATTAAACCTGGCTGCCCCACAGCCGTCGTTCCCCCGTTGCCCGTGCCAGCGGTAACGATCCCTAAGGGCCGTGCGTCTGGGCCGAGACTCGTCGCCCCACCATGATTCTCAAATCCGGTTAATTCTTGCGCCAACCCGCCAAACATCGGCTCACTCACCAGCTCACCAATGGAACGATGACCTTGCGGGGAGGTAGTAATATCCAGTAATTCCAAGCCCTCAACCCGCTGATTACGCGCGTCTACATACCAATTACCGAGAATCTGCAACGACGCACAGATCGCTAACAGTGGAGTTCCCGACTCAATTTTCTGGCAAAAATCCCGATTCGCGCGCAGGTGTTCGGCAGCGATAGCCTGAGCCGCATCCTCGCCACCACCCATCACGTAAATATCCATTGACGTGGGGATCGCCTGATTGAGATGAATCATGTGGATCTGTGCGTCAATGCCGCGTGCCCGAGCACGGTAAGCCAAAACGCTCGCATTACCTGTATCGCCATACGTCCCGAGGACTTCCGGATCAATAACTCCGATATGCAGTGCCGAGTTCACTATTCTTCCTCCGTCATCGCACCCGAGACAGTGCCTACCCGATCAAAGATTTTCTTTGCGTCGCGGAAAGCAGTGTAATTAGCGAGTAACTCCACCTTGGCCTGCGACGGGCAGGCCTCCAGGGCTTGCATAATTCCCGGAACATACGTCACGTCGATTCCGGCGTATTGCAGGCGGATTGCCAGATCTAAGCCTCGATCTCCGCAGGCGATAACGCGACTATAGGTGCGCGCCAACTCATCAAAATCGACGTCCCACAGCCAGGACAGATCCGTCGAATCAGCAATTTGACCATTGACGTCAATAATCAGATTGGGAATCTCCGTATTAATCATGGTGATAGCTTCTTGCCATCCAGCCGGATTCTTCGCGAGCAGCATCCGAATCTGCCGCCCATTAACACAATATGTTGCATAGCGACCAGCAACCGTCTGCACTGCTCGGACTGCTTCTACCGCGTCTGCCATCGGAACGCCTAGAGCATGAGCAGCCACAATAGCTTGAGCAGCATTGCCCTGATTAGCCTGACCAGGCACTGCAAGATCGAGTGAATACCGCTGAGATTCGTCAGCACAATTAATCAGAACGCCCTCACGCACCATCCAATCCGGATCTGGACGTCGATAGGGCGAATCCTTGACGTACCAATCCTCCCCTTGGCGCACAATCGGCTTGCCCCCGCGCGGGAAGCTCACCGAATCGTTGTACCATCGCGAGCCCACACTCACCCAGATCACCCGAGGGCTATCCATCGCTGCAGAAACAATCAACGGATCATCACAATTAGCAATCACCGTAGCCTGCGGATTATCATCAACAGCCGCCCGGAGCCGTTTTTCAACATGACCAATCTCGCCAACTCGGTCTAGCTGATCGCGAGAAAGATTGAGTAACACAAAGGCGGCTGGGCGAATTTTGGCAGAAACCAAGGGGACGTGCAGCTCGTCAACCTCGCATACCGCGTAGGGCGCATCTGGCTGGTTCATCAAAGCGCTGAGCACGCCAGAGCCCATATTATCGCCTTTATCATTCGACGCTGTCTGACCTATCGTATTGAGCGCCGCGCGAACCATTGCCGTCGTGGTGGATTTTCCATTCGTTCCAGAGACGACGACGGTTTTCTTCTGCGCCGCTAACTGCGCCAGAATTTTCGGGCTGATCTTTTCTGCGATAGCTCCGCCAATCATCCCGCCAGAGCCTCGCCCCATAAGTTGGGAGGCTCGCGCCGCAATACGCCCGGCCTGCATAGCGATAGCGCTGCGCCGAGGAAGTTTCATATCCACTTTCTTTCCCACGCCTTCAGTATATTCCGCATAGCCTATCTCGCCCATGGCCATAGGATTATCCGCCACAATATCGCATGGATCGCAATGTTTTCTTACTATTTTTAATCGCTATGCGTGTTGCGGGGGATCGCCTCACCTATCGGGCATATACCCACATGTGACGCGAGGCAGGGCAGGAATTCATATAAAACGTATCCGCATAAGCACCGACGAGGACCAGGCACGAGGATCGCACCTGGAATATCCTTCGCCGCAGGCAAGGCACATATCGAGACGGGATTCGCCCATAAACCATCTGCGAGCCACGAACGGCATTTCTTACCAGAGGTGAGCTAGCAACCGACCGAATAGCCCGCCTACAATGCCGCTAAGGC
Organism: Trueperella sp. LYQ141; assembly: GCF_046599555.1. Classification (NCBI taxonomy): domain Bacteria; kingdom Bacillati; phylum Actinomycetota; class Actinomycetes; order Actinomycetales; family Actinomycetaceae; genus Trueperella; species Trueperella sp. LYQ141. Next base: position 212,746 of record NZ_JBKIWQ010000001.1, on the reverse strand, counting down.
TTCGCACACCCGTCCGTTTAACCAAGACTCATAAGGCATCCACATGCCAGAAGCCCTCGCTATACCCGCCCGGCGCATCCTTTTCTAGCTCCTCCTTAATAGAGCTTTAATAGAGCGCCTACTTAATACGAAAGGAACAAACTGCTAATTTACTGCCCAAAAGTGCCATCTAATAAACACGAATAGGCCTGCTCCCAGCCTCCATAGCGGCGCGCTATTTTCCCAGAATCAACAATCAGACCGTGGAATTGCGCTAATTCCGCTACGGTAAATTGGGCGGCGTTAACTGCTGGATCGAGCGCCCGACGAGCGGCTTCATAGTGGGCATAATCCCCTAAACCGGCAGCCGCTATCAATCGGCGCGCATACGCATCGTAGATAAATACGGGATGGTGGTAGACGTAGAGGAGAATATCGTCGGCAGTTTCCGGGCCGATTCCACGTAGGGCAAGAAGTTCCTGACGCAAGCGGTCACACGGCAGGAGGCAAGCTTCAGCGTCACGCTCTAAAAACCAGTGCCCGATGCTCCGCAGATACTCCGCTTTTGTTCGGTAATAGCCACACGGTCGGATGGCATTTTCCAGATCGCCACGCGGCATATCCACAATTGACTGAGGATTCAGGAGATCTCCCTGACGCAGGGCTGCGAGTGCCCGCTGAACATTCACCCATGTGGTATTTTGCGTCAGTACAGCACCGACGACGATCTCGAATCGGGATTCACCCGGCCACCACGATTCACTGGGCACCTGCTCACACAGTAGCTGATATAGGCGGCGCAAGCCGCGCGCCAGGGCTTGGTCAGACGGCTCCGTCAGCATGTTCTCCCCATCCTTTTCGTACTGTCTTCGTATTTCTCTTATGAGGGTATCGCAGCGCACTTTTATCGAATACAGTGCCGCACCAGTGTATATTGCACTATTGCGCATTATCAGTGGCCGGTGTTGCTACTGCATTAACCCATTTACTACTGCATTAACCCCGCCATCCATTCCCCTCCTATCACCCATTGACTTTCTTGCTACGCCTAGTACTATGTATTACATAGAACCTAGGCGTAATAGCCACACTGCTAACAGCCCACCGGAGTCCACATGGCCGAATCACAACTACGTAAAGGCGCTTTAGAGCTCATCATTCTCGGCCTGCTCGCCACCCGCCCCTCCTACGGGGGAGAACTATTAGAACGCCTAAAAACGGAAACCCACCTCGACATATCCCAAGGAACGGTCTACCCCCTACTCAGTAGGCTGCATAAAGCCGGAACCGTACACACCCGCTGGGAGGAATCACCATCCGGGCCACCACGAAAGATCTACGAACTGAGCCATCACGGTCATGAACGACTCACCGCGTTAACACACGAATGGCTTCACCTACACAAGGCAGTAACTCAATCCGTGAAAGGAATTCAGCTATGAGACTCCGCTCCACCACCGAAGATGGAACCCGTCGCTTTCTCGGAATTCCCGTCAGTTTCCCCACTCGAAGCAATACCACTGGAAAAATTCTGCGCTGCTTCGAACCTGAAAATCCCGCAATCTTCGTTCCCCGCACCGCCGGTATCGGCTGGGATCTGAACATCGGAGCCATCGCCGTCAAACTTGGCCTTATTCGCCCCGACGATTCCCTGCCCGACCTGGAAGCATACATCCCTCCTACAACACGGCGCGCTCTCGCGAGCGCACCCTGGATCGGAGCGGCTAGCACATGCCTCTACGCTCGGAACATCGCCCGCGCCCGCCGAGTAGTGACGAAATGGCATATAACCGGGCTACCTCAGCGATATTCCAGCGGAAAAGCAGCCGCAGCTCTCAGCGCAGGCACAAGTATCGCCCTGGCAGCCCTACCCATCGTCATCTCTCGCATCCCAACGGGCAACACATCCGAATCAGAATCTGAACCTACCTCCACTCAACCAGCATCTGCGCTCGATACTGCCCGCAGCGCCGATATCGTCCTCACTGCTCACGCCCTAGGGTTGCAGAGCCTCCTACTCTTTTCGGCTGAAGCCGCCCGCCGCGAGATAAAACATCCACATACTCGCCAGCTCATTGCCTCTATCGGGCTACTCGCTGCACCTATCGTCACATCCGCAGTATTAGTGGCGACCGTCAAGCAAGCGCTCAACGGCGTATCTCGCGCGCTCAAAAGCAGCTCTCACACACCAGCCTCCCAGCCCATGCCCGCCCCCGCCTCAGCTTCAACCAAGGAAGACGATAATGAACGGATTTGATTCTCTCACCGCGCTGCCCCGCGAGGTGCAAATCGCCATCGGTATCCTGTTCGCCATTCAGCTTGTACTACTCATTACCGCGTTCATCGTCATGGCTCGAACCCCTCCTGGGCCAATCGCCGGTGCCGCAAAACCCGTATGGGCACTCATCATTATTTTTGGTCAAGCAATCGGGCCGCTCCTCTTTCTCATCTTGAGCCGACGCGATGCCCGTGCCCGCTCCGAATACGAACAACCCCGTGTACGCCAGATGGAACCACGTATGCATTCAGATAGCGATAGCGGGATCACTACGGGCAGCCAATTAGCGGCAAACAGCCAACTACCTACCTACACCCACTTACCGGCAAACAGCCAGTTATCGCTGCAGAAGCAAGATAACGATAACCGCCAACCAGCCCCTCCACATCGAGAAGCTCAAGGCCGTCCCCATCACCAGAAGGCCTCCGAAACGCGCCCAGATATCCAATCCACTATCGACGACCTCTACCGGAAGTAACAATGCCTGAGCCCGAGTTAATCGTCAGTACCCATAACCTAACAAAGGATTACGGCACATACCGCGCGCTCAATCAGATCAATCTGGCCGTTCCCGAGGGCGCGATCTACGGATTTATCGGCGCAAATGGAGCCGGAAAAACCACCACTATCCGTATCCTTTTAGGGCTAATCTCCGCCTCTAGCGGGCACGCCACCGTTCTCGGATATTCGCGCGGCCAACTTCCCTGCGACCCTATTGCCGATCTTGCCTATTTGCCCGACGTCCCCCGTATCAGTAGCTGGCTGACCGCCAAAGATGCCCTCATTACTTTCGCGCAGTTATCTGGAGTGCCATCCGATATTGCTGCCACTCGCGCAGATTCACTATTAGAGCTCGTTGGGCTACACCGAACGCATGGCACAGTCGGCGGTTTCTCGCGTGGCATGACGCAACGCCTCGGTATTGCCAGCGCCCTCATTGGCAGCCCTCGCCTGTTAATCCTTGACGAGCCAACCAGCGCCTTAGACCCAATGGGCAGGGCTGAAGTTCTTGAGATCATCTCATCGCTGGCCGGCAAAGCAACGGTCATCTTTTCTTCACATCTACTGGGCGACGTCCAACAGGTGTGCAGCCACGTCGGGCTACTTGACCGCGGGAAATTATTAGCCCAAGGACGGCTTGAGGAGATTCTGGAAACTATCCCCGCCACGAAATCCCAACTCCACATCACCGGAGAGCAGGACGATCTGAATACGGCACGTGAACTGCTATCAGCGGCTCTGCCTGGGCTATCCATTACCGAAGAGAAAGCCTCATTGCAAGACGTCTATCTGCAGGCAACGACGAAAGAGTTGAACCAATGAGCCGGAATTCTCATAACACCGCAGGCAGAGTACCTGGTATTGCCTCCCTGACGCGGCTCCTGGCACGCGGAAGTTATCGCAGCGCCAGCACCTGGGTAGTGTTCAGCATTTTCACACTAATGGCCCTGACGTCAGCGATCATCGCAAAATACACGCCACGTATCCTTTCCGCACTAGCCGACCCCGCCCTCGCCGAATTTATGTCGCGCAACCTCGGAGAACCGTCGTGGAGTGAGGCATATTCAGGGTGGATCAAGAATCTCAATCAAATCTGTATTTTCAGCGTTATTATCGTCGGCGCACTGCGCTTACACTCCCAAATGGGCAGCTCAGAGGCTCACATGATTCTCACCCGCCCCGTTAAACGCAGCTCCTATCTACTGGCACACGTATTCACTTTGGTACTGACGTTACTGGCCACACTCGGTATTACTACCGCGATTGCAGGGGTAACGACGAGAATCGTCTTTGACCACGCGCCACTATTTCCCCTCCTGGAGATCAGCGGTATATGGCTCCTGTTTGCTCTCGTCATTATCTGCGCGATGGCACTTGCCGAGGCGACATTCTTAAGCCTCGGAGCAACCCTGGGCGTCGGTATTGCCGTGTACGTATTTGTTTCTATTGGCGGCGCGTGGCATTGGGGAAGCACCTACACGCCACTTGGCTTACTGAGCACAATGAGCGCACTCGCCAATGCCTCCCATATTCCTACAGCTATCTTCGCCCTTAAACTTCTCTCCACTGTTTTCTGTGCGGGCGTTTTACTCGTGGCGGCTATATGGCGTTACGAGCGGCGGGATCTGTGCTAACTTCGGCGGGATTTGTGCCGACTTCAGGCATTCCCTCACTGCGGGGTTTCCTTTCTGGCCGAACGCGCGAGGCATATTATTACGACGGATAAATTAAATGCCGATATGGGCTAGTGACCGGCATTTAGCAAACAAAACTGCTCGTGGTTGCGTAGCGGCATGTGGTGATGTTTAATGGCGTCGAGTTTGTTTCGCTGGGTTTGCTATGTTCGCTTGACTTTTTCTTTTCTGCCAAACCTCAGCTCATACAGCAGCGATTCCCTCCAAGAGCCCTGCCCCCCCCTCACATCGTAGCTATTAAAATCGTTCGCTCGGAGCTATCACCCGTTCCTCATCAGAGCATCGCCTACACCAACGCACCCACCACTGCAGCCTCGTCAACCGCCAGAAACCCGCGTCAACAAACAAAAAGCCCATCTTGATCCGCCGCCAACCGAACCGAGCTATGAGATCAAAATGGGCTATTAAGTGGAGCCCCCTGTCGGATTTGAACCGACGACCGCCTGTTTACAAGACAGGTGCTCTACCACTGAGCTAAGGAGGCCTGCCGCGAGCGCATGGCTCGCAAGCGTGTTTCATTGTGCCAGATTTATTAGCGCGACACCAATACGGGAGACGATCCCCATACTCCAACGCACTGCCATCCAGCACAGTGCAGCATTTGGCGCGTAGTAGTACCTACTTTGCAGTGTTCACACAAGCGAACGCCTTACCCGACAATTCCTACCCGCGCCGCAGCGCCGCCTTACTCCTACTTTGCTGCCGGCGGAGTCGCCGCTAAGGCCTTATCAATAACCGTCTGCGGGCTCTTGCCATCTTCCAGCCAGGAATCGTCTTTCACGCCGTTAATCTCCAAGGTCGGCGTTGCCGTGTAATCCTTTGCCCGGAACGATTCCGTTGCTTTGACTGCAATATCTTTCCATTCTTGAGAGGCAATCGAGGCCGGCAGATCATTGGCAACCTCTTCAGGCACACCGACTTTAATAGCAATATCGGCATATTCGCTCTTCGGCGGGATGGGCGCATGATTGGCCACCGTCTCAGTACCGCGAGCCATGAGCGCATCCGAGTAGGCCCATGCCTTTTGCGGTGCGTATGTTGCCACATAGAACATGGCCGCCGTCGCGTCATCCGATAATTCGTTACCTAGGGTCGCCACTGGATATAACCGGAAATTCAACTTACCTTGGCTGGCGAGGTCATGGAATTTCTGGCTGTAGCCTTTCTCTAGATTCTGGCAGCCGTGGCAGGTGTAATCCGAATAAATAGAGATCGTATTCAACCCGGAAACTGATACCCCAGCCATTCCATCGGGGCTGACGTCAATCCCGTAATCTTTCGTCACATTCGCCAATTCAGCCGGACGAGCTGACCCATTATACGATCCAAAATCGTCCTCACTTGCGCCAGTATTTTTCGCGAAAATCTGCACAATAACCCCGATAATAACCAGCAGAGCTACCACACATCCGCCGATAACCAGCATCTTGTTGCGCTTGCGTCGTTTTGCTTCCTGCTCACGCAAAATCCGGTTCTTTTCCCGAGCTTGTTCCCGACGTTCTTTCTTCGTTAACGTCTGCGCATTCTTCGACGTATAGGCCGTATTCTGTGTTGCCATCAATCCCTCGTATTCCTAGCATCGATGAATGTGCCCAATAAACCGCGCGACGCAGTATCTCGCACATCCACATGATCGCGATGCACGATGCGGGAAAACATCGCGCAAATCTACCTCCTCACAGCGTACTCGCCTAAATAACCCGTCAGCTAGCATCTGGAACACGATTTTGCCGACAGCGTGCGCCAGGGAGCCGCGTTCGCATAGTTTGGCGTATTTACCGACGCACAACGTCCAACATTGACAGCACTCCCAGACCAGCTACCCCAAGCAGGAAAACACACCAAAATAGCCGGTAGCCGAGGGTCGGGGCAAAGGCTTGACCGATCACTCTCGCTCCGTGTTGCGCACGGTAACTCGTCGGCAGGAACCATCCAAGCAGCATCGTTCCTGCACATATTCCGGCGGTAATGAGTTCTGGATATGACCCCCACGTATCCGCATATCCAGTTAGCCACATTCCACTAAGTAACAGCAGCACTACTGGGATGCTGCGTAACAGTGCCCCGAATAGTGCCGCCGGAACACGCAATATCTTCCGCACCGCACTATGCCGCCCTATCACAGAGCGCCGCCGCAACTCCTCGCGACGTTTCGCGTCCCATTCCCCTACCAGGGCACATAGGAAAAACAATCCGGCACATACTGGCACGACAATCATCGACCAGTGGATCGCAAAAGCAGCCAGCGCTATCCACGTCAGCAATACCAGAAGGCGAACTTTCGCTGGCAGTAAGTCATCATTATGTTCTGACGGCATATCGTTATGCGAAGCAGAATCGGTGGCATACGGGTGAACTGCCGAAATATCCTCCGACGGGGAGTGTGGATAGTGCGCCGCGTATGAGGCAACAGGATAGGGCGAGTTAAGCGCATAGGGCTGGTGCGGGGCATATGCGCGTTGATCCGCAGATCTGTGCGATAACGCATGCGGATCAGCTACCGACGAAGACATCCGATCTGCGGGATACCCCCGCCCATCGGCATACTGTACGGCGGGCAGTTCCTCCGTCCTCGAATCATATTGCCCGTAGCCGTATTCGTCAGAATATTCCTCACCGTATCCACCGCCCTCGTATGCGCCTGCCACCGAATTCACTGGCGTTATTTCGGGACTCCGCTCCGCGCCACTCCCTGCGCCGCTAGCCCGTAAATCAGCCGTATTAATCGCCTGCCCCGAGGAAGTGGCAGCGGGATAGCGCATTGTTGCCCCCGAAGTATCCGCCACTACATCCCTATCGGATTCCAGGAAATACTGCCCGCCATACGCTGCGGTAGCTGCCTCATCATTTATATCTTGCGAATCGCCATTAGCTGGCCAATAGTGCGCTACGCCTTCATCCCACGAGCTTTCATCGTCATAGTCACCATAGGTGCCGGTATAACCATCTGCTGTTTGTTTTGCGCCATACGCTATCGTTTGTGCCGCGCCCTGTGCCATACCATACACGGCTCCCGCATCGCCGGAAGCTACATGCCCGCCACGTGCCGGTGGCACATCCGCAGATGGCATACCCGCTCGCTGTTCCACATCTGTTACCACACGGGTCGGCGGGCAATCATCATGTTGCTCGTATTCCTCACCTACAGCGCCCTCTGCGTTGAGATCCTCAGGAATATACCGGCAATGTTGATTGGCTTGGATAACGTCAAGCAGCTCAGCACAACCGATGCGTCGCTCCACATTCGGATGCAGAGCCTGACGAAACGCCTGAGCAACCGGCTCACATAGACCCGGTAAGGCCGCCTGCCCAGATAACACCCGATGCATAATCGCCGGATGCCCGCCTGTGCCAAAAGGGGCATGCCCAGTTGCCGCAAAGGCAAGCACCGCAGCGAGAGCCCACCAATCCGCTTCCTCGTCAGGTGCCGCGCCGCGAATAACTCGCGGATCACAAAACCCTGGGGTATGGGTAACTGCACCCGTCTGCGTCATCCGCACGTCTTCGCCAAGTTGGGCAATACCAAAATCAATTAAAACCGGCCCCTGTGCACCCATCATGACGTTCGAGGGTTTCAAATCCCGATGTAGTACCCCAACGCGATGAATCGAATCTAGGGCACGCGATAGTTCCTCACCTAGTTCGCATAAATCCTGTGACAGGTAGGGGCCCTGGGCAAATACATCGGCTTCTAGCGTCGGCCCGTCAATGAGTTCTGTGACGATGAAAATGTCATCATCCTCGGTTTCCGCATCGAGCACTGCCGCAACATATTTGCCGCGCGCCCGTTGCAACATCGCGACCTCGCGACGCAAACGCTCTCTCGCACGTGGCTGGGCGGCAATGGCCGGATGGAGCAGCTTAAGGGCAACCAGATTTCCCGCGTCATCGCAGGCCCGATATACGCTGGACATCCCGCCTGCGCCGATCTGCGCCAACAGATGATAGCCCCCTATGCTCTCTCGCATCGCCACGACGCGACCATCCTTTCTGGCATCGCCTCTGCGTATTTCCGTGTTCTTCGCTGCGCTATCTCTTTCCAGGTCCAGGTGTATTCTCGACGCTCTCGGTTCGCACCGAAAACGCAGAATATTCACGCCGTGCCTCTATTGTGCCGCATACTGTGGCACAAACCGCTCCACCTTAAGCCGTAAAGCTATGTTCCTTTCTGAGATATTGTGCGAGAATAAGCGGTAGCGCTACCTGCGCTGTGTCAGAGTCGACACCTACTCGGACACCTTTCACTCGGATCGTCCGGCACGTACCTGCCGGTGAAGGGAGCCATAATCATGGCAACAGTTACATTTGAGAATGCTACGCGCATATACCCTGGAGCGACGACACCGGCGGTTGACGCCCTCAATCTAGAGATTGCTGACGGCGAGTTCCTCGTCCTCGTCGGCCCCTCTGGTTGTGGAAAGTCCACCTCTTTGCGTATGCTCGCTGGCTTGGAAGACGTCAATTCCGGCCGTATTTATATTGGCGATCGCGACGTCACCGATGTGACTCCGAAAGATCGCGATATTGCGATGGTATTCCAAAACTACGCCCTATATCCGCACATGACGGTTGCGGATAACATGGGCTTTGCGCTGAAGATCGCTGGCGAAGATAAGGCCGTTATCCGCGAGCGCGTGGAAGAAGCGGCCCGTATTCTTGATCTGACGCAATACCTCGACCGCAAGCCAAAGGCCCTCTCGGGTGGTCAGCGGCAACGTGTGGCAATGGGTCGCGCAATCGTGCGTAAGCCGCAAGTGTTCCTGATGGATGAACCGCTATCTAACTTGGATGCGAAGCTGCGTGTGCAGACTCGTACCCAGATCGCTTCTCTGCAGCGTTCGCTCGGCGTTACCACCGTGTACGTCACCCACGATCAGACCGAAGCTCTCACGATGGGTGATCGGATTGCGGTACTTAAGGATGGTCTGCTCCAGCAGGTTGCCTCCCCAGCGGAGATGTTCTCGCGTCCGGCTAACGCTTTCGTTGCTGGCTTCATCGGTTCTCCGGCTATGAACCTCGGTACGTGGCGGATTGACGGCAACTCAGCCGTCTTTGGTGACGCCCGTTTCGAGCTGCCGCGTGACGTTCTTGATGCCGCCGGTAAGGACGGCTCGTTGACGATCGGTTTGCGCCCCGAAGCGCTTTCCATCGCTGGTCAGGGTGAAGGCGGGATCCCGGTTAAGGTTACTTTCGTCGAATCTCTTGGATCGGATGCTTACGTCTACGGCACAGTTGTTGGCGGCGAGCGCGAAGATAGCAAGTTCGGTTCCGGCGATGAATCCGAAACCCTCGTTGTGCGAATTGAGCCGTTTAACGTGCCGGCTGCTGGTGAAGTTATTTACCTGCACCCACGCCCGGAGCACACGCACTTCTTCTCCAGCACAACCGGAAACCGTATCGATTCCGCAGTTCAGCACGGATAAGAATAGCGGGCGTTACCTAGCACACTGTGCTCCACACCGTGATCCAGTTGCATACGGTCCGATTGCCATACGGCGCGTATGTGCAAGATCATGCCAGGGGTACAGCGTCATGGATACGCCCAGATAGGCTGTCATGTTAAAGCGGCGTCGGAACGGACGATAGTTCGTTCCGACGCCGCTTCCCGTTCACCAGCTACAATCAGTAGCGTTCCTGGCACGCCCCAGGAACACCCGAGGCTAAGCATCAATTTGCCTGGTCACGCCCACGTTACCCACGTCGGTCGCCATCTCATCGCACGGAGGATCTCATGCATAACCGATCGCTGCAGATTACCTCAGCGGAAGTACGCCCAGCTCTACTCGATTTGCCCTGGGCTATCCCGCTCGACGAGTGGCCCTCCGACGTGATCGCCGCCCTGCCTCGCGGTATTTCTCGCCACATCGTCCGATTCGCATATCTGGACGGGCAAGTTGTTGCCGTCAAAGAAATCGGTGAAGAGGTCGCCCATCACGAATACGAAACACTGCGCGACCTCAACCGACTATCCGCCCCCTGCGTTGAACCACTCGCCGTCATTACTGGCCGCTACGACGCAGCCGGCGAACCACTTAATGCCGTCCTCGTCACTCGTCACCTCTCCTTCTCCATGCCCTATCGCGCCTTATTCGGCAACTCACAAATGCGCACCAAAACCGTTCGCCGACTTATCGACGCCCTAGCTGTACTCATGGTGCGGTTACATCTGCTCGGATTTTTCTGGGGTGACGTCTCCCTATCTAATACCCTGTTCCGCCGTGATGCCAACGAATTTTCGGCATATCTCGTCGATGCGGAAACCGGCGAACTGGAAGAAAATCTCTCACAACGCAAACGTCTGTACGATATTGACGTCGCCCGCACGAATATCATCGGAGAATTGATGGATCTGCAGGCCGGCGAAATCCTCGATCCAGAATACGATGCCATCGCCGTTGGGGATCGTTTCGTTGAGCGCTACCAAGATTTGTGGGCAGAACTGACCGAAGAAGAATCGTTCCAAGCTAGTGAACGGTGGCGCGTCGATGCGCGTATTCGTCGGCTCAATGATCTCGGGTTTGAGGTCGGCGAGCTATCTATGGCTGCCGACATTGACGGCACATCCATCTCCATTCAACCTAAAGTGGTTGACCCTGGGCACTATTCCCGAAAGCTCATGCGGCTGACCGGCCTGGACGTCGGAGAAAAGCAGGCCCGCCGACTCGTCAACGACATGGAATCTTTCCGTATGGTCACCGGCAAATCGAATATCCCGCTGGAGATCGTCGCCCACGAATGGATGATGAACGTCTACGAGCCAACCGTGCAGGCCATCCCCTTTGAGTTACGCAAAAAGCTCCAGCCAGCGCAGTTATTCCACGAACTACTGGAACATCGCTGGTTTATTTCCGAACGTGCCGGCCACGATATTCCCATGATGCCCAATACCGTCGATTCCTACGTTAATGACGTTCTCGCTTACCGACCGGACGAATCCCGCATGATTGGGCGCCCTGCAGGTAGTGATGACGAGGATCTGGACGAAGAATAGCGCAGGATAGTTCCAAAATAAGCTACTACGTGGAACGCTAAACAGAAGCTACTATGCTGGCGTGCCGGGAAAAGCAGGCTGATCTTTGCCCACAACCGGCAGATCTGCCCACACCTATGTATTATGCCTATCTTCCTGTGGTTATCTTCCACGTATATCTTCCTGCGCCTACCTCGTGTTTCCTCCCTCACCTACCCACATATCTACGTTTCTTCCTCCTCACCCGCGTGATCCACGCTTCCCTAGCTGCCGCGACTACCCACAACTGTTCTGCCCCGTGCTATTCACAACGTTTTGATATTTACCTTGCCCGCGAACATCGGATCTAAGACTCGAAAGCTATTGCCATAAAATGCACTTAGAAAGAGAGATCCCGGAGAGCAGACAATACAAACCGCAGCCGAACCCACACAAAAGCAACAAGGCAACAAAGCAGTAGCAACTACCGAAACAACCGAACCCGCCGGATACGCTAGATACCTAAGAGGCGCCGGCGCTAGCGCAACACCATGTACGCCACACGCCAGCGCCTCCTACTAGCTTTCACATATTAACTACTTAGCGTTCGCTCAGCTCCTGGATCAACAGCTCAGCGATTTGCACCGTATTCAGAGCCGCACCCTTACGCAGATTATCCCCAACAACAAACATTGACAGCCCGGCCGCGGGGTTACGAGCCGCATAATTCTGCCGGATACGCCCTACATAACATGCGTCTTGCCCAGCAGCCTGCAAGGGATCAGGCACCTCGACGTACCTCACTCCCGGCGCTTGCCGCAATAACTCAATGGCTCGCTCAACAGAAATTTCGCGCTCAAACTCCGCAGAAATCGACATTGAGTGAGCAGTAAATACCGGCACTCGCACGCACGTCCCTGCAACACGCAGATCAGGAAAATCAAGAATCCGCCGAGACTCATGACGAAGTTTTTGCTCCTCATCCGTCTCTCCTGAGCCGTCCCCTGCGTCATTACCCGCAAACGCAACCACATTAAAAGCAATTGGTGCAACATACGGCTCAGTGTTTTCCGGACGAGGAATCGCCTGCCCATCCACGGCTAAACCTTCTAGCGCATCACCGGCAGCCACCGCCGCACGAGACTGCTCAACCAACGCCTGCACCCCCGCACGCCCCGAACCAGACACCGCCTGATAAGAGGAAACCACCAGGCTCGACAACCCAGCTTCATCCGATAAAACTTTCAAAATCGGCATAGCCGCCATCGTGGTGCAGTTCGGATTGGCAATAATCCCTCGTGGCCGATCCCGTAATGCCTGCGGGTTCACCTCACTGACCACCAGCGGAACCTGCGGATCTTTCCGCCATGCCGAAGAATTATCAATGACGACAGCCCCCGCCGCTGCAAATCGGGGAGCATATTCCCGTGAAACGCTGGCGCCAGCCGAAAAAATTGCAATATCAATACCGGCGAAATCTGCCTGGGCAAGATCCTCAACGCAGACCTGTTCACCACGGAAGGGTAGCGTCATCCCAGCTGAACGCGCAGAGGAAAAGAACCGCACCGCATCTACTGGCGTTGCGCGTTCCTCCACTAAATTACGTACAACCCGCCCAACCTGGCCGGTCGCCCCAACAATAGCTAACGTTATGCTCATCTCCCCGTTCCTCCGTACACGATCGCTTCCCCGTCCACATCCAAATCAAACGCCGCATGAACGACCCGAATAGCCTGCGCAATATCCTCTGCATCCAACACAACCGAGATACGGATCTCTGAGGTGGAGATCATGTCAATATTGATTCCCGCGTCAGCCAGGGCTGCGAAGAATTTAGCGGTCACTCCTGGATGAGAACGCATGCCGGTACCGACCAGCGATAAGATACCAACCCCGTCATCTTGAATAATGCTGCGGAAGCCCAACTCCTCCTGGCGCGATTCGAGCGCCCGGACCGTCTTTTTCACATCAGAAATCGGCAAGGTGAAAGAGATATTGGCATGACCCGGCTGGTTAATCGGCACGTTTTGCACGATCATGTCGATTGACGATCCCGCGTCAGCCACCACGTTAAAAACCCGCGCCGCCGCCCCAGGCTCATCTGGGATACCTGTAATCGAGATCTTGGCTTGCGAGGTGTCATGGCTGATGCCAGAAATCGTCGGGGATTCATTATCCCCCTCCCACCGACTGCGGGTAACTTCATCCACGATCCAGGTTCCTTCCTTATCTGAAAATGACGAGCGCACGTGCAAGGGAACATGAAACCGACGAGCATACTCAACTGCCCGCAAGTGCAAAATCTTTGTGCCATGTGCTGCCATCTCTAGCGTCTCTTCATAGGTCAAGGCGCTAGCTTTACGGGCAGTCGTACATACGCGCGGATCAGCGGTAAATACACCATCAACATCCGAGTAAATTTCACAGACATCTGCCCGCAAGGCCGCCGCGAAAGCCACTGCCGTCGTATCTGACCCACCACGCCCTAAAGTCGTCACATCGTTATCGCGGTTAACCCCCTGGAAACCAGCGATAATGGCGATCTCCCCGGCCTGAATGGTTCGAGCAATACGCTCTGGGACAACCCCGACGATAGAGGCCGCGCCATACATGTTATCCGTATGCAGACCCGCCTGCTGCCCAGTGTATGCGTGGGCGGTCACCCCTAAATCTGTGACCGCCATAGCCAGCAGCGCCATCGAGATACGCTCTCCTGCCGTCAGCAAAACGTCCATCTCTCGGGCGGAAGGCTCACTCGAAACAGATGCGGCAAGATCAATAAGATCATCTGTAGTATCGCCCATCGCCGAGACGATCACGACGACGTTATTGCCCGCGCGGTATGTATCAACTATCCGCCGAGCGACGCGCTTAATGCCAGCTGCATCCGCAACCGATGATCCGCCGAACTTTTGAACAATGAGTGTCACTGTCTCGTCTCCTTCAATGGTTATCCCATCGTAAAGGAAAGTCGCAACCGCAGTTTGCGGCTGTTCACTGTATGGGCGTTATCCGCTGCCGACCCGCTAAAGCTCGTGAGATCGTCACTTCATCGGCATACTCTAAATCGCCGCCAACGGGCAACCCAGAGGCGAGGCGCGATACCGTCACTCCCATATTGGCCAAATTCAAAGAGAGATAGGTTGCCGTGGCTTCACCTTCGATATTCGGATCCATCGCCAAAATAATCTCTTCGACTTCCCCGCTCGCCAATCGCGCATACAGTTCTCGAATACGCAGATCCTGCGGGCCAACCCCGCCAATTGGATCAATCGCCCCGCCGAGCACATGATAGCGGCCACGATATTCCCGCGAACGTTCAATCGCCACAATGTCTTTTGCTTCTTCCACGACGCAGATAACTGATCCTACTCGCCGCGGATCAGAGCAGATTCGGCATAGCTCATCTTCGGTGACGTTCCCACACACCGCGCAGAATCGCACCTTTTCTTTGACTGCCTGCAGCGCCTCCACTAAGGCCTGCACCTCAGCTTCGTCTGCCTCCAACAGATAAAACGCAATGCGCTGAGCGCTTTTTGGTCCGACGCCGGGCAAGCGACCTAGCTCGTCAATCAAAGCCTGGACAGCGCCGTCGTAGATTCCTGCCATTTATTTGCTCTTTCTGTTGTGAACCATGTAGCTGCCTAGCGCCTGCCACGCTACCCGCATATGTGGTGCTGTTACCTGCCAGCTTTGGCGGGTTTCCGCTCCCTTATCGCTCTTCGCGCCGGTGAGTATTGGGCAATATCTGCCAGCCGTTGACCGCGATAACACGGCTGGAGAAAACTGCCAATTATTGCCGGTGGTACTGCCAGCGATATTCCCCGCATTATTACGACGTGCCATCGCCGCCCTCATGACGTTCGTCGATCACTACCGCGCCGAACTTTTCCATAATGACGTTGACTCCAGCAAGGTCAGAATGGGCAATCAGCGGATCCGCATCCGAGATTTCCTCTTCCTCGTCAAGGAAAACCGGCTCCTCTTCCAGCGGTGAGCTATATGCAGACGCATCATCGTGCACAGGTATTTCCTGGGCGGGGCGAATTGCGTCTATCTGCTGGCGAATATTAGATACGGCGGAAGGGGCTCCAGCACTGACGAAATCCGCCGGAAGATCCACTGGCGGCAAATCCGGGAAGGTATCTATTGAATAATCCTCCTCGAACCTCGCCGCACCCGATGGTGTAGAAGATCCCGCAGATCGTGGCATATCATCCACCGCCGAATCTGATACCTGAGCCAGCTTCCCCATAGATTTCTCGTGATTCTCTGGCACTGCTACTGGGTATGAGGTGATCGACTCATCTACTGACATGCCCTTTGCTGCTGGTGCCGCTGCTGCCTGGCTGGCAGACTGTGCGGCAGTGGCGTCACCCCCTACTGTTAGCGCGGAAGGCGCCTCCCCACCTATTTTCACTTCAGGCAGGCGGGAAGCATCCGCGGTATCCCCTGGCAATCGTGCGGGCATATCGCCGAACTCATGGAACGATCCTCGTGCCACATCGCCATCTTCGCGAACATCTGCCGCAGCTGAGTCGAATGAGCCGCTATTTTTGCCGGAGGCCCCGAAATTGCGCCCATTGCCTCCTTGGCTCGACACCGCCGCGCCCTGCGCGGCGCTAACTTTTGGGGAGGCGCCATTGCGTGGTGGCGTTTCGGATTGACTCCCACCCGGCGTATGCGGTTGTGGCTTAGGCTGGGCCGGACGCTCCGTCGGTGCGCCTACATGCCCGGTAATTCGCACCGAAATACCGCAGTGCTGTGCAATAACGTGGGCTATGGCCTCGGCTTTACTCGGCAGTTGCCGCAGCAGACCTTCCGATTCAAAACCGAGCACTAAAGCTCCATCTGCAAGCGACAATGGCCCCGTGGAATTTTGCAAAAATCCTCGCACCGACGGGCGCAGCATAGGAGATTCGCAGATTTGCCGCCATTGGGCAGCGATCTGCGCCACGTGATCAAGTGGAGCTTCCTGCGGTGAATCCTGTGGCTCTTCCACCTCGGGCTCATGCCCTGATTGCACTGCGCTAGCCTGAGCGTTTTCGTTCTCTACCGCCACAGCGGAAGGCCTGCTATGCGGGTCTTGTTGACCTTGAGCTTCCTCAGGTTTTTGGCGGGGCCGAGCAGTATCCGTAGCCGCGTTAGTCACCTCAACTGGTCTGCTCTCCGTGTCACCTTTCGGGTGCGCTAGCGCGGATGTATCCGTTTCTGCCATCGGTGGCATACTCGGCATGGGGCGATGATTCGGGTCAGTGTTGCTCATCTTTCGCGAAGCCGCGGCCATATCAGGCCTGTTATGCTCCGTCGTTTTTCTGCTCTGCATACCCGAAAGTGCGGAGTTTTCTGGCGCTGGTGCTCCTGTCGCGGCTGCCGGATTGCTCTCCAGGTCCGTTCCCTTGCCTGGCTTCTGCGGTGCTAGCTGCGCGGGATTATGCGCATTGCTCCCGCCATTTGCCTCAGAGCGCTGATTTTGAGAGGTTTCCCGCTGCGCATTAACGAATTGCGCAAGCCGCTGTGCCGTCTGCGCAGAGGGGCCTCCCGTCGCTTCTCCACTGGGATTGGAGAATTCTGCCGCAGTTTTACCCTCAGAAGCACGTCCAGTTTCGCCACGCGGATCACCCACAATGATTCGAGCGCATAGCAATTCAAGCTGTAATCGTGGGGCGGTGGCGCCAACCATATCCGCTAAGGCCCGATGCGTCAGATCGGCATAATAGGAGGCTCGTTGTGCTCCAAGGTGGTTAGCTTGGAGCACCATTCGACCATATTGATCTTCCGGAACTGATACAAAGACGTCTTTCGCCGAATCTCCAGCGAGGGAAATAATGACGAGATCGCGCAGGCGTTGTAGTAAATCTTCCACAAAACGACGCGGATCGTGACCGGATTTTACGAGCGAATCAACAACGGCAAATAGCCCGCTGCCATTGCGCGCGATAATGGCCTCCAACGCCTCATCGAGAAGCGCTGCCGAGGTGTATCCCAAAAGCGCAACAGCCCGCTCATAATCAATAACCGAACCTTCCGACCCGCCGATGATCTGGTCCAGCACGGAAAGGGTATCGCGAACCGATCCGGTTCCCGCCCGAACAACCAGGGATAAGACGTCTTTACCGGCGGTTACCCCTTCGGTATCGCATAACTGCGCCAAGTAGTTTTCGAGTTCATTGGGCGGAACAAGGCGGAATGGGTAGTGATGCGTGCGCGAGCGAATCGTCCCGATCACTTTTTCCGGCTCTGTCGTCGCGAAAATAAACTTCACGTGTTCTGGGGGTTCTTCCACTAATTTCAATAGCGCGTTAAATCCCTGGTTCGTCACCATATGCGCTTCGTCAATAATGAAGATCTTGAAACGATCCCGTGCAGGCGCAAATGCGGCTTGTTCTCGCAGGTCACGGGCATCGTCAACGCCACCATGCGAGGCGGCATCGAGTTCAACCACGTCAAGGGAGCCTGAACCATCTCGGGATAGTTCTCGGCATGAATCGCACACACCGCAGGGGGTTGCCGTCGGGTACTCCACACAGTTCAAACAGCGGGCCAGGATTCGGGCAGACGTGGTTTTCCCACAGCCGCGCGGCCCTGAGAAGAGATATGCGTGCGCGGTGCGCCCACCATCGAGAGCTGCCATCAGAGGTTTGACAACATGATCTTGCCCGATGACCTCATGGAAACTTTGCGGGCGATAACGGCGATACAGTGCGATACTCACGCCCTCTAGTCTACGTGCTCATGCCCGAAGTTTTCTGTGCCGAGCACGTCACCTGTTCATAATCACTACCTGATCGCCAACCGCGTATCTTTTTCGCCAGACGGCACCCCAATTGGGGAATACGGCATAACGACGAGCCCGGCTAAGGCATCGAACGTGGAGCGAAGAGGGTGGCGACCGATAACACTCATGCTGAGATCAAGCTAACAGCACTCATACTATGCTCAATTTGTTAACAATTTTGAGAATCATTATCATTTAGGGGTTGATTGCACAGAAAGGTCACACATGAAAGCCCATAAAATTCTGGCCCTGCTCGCGCTAACCGGCATGGCACTGGCTGGCTGCTCCGATAGCACCACCTCAGAATCCACCACATCCACACCGTCATCCACACAAAATGCACAGGCGAAAGACGCCAAAGACAGCACAAAAGAAAACCACGTCGCCTACTACGCCGACTATCAACTTGAGGCCGCCACCTATCACATCGAATTCGGCCACACGCACGAAAAGTTCATGCGCATAGCATTCGTCCCCACCGAGGGAGTAACCGATCTGATGGCTGCCGGAAAAGCCGCGCTCAACACCAACGAGACAACGGTTGAACAAAAGCAAACCGTGACGATTACGCCAAACAACGTCTACTACGTCAAGATGGGGCACTACAGCGGGCGCGTCGATTTCACTGTTCCCTCCGCTGGAAAATGGGCAGTATTTGCCGATATTGCACCTGGCAATGCCTTACCGTGGAAACTTCGCAACGCAGCCGACGAGCCCGTCGCACCGATCACAGAACGAGTCCTCGACAACTCCACAAACGATATTTACGACGGATACTTTGAGAACTCACAAGTCAAAGACCGCGAGCTCAGTGATTACGCCGGAAACTGGCAATCAGTCTATCCCCTACTCCAAGATGGCAGCCTCGACAAAGTCATGGCTCACAAAGCCGAATCAGGAAAAAAGACGAAAGAAGAGTGGACCGCCTACTACGAGACTGGCTACCGCACCGATATAGAAAAGATTGATATTGCTGGCAATGAGATGTCATTTACCAAGAACGGGCAGACCGCCAAAGCCACCTACGCCTACGAGCGCTACGAAATCCTGACCTACCAGAAAGGCAATCGCGGCGTGCGCTTCCTATTCACCAAGCAATCTGGCGATGAAGCTGCCCCCAAGTTCGTACAATTCTCCGACCACAACATCTTCCCGGTCAAAGCCTCACATTTCCATATCTACATGGGGAACACGTCACATGAAGAGCTGCTCAAAGAGATGGATAACTGGCCTACCTACTATCCGGCGTCACTGACGAAAGATGAAATCGTTGAAGAGATGATGGGGCACTAATCTGCGCTATCCAGCTTTCAACACGTTTTACTCCTAATCCTCCTCTCACACCCAATGAAGTGGGCTGACGAACCTCCTCGTCGGCCCACTTCTCTCATCTCATATATGCACCCGTGCGATATACGCCCTGCATTATGCGAATATCAATACCCTTACAGCCAATACACAGAGCCAGGATCAGGCAAACACCCTCGCAAAAAAGGCGTTTGATGGGCAGACAGCGGGGCAGCCTGCTCAACGCCTCATACCTAAGCCACACCGCACCTCACACAGCTCACCAGCGCTTGCTTAACCGTCTAGTACACTGCCGCTGCGCCTGCTGACACGCACAGCCAGCCACACAGCGCATAGATGAGGGCATCCCCCCCCCCCAAAAAAATATTTGCTTCGTTCTTATCTACTTCCGCTACCAGCCAGCCGCACGCCCAGCATTTCACAGTCATTACATATACCGGCTTGTCATTACCTTGTAGCACGCCAACTATGCCCCGCTTCTCCCTGCTATCACGCCGAAATCCCAGAAAATCACAACATGTTTTGCCTATCACTCATAGGTGACAGCACTAAATTACAGCCCGACTTTCCCGCGTTAGGACACTGAAAACACCGGAGAGGAGCATGTTCTCCCCATAACCCACATATTCTGCCGGTGTAACCCCATATTCTGTTCGCTAACCTAATATCCCAACAACACAGATCAGAGCAATATGGCCTGCACGATAGCCGTATAGTCCAATCCGCCGCCTATAACACCATATCTTTTTGGGTACACCTGCCAGCTATCCAACTTTTCAGCTTCATAGCAACGAAAAACCCCTCCCGATCTACTCGGAAGGGGTAACATTCGCGGAGGATGGGGGATTTGAACCCCCGAGGGCGTTAACCCAACACGCGTTCCAAGCGTGCGCCATAGGCCGCTAGGCGAATCCTCCTTAGCCAGCTATCTGACACGCAGAAAACCTGACAGTGCTTAATCTTACGGAATTCCGGCCACGATAGGAAATTTATACGCCACTTTTTTGGTGCGATCAGTCTCAGTAGCAACCCTAAATCCATATCTCGACACGTATTCCCTGACTCGTGGTACACTCGAACAGACTCCCCACGTGGCGTTATCTTGAGGAATCCCCCAGGGCAGGAATGCAGCAAGGGTACTTGAGCTCTAGCGGGTGCGTGGGGCGTCCTGTTAGATTAGGGTCGTGAACTCAAATGCTCGCGCAGAATATCGCAAACGAACCCAGCAACGCCAGACGGTCATTTTCGGATCAATGGTCCTCATCATGGCCGCACTCCTCATCCTTGGCTCATTAGTCTGGTTAAACGTCATCCCCTTCCCGTTCAATCGTGATTTCTCCCGAGCACCTGACACCTCACAGGTTGTCTGCCCCACCGACGCTAACGCCAGCCCCTCGCCGACGAACGAGATCACCGTTTCGGTTTACAATGCCACCGAAACGACCGGATTAGCGAAATCCGTCGCCGAATCCCTGGGATCTATCGGCATTAAAGTACGCGAGACGGGAAACTGGTCCACAGAGAATTTCTCAGAGGCCGTTCGGATCTACACCTCCCCAGAGGGAATCAACGACGCCTACACCATGCGCGCATATTTCGATAGCTCGTCGGTGCATATCGATCCGAATATCGCAGATAAATCCGTATCCATCGTCCTCGGTTCGCACTACCAAAACGTCAATCTAAAGCCAACTCCCGAACAGATTACCGCTGCTATGCATGCTGACGGGGATTGCGTAGACGTCAGCGATTTTACTGATTAACCCTGAGTCACAATCACCGCACTGAACGCTCAGTTTTATTTACGCTCGGGTTACTCTGCTCAGAAAACCGCTCGCGTAGTTATTAGCGCGAATATTTCAACACCGTTTTCGGGAAAACCGACGGGAAACCCTAAAGACGAAAAGCCCTACAGAAAACACGCGAACATTACCTGGGGGGGGCAAACCAGCTAGCCGCCCCGCTGCCCCGTTCTAGCTAACCGCCCGCCAGGATAGCAAAACAGCCAAGCACGCCTACTAACTGGCAAATGGCATCCAGCAAAAGCGGGTTAAAGCCAAAAACAGCCCCACGAGGCACTTCTTCTACCGCCCCGCCAACCAAGTGCTGTGCCTACCCAAGGGCAGATATATTCCCAATGAGCAACTACACCCCAACGAGTGTCTCCGCTTTCACCATGGCAGAAAATAGGAAAGCAGAACACAGAGCGCCGCTCCCGCACGGAAGATCCTCTTTGCCTGCGTGCGCAAACGATGACCTAAGGCATTCTTCCGTCCTTTTTTCTCTCCCCCCCCCAGATTCCCTAGAAGCAAGGAAAACTACGCAAAGTTTGTAAAAACGGAAGCGAACACGAGTGCTTTTATAGCGCTTCCTCGCAGCCTGCTGGCAGCTTCGAGGGCAAAGGCGTATGCGTAGGTGTAGGCGTAGCTGTTGCCGTTTCGCCAGCATCTGAGCTCGAAGGAATATGCGCATCGGAGGCGTAGAGCAGGCGGAAGAATTCCACAATCACATTCTCCTGGGGATCAAACTCAATCCCTAAGGACTGCGCTTCCTCGCGAAAGATTTGCTCATGGTCAGCCTGCCACTTCGGCAAATCCCCTTCCCCTTCAGCCTCAGCAATATCTGCACCGACGTCACAAAACGGAATACGGCGCACGTCCACATTGCGAATTAACGCCCGAGGATACCCCCGACCATCGCACACAATCCACAATTCACCGATACTCGGCAGGCTCTCACCGGCCGCCATATACGAAGGCTCGTAACTTGAGGTTGCACGCTTGGCGCCCGAAACAATCAATTCCGCCAACTCATCGGCAAGCTGCGGAGTATCGCCCAAACTAAAAGACCCTGGGCGCAGCGAGGTCTCATCTACTTGCCCGCCAACGCTTTCAATCGGGTAAAGACGCCCAGCATTTATTGCATGTGCCCAAAAAGAATCCAACGCCGCATCAATATCGAGAGGCTCGGCTACCTCATAGTTTTCTTCACTCACCATATTCTCCCCAATTGCGCGTCATCTTCCACATATCAATCTCCTGCTGGCGGTGATTCATCACCTGGGCCGCATAGGAGGTTGTCAGGATTCGAATCATGCCGGAAAACAAGGTCGCCCCGCCAAGTGCCGTCACTAAACGCCACGGCTTGCCCGCTTCTGCGCGCTGATATCCCGCCGTCAATAATGCCCCGCCTAAAGCTGACTGCGCAGCAGAGAAAAGCGAGACCGCCCACGGACGCTCCAAATAAATTTTGCGATATGCACCCATGACCATCGGCTCAACAAAGCCCTCACCGGCGAGCTCCCATGCCAGGCGATCATTAAATGCCGCTCCCGTGGTTTCCGGCGCAAAAAGCCGCGCGCTGGGGATAGCCGTCAACGGCAGTTCTCCAGCCAAAACTAGAGCAACCTCTGAGGGCAATCCCAGGGCTTGCACAAAACGTTCCAACGCCACCCGCGGAGAGCTCAATAACGCCGCCCGCACATCAGCAAAACGCGCCCCGATGACGTCGGCAACCGCCGCCCGGGCCATCGCGCCAGCGCCCGTCTCATCAACCACAAACTCATACGCATCGGTACCTGGGGTTATCCAGGTAAAAACCGGCAACTCACCCGTCCAATCCCAGGTGCGGGTAAGAGTATCGCGCCGCACGCTCATCAACGGAACATCATCACCACACCCAGGGCGAATCACAATCTGGAAAGACGGACGCGGAAACACTCGCCGCATTGCATCTAGCGGAGACTGGGCGATCAGCACTAACGCATCCCCCAGCTTCAACACCGCCACCTCAGCTTTGTCAGACTTAGCCAGCGCCGGAACCTCTGAGAGCGGCAGATCCGCTATCATCATCATCGGACCAGGCCGGTCGAATAACTCCTGATCGGCTTCTTCTTCGGCACTCTCCTCAGGCTGTTCATCCGAGATCGACACAGGCACCGACGCCAGGGCATCATCGTCTGAAAAGAGATCATCACCGACGTCAACTGCGCCAATATCCAGTGGACCATGAGCAACTTCGCCATCTAATTCCACTTCGACTTTGCGCAGCCGCGAGCGCATCTCCTCCACCAGTTCCCCGACGGTTCGCCCGCGAAAAACCGTGCCTTTATCATCGAGGGTTGCCACTCGGCGACGGCGCCCTGCCATCGCCACTTCAAAAGTGAAATCTCCTGACTCATCCGCCGCGCCACGACCAAGCACGCGTTCCTCTGCGAAGAACGCATTAATATCGTCAACCGTCACGATGTCCCGATCAAGACGTTGGATGTGTCCGCGTACTGTTCGCCACGACGTCATGGTGCATCCGCCTCCTATCGAATCGGCGGCGGCGTTATCCGCTCACCTACTGCCCAGCATACCTGTTTCTCACTTGGTCGATCTGGTATAGCGCAATACCGGCAGCCACTGAAGCGTTTAAGGATTCCGTCTGCCCATCAATGGGGATAGCGACGACGAGATCGCAGGTCTGCCGAACCAGGCGCGATAAACCTGCCCCTTCTGAGCCAGTTACCAGCACTAATGGCATATCAGCAAGATCGGCTTGCGGCAGCGAGCTTTGCCCGTCACCGGCTAACCCCACTACAAAATATCCTGCTTGCTGCAGATCTCGCAGGCAGCGAACGAGGTTCGTCTCGCGTGCCACCGGCAGACGAGCCGCCGCTCCCGCTGAGACTTTCCATACCGTTGCGCTCACACCAGCCGCACGCCGCTCTGGGATAAGCACACCATCTGCCCCGAAGGCAGCAGCAGAGCGCATAACAGCACCGAGATTATGCGGATCCGTCACTGAATCAAGCGCCACGATAAGCCCATCACGCCCGGAACGTTGCCCGCGTTCAACCAGATCTTGACACGTCACATACTCGTATGGCGGAACTTCTATCGCAATTCCCTGGTGAACCTGGCCCTCCGTCATCAGATCGAGTTCAGTACGCGAAACCTCGATGACGCGAACCTCAGCCTCCATCGCCGCCCGAATAATATCTGCCAGCCGTTCATCATAAACGGCCGCACTCAGCACAAAGACGCGCGCATACGGCATTCCTGCCTGCACTGCCTCATAAACCGGATTGCGCCCACAAATAAGCTCATAGCCAGCCGGAGTGTGCAAGGAGGCTTTCAGTTTTGGTCCTTGTGCCTTGCGTTCTGCCTCTTCTCGTTCTTGCTTGCGCTTGTAGGCCGGATGATATGTGCGATCTTCTGCCTTAGGGGTTGGCCCTTTTCCTTCGAGCCGACGGCGACGATGTCCGCCGGAACCCGTCGTGCTGCCCTTACGCGCGTGTTTACGGACAGCTCCTGGCCGCCCTCGATGCCCACTATTAGCCACGCTCGCCTCCTACTGCCCACCGCACGCCATCTGCGCTATCTTCTACCGTGATACCTGCTTGCATTAGGGTATCGCGCAGCGCGTCGGCTTTCGCCCAGTCTTTTTCTGCTCGGGCTTGCGTGCGTTCGGCCAAAATCCGCTCCACAAGCGCCGCCAAGGCTTCGTGTGTGCCTCCGTTATCGCTCTGACGCCACGGATCGGCGCACGGATCCAAGCCTAAAACGTTGAGCATTGCTCGCACCATCGTCTGTTCTGCTCGCAGTGAGACGTGATCGTTGTCAGCTAGGGCATTATTGCCATTCGTCACGTGTTCATGGATGACTGCCAGTGCTGCTGAAACGTTGAGGTCATCATCCATCGCGTCAACGAACTCCGCCGGTAGATCCTCGCGCGTCAGGCCCGCAATCTCCGCTGCCGGGACTTCCCCTACGACGTCTACTGCGCGCGCCACAAATCCGGCGAGCCGATCCCATACTGCCGCTGCTTCCGTCAACGTCGCAGGAGAGTAGGCAACCGTTGACCGATAATGCACCGTGCCTAAGGCCAGCCGCACAATCACCGGCGGATATTCACGGACGATATTCGCAACCGTCAGGGAGTTTCCGAGGGATTTACTCATCTTCTCTCCCTCGATCGTCACCCACGCATTGTGCATCCAATACTGGGCAAATCCGTAACCTGCGCCATGGGATTGCGCTTGCTCGTTTTCGTGATGGGGGAAACGCAGATCAATTCCGCCGGCATGAATATCAAAAGATTCACCCAAATATTTTCCAGCCATCGCCGAGCATTCAATATGCCACCCGGGACGCCCCCGCCCCCACGGCGTATCCCACGCAGCACTTTCCGGCTCACCAGCTTTCGGTGCTTTCCACAAGGCAAAATCTAAGGGGTTGCGCTTATCTGTCTCGCTAGTATCCTCATCCGCATTGAGATCAGCCAGGCTTTGATTCGTCAGTGAGCCATAATCCGGCAAGGACGTGACATCGAAATACACATTACCTGGGCGGCCGACGTAGGCATGCCCGCGCTCAATGAGGCGCGCAATGAGGGCAATCATCTCTGGAACGTGACCCGTCGCGCGCGGCTCATACGTCGGTTCTAATATGCCGAGAGTGCGATAGGCCTCGGTAAATTCTTTCTCAAACCGATACGCCCACGCCCACCACGGCCAGCCGTTTTCTGCGGATTTCGCCAGGATTTTATCGTCAATATCGGTGACATTACGGATCATCCGCACGTCATAACCGGAGATTCGCAACCACCGCACGAGAACGTCGAACGCCAGCATGGAACGCATGTGACCGATATGCGGCGATCCCTGCACCGTCGCCCCGCACAGGTAGATCCCCACCTGACCAGGATGGAGCGGGACAAACTCTCGCAGGGATTTCGTTTTGGAATCAAAAATTTTCACGTCTTTAACAATACCGGCTATTGCAAAGCGAACGCGAAGAAGGTGACGCAAACTAAGCCAACACGACAATACAATGAACTTACGATGGCGTAGGGTAACACGTATGGACAGCTCAGAGGGCACCCCACATACGTCTCGACGTCATCCCATCCCCAATCAGGCAAATAAACACGGATTAGCTGGTCTTTCGGATGCCAAAGGCGCACCCCGCGCAGTTGCCGGAGCCGCAATCAGCGGGGTACGTGCCGTTGCCTCATACCTGAAAAATCATGGCAGGCCTCGCCGTAATTCTTCAGATTCTTCGCGCGAACCCTCACCGTTTACCCGCGAAGTGTGGGCCTGGGGAATGTGGGATTGGGCCTCCGCAGCGTTCAACGCCATCGTCACCACTTTCGTCTTTTCGGTCTACATCACTGATAAAGATCTCTTCGGCGGATCAGCGAACCAACGACTCGGATATGCTTTCGCGATTGCCGGAGTGTTAATCGCCGTGGGCGCCCCCGCTATCGGCCAAGCTATTGATCGCTCCGGTAAACGCGCCACTTTCTTACGGGTAACTACTTTGCTGACGGCCCTCATCACCGCCTGCCTATTCTTCGTCTCCCCTGGGGAAAATCACCTGTGGCTAGGCTTATTTTTACTCGCCGCCGGCAATATCGCCTGCGAAACCGGATCCGTGGTCTACAACGCGATCATCACCGACATCACTGAACCTAAACATCTTGGGCGCGTCTCCGGGTTCGGCTGGGGGTTGGGGTACGTCGGCGGTATCGTCCTCATGCTCATTTTATTCATTGGCTTTATCTCGCCTGAGGTCGGCTGGTTTGGAGTTACCTCCCACAACGCAATGCACGTGCGGGTTTCTATGCTTGCCGCCGCCATCTGGACGCTCGTATTTTCGGCGCCACTGTTGGGCAGTTTGCGCGACGAGCCAGCCGTCCATGACGGAGGCGGGCTGGGAATCATCGCCTCCTACAAAGAGCTCGGATCTTCCGTCAAGCGGCTGTGGGTCTCCGAACGCCATATCCTCTGGTTCCTCCTGTCCTCAGCGATCTATCGAGACGGTTTAGCTGGCGTCTTTTCGTTTGGCGCCGTCTTAGCTGGAACGGCTTTCGGATTTGAAAAGCAAGAAATTATGATTTTCGGGATTGCTGCGAATCTGGTTGCTGGTGTCGCCACAATCTTGTTTGGCTGGGTAGACGATAAAATCGGGGCACGGGCCGTTATCGTGGTGTCCTTGAGCGCGATGGTGAGCTTCGGCGTCATTATTTTCTTGTGCCATGACGGGATGGCTGGCCTATCAGGTCACGCCATTTATTGGATTTTCGGCTTACTGCTGTGCGTTTTTGTTGGACCGACGCAATCTGCCTCGCGCACTTATCTGGCCCGTATTGCACCATCAGGCGCCGAGGGAGAAATCTTTGGGCTCTACGCTACGACTGGCCGCGCCGTCTCTTTCCTCGCTCCGTTCATGTATTCCACAGCCATCACCGTCGGTGCAACTGCCAGCGGAATCGCTCTGGATGAGGCCGCCTACTACGGCATTATTGGTTTAGCTATCGTTCTCGCAGTTGGTCTGCTGGCGTTCTTGCCTGTCAGTGCGCATCACATACCGCGCACGCAGGCGGCTACCTCCGCATAGTTGTGTGCGCATACCGGCACGTATCAACGGCGCTGGGCTACATACCGGCAATTATTCGCAGGCTGACGATTGATTGTTGCTATTTCGCCAGGAACTTTGCTGCTCACAGACGTTTACTGCCCACAGACGCTTGCCACTCTCAACTAAATGTATGTGCCTCACGCTCAGCGACATTCCCTATTTATATGGGCAGCGCGAGCACCTAGTTTAAGAAAATCAGGAGAAAAGCGGGATCGCTACGCCATGCCTCACGCGCCTTAGGGCATACCGATCGCGAGTTATTCACTGGGTCAGCGCAAAAGAGGGGGGATCGCATTACTCACGCGGCACAGTGAACCACACGTACATCCGGGTTAGGCTCATGGAATACGACAGCCCGTAGCGGGAATATGTAGTGGCTCAGCTTATTGCCACATCCGCTTTTATCCTCATAAGCACAGGTATATTTATTGGCTACCGAGAGCCAATTTATACCAGGTAACGCGCAGTTTACTGGGCTGCCCCGCTAAGGCGTTTGCTATACTTAACTGCACTATTCCGTGTCATCAATTTGCCTGTGAGGTGCTAAATATGCCACTGCATCACACCAGCTCACCGAGCGGAGCACCATCTGCTCATCGCTTTCGCGCGGAAAAATTATCACGTGAGGGTCAGCATGGCGGCATCGTCAAGAACCCCAAAATATCCCACGAAACCACTAAAAGCCATCTGATGTTTACTTCCGGGCTGTCGGCAGAAGCTAAAAAGCATAGTAGGAAGGGGCAACGGCGCTTAGTGCAGGCAGGTATGGCGTCTGTTGTGGCTGCTGTCTTACTGTCGGCGTGCTCATCGCCATCTGATCCACGCGATAGTGAAAATTGGAAGAAGCACTCCTCCGATACCTCTATTTCAGAACGGCTCGAAGAGGAAGCACAAAAACACGGGATCGATACTGACCAAGTCAAGCAGGACGCTCAGAAAGCAAAAGAGAAACTGGGCGAATATGGTCAGAAAGCAAAAGAAAAGCTAGGTGAATACGGGCAGAAGGCAAAGGATAAAGCCTCCGAAATCTATGACAGGTACACCACTAGCGATAACGAGAAGTAATCCTTTCGCCACACGCGCTTTATTTGCATTCCGCTTCCATATTCGCGCGAGATAGCGTTGCCGTGGCAATTGCCGCTAGCCCCTCATCGCGCCCAGTAAATCCCATCCGATCGGTAGTGGTGGCACAGACGGCTACCGGCGCGCCGAGAATCTCGCTCATTCGCTGCTCTGCCTCATATTTGCGTGGTAACAGGCGCGGGCGCTGCCCGATAATCTGCACACTGACGAATTCGATCTGCCATCCGGCCTCTCGCACACGTTCAACGACGTGACTCATCATCGCCTGCCCCGTCGCTCCAGCCCACTGTGGCTGATCAACGCCGAAGATAGTCCCTAATTCGCCTAATCCTGCAGCAATCAACACTGCGTCACACACCGCATGTGCCGCGACGTCTCCGTCAGAGTGCCCGACTAAACCCGGATGACCTTCCCATTGCAAACAGGCTAACCACAGTTCGCGCGTATCGTCATCGGCAAATTGGTGAGCATCTATCGCGGTCGCGCTACGATACATGCGTTTTTCCTTCCGGTGATCCGCCAGCATATTCCTCAGCAATCATACGGGCGATACGCAGATCCCACGGCGTCGTTACCTTCATTGCTTCGGGTGCACCCGCAACCAATACGACGTGCCCACCGGCCATCTCCACCAGAGCAGCATCATCTGGGGCAGCGATCGCTTCATCCATGCTGCGTTCTCGCTCTAGGCGATGTGCGTGTTCTAAAATATCGCGCCGAAATCCTTGAGGGGTTTGCATAGCGCGCAAGCGTTGACGTTCTAAGGTGCGCCCAACTGGTTCTACCTCAGTAGATACGCCACCCGCTATCGGCGCTAGCAGTTTTTTCTTATCTGCCGGTAAAAGAGCATCTGCCACTGGCGCACTATCGCCTTCACAGATCTGATCTGACGGTTCTTCTCGCTCAGGTATCGGCAGCGCATGGGCCTCGCGAATCTCTTTAATCGTATCGGCAACCGGCAACGCTGGAACGACCGCTTCATATCCGGCGTCCAAGGCTGCCACAACTCGATCAACAACCGCTGGGGGAACAAAAGGCCGAGCCGCGTCATGAATCAACACATACGGCGTATCTATATGTGCCAAACCTCGTGCCACAGATTCTTGACGGGTGAGGCCGCCTGGTACGAGTTCCGCGTGAACATCAGCCGCTGCTAGAGCCTCAGCGAAAAGCTGTTGGGAATCGGCATCTTGCGGAATAGTAACCACGATACGCGTAATCCCGCTGCGATTCATGCTGCGGATAGCGTGGACGACGAGTGGCTCTCCCGCTATAGGAACGAGCGCTTTCGGCAGTTGCGCCCCTAGCCGCGAACCAGAGCCAGCACCGGCAATCACCGCTCCCACGCGTTCACCGCGTGCCACCTGAGCAACCATCACCACAGCCCGCCCGGCATATTACTGCGGTGTTGCCGCCGACGGAACGGACTGTGCCGAATCCCCACTCTCAATCGTCATAGCGCTGGGCATATTGGGATCAACACCCATGATCTCATCGAGAAGCTGATCGGCTTCATCGTCGGAAATCTCCCGAGCCAGCGCCACCTCTGAACCGAGAATCGCCCGAGCCTGCGAGAGCATGCGCTTCTCCCCGGCTGATAACCCGCGCTCAACGCTACGCCGCGACAAATCTCGAACAACCTCGGCCACTTTGTTAACATCACCCGAGGTCAACTTTTCTGAATTGGCCTTAAACCGACGCGACCAGTTCGACGGTTCTTCCACGTCTTCCTTGCGCAACACATCGAAAACCCGCTCAAGCTGCTCTTCATTAGAGACGTCACGCAAACCGACCTGCTCAATGGAGGATTCTGGAACTTCAATTACCAGATCGCCTTGCAAGATCCGCAGGGTCAAATAACGCCGCGTCTCGCCGCGGATTGTTTTCTCTGAGATCTCTTCAATATATGCCGCTCCGTGATGCGGATATACGACAGTCTCGCCAACTCTGAAGCTCACGGGAAGATCACCCTTTTCATTCGCCAATACCACGAACCATTTTAGCATTGCCAAGAACGGAAAGCCCGATTACTAATTACGCCATCAAGTGAAGCACCCTGCGTCATCTTATTTTTCGGCATACGTAGCGCCCAAGGATAAGGATCATAGCAATCGCGGGAGGGGAGCAGAGAAAGGGTAATTAACCGCAACGAGGAGCAGGCATCTGCGAACGCCACCCGTCAGTATTAAAGTTATTTCTGGTTTATTACCGGATCACCCTATTACCGGATTACCTGTCGGTGGTGTGCACGCGCTAACAACCCAATAAATAATCCAAACCGAAGTCAGCTTCCACCGCGATAACCCTTTAATATTTCCGCCTAGCCAGCACCCGCCTGAAACGCCCGTTTCATCTGGCACGTCAAGGCAACACTGCTGTACTTGCAGGCATATCCCGTACCCCTGGAAAGCCCCGACGAAACTCTACAAGGTTGAGGAACGCAGAACGAGTTTGCCCTGAATAACCTGTGAACTCATCTCCCGACCAGACATCGCGTCAATGAGTAACTGCGCTGCCGTCTGCCCCAAATCATGCAGATTCTGATCAATCGTCGTCAACGGCGGGCGCGAGGCCTCCGCAATCAAATGCCAATTGTCGTGGCCGATAACCGCAATATCCTCCGGCACACGCACCCCACGATCATGCAAAATATCCAGACATCCGCGCGCAATCTGATCGGATCCGCACACGAAAGCGTCAATCTGCGATTCTCCATGCTGATCGAGGAATAACCGAGTCGCTTGCCGCCCCCAGGATTCACTCCACGGGCCATACAACGGCTGATCCCCCACCGGCTTCAATCCAGCCGCATCCAGTACCGATATAACCCCACGGGCGCGATCCTGCGCCGCACCATACGTGTAGTCACCAGAGATCATTGCGATGCGGGTGCGTTGACATTCCAGGAGATGCTGGGCCACAAGCCGCCCAGCATGTTCATTATCCACAATCACGGATACGTCCTCGTCGTTCATTGACGGCGCATAGGCATACACCACTGGAACTGGCACATCACCGATGGACGGCCGCGGATCCGGACGCGCACCCACGATAATAAGACCGTCCACCTGACGGCTCAATAGATTACGGATATGGTACTGCTCGCGGATCGTATCCCCTCGGGCATCACACAGCAGAATCGAGACTTCACCCTCACCAAACCGATCCTCTGCGCCGAGCATAATCGGAATCGAAAAACGACCTTCCATATCGTGGGTAATAAGCCCCACCGCTCCCGAGCGCCCCAAAGCAAGATTTTGCGCTAGCCGATTCGGGCGGAAACCAATCTCGTTGGCAATGCGAATGATCTTTTCGCGGGTTTTATCACTGACGTCTGGACGCCCAGATAATGCCTTGGAGGCCGTCGCCAACGATACCCCGGCACGGTCGGCTACCGAGGCAAGTGTAACTTTTGAACCGTGCACAATAACTCCACTATTCGGTAAGGAGGCCGCGACACGACCGTCGGGCCGGATGCTGTCGCGTTTGATTATAGCGCTAACTCCGACCCGATCGTGGATTTGTGCATTTACACTAGACGTTTGCTCAATTCTCGATTATTCGAGATTATTCCTGATCTCCCGGCACCCAAATACGCATGGTCGCCGCACCTCGATTACCCCACTGGTAGTACGGAATAAAGCGCAGATCAACGCGCTGATAACGCGATTGCTCCCTAGCTTTTTCATCCGCTAACTGCTGATCTCTCTGACCAGTCTGCAAGGAAGCGCCAGTTGTACAGTAGGGCCATTGATGGGTTGAGGTGTTAACCGCATAGCCGGCAGCGCATACTGCCTCACCGCTATCGCTCACCCGCAGTTCACTACCAGGATCAATACGCAAGGAAGCAAAATCATAACGCGGATCTTGGTCTACTGATTCTAGGCACATAACCATCGGGCCATATTCCACTGCATAACAGCCGCGAACAGCATCGACTCGCGGATCAGCGACGCTTAACCGCGGGCGAATCGCCATATCCATATCGATCACATCACCGACGGCCATACCCTCACACAGCCAGGAACTGCACCCAGCTAGGGGCTGCCCCGCTTCGGAATCCGATAGCAACATTTCCCCTACCGAACTATCCAGCCCGACGCCACGCAACACATATCCGCGAGCGTTATCCGCCCAATGCGGCACCCGAATACGAATATTCACTGGACGCTGTGCCTGAATGACCCGCACGCGCACCCGTGATTCCTTCGGATAATTCGTCTCCACTGCTAAGCGCACCAGCCCGGCGTCAGTATGCAGGGTGTATGTTCCTGCCGCATACTGGTGAATCTGCACTTCGTCTTCCCGATGCGTGACGGTGTAGCAGCCCAACTGGGCGATTGTACGTGCCAGGTTTGGCGGGCAACACGAGACTTCGAACCATTCTGAACGGCCTTTCGTCAGCGCCCGCACGCTCACTCCGCCGTTATCGTCGGGCGTGATCGGTTCACGCTGATGCAAGGTATTGGTGTAGAAGAAGCGATCACCGCTTTCGGAAATGGCGGTCGGGATGATGTTGAACAGTACGCGCTCAATCACATCGCCGTAGGACATATCGCCAGTTGCCAGCATTAATCGCCAGGCCACCATGATGGCCGCGACTCCCGCGCAGCTTTCGCAATATGCACGATCCGGCGGCAGCTCCCAATCTGCACCAAAAGCCTCATCTTGATGGTGTGAGCCCATTCCGCCAGTAATGTAGGTGCGGCGTTCCCAGGTGCGTTTGAATTGCTTTTCAATGATGGCTAGCAATTCGTCATCGCCGGTTTCAACTGCGACGTCAATCGCGCCGGCCGCCAGGTACAAAGCACGCACCGCGTGCCCCTCTAGGACCTCCATATCCCGCACGGGTGTCTCGTCCTGGAAATAGGATTGACCGAATTCGATGGGGCGGAGAGTGCCACGCCCGCGTCGGTCAATGAGATCCTTCGCCAGGCGTAAATATTCCTCCCGACCACTGACTCGATACATTTCTGCCAAGGCGGTTTCTACGACGGGATGCCCACCTACACTGCGGGTATCCTCATGCAGAAAATGGTGAACGGCGTGGTCAGCAATTCGGGTGGCGAGCTGCCAAGTGCCAGTTGGATCAGATTCGCCTGGATCGCAGCCCTCTAGATCAGAGCTGCACAGATCCGCGTCAGCCTCTGCGGTGCATGCACAACCCGCAGCCGTGCGCGCTGCCGCCACTCCCGCTTGTGCCAAATGGCCAGCGCAATATAGCTCATGCCCCCACTCTAAATTGGAGTAGCGAGGGGCCTGCCCGCCGTGCCCGTACAGCGTATGCAGGTATCCATCAGCGTCAACGGCTGGCCAGATCCGTTCCACCAACGCCCGAGCCTGGTTGCGTAACTTCTCGCTATCTGCCCGATGTGCTTCCCACAGGATTGCCTCCAGCACCTTATAGGCGTCGGAATCGGCAAATTCACGCCCGATATGTTCCGTCGTATCACTGCCAGCGGCCACGGCATCGAAGTTACTCATCGTGCCGAATTCATGGATCCAATGGTAGATATGCGGGATCGTCACCTCATGGTTGCGATCTTGCATATATTTCCAAAACCCACCGCTGATCTCGACGTCCCGCACTGAAACGGGCTGAAAAACCGTCGGAACGCGAGGAACGACCGGCGCAACAATCGACTCACGCACGGAGTCGTCCTGCTGCTGGGGAGCGAGTACGGGCTGAGCAGACATGTTTTATCCTTTCACTGCTCCGGAGGTGAAGCCCTTGACGTAGTAACGCTGGAGCGAGAGGAACAAGAAGATGGCAGGCAGGGTCAATACGACCACTCCGGCGGTGGTTAAGCCGTAATCAATGACGCCCATGACCTGTTGGCGCATATTGACCATCGCCAAGGGCAGTGGTGCTTTCTCGGAGCCGAGCAGGTACAGCGAAACCATAAAATCGTTCCAGGCAAAGAGGAAGGTCAGCAGACCGACGGACACCATTGACGGGCGAACCGCCGGCAAGAGAACCCGCACAAAGGCGCTCAAAGAACTACATCCGTCAATCAGCGCTGCTTCTTCTAGTTCCCGCGGAATAGCCGCGAATGCGTTACGCATCATGAACGTACCGAAAGGTAGCTGGAATAGACCCAGCACCAAGCCGACACCGATCAAGGAGTTCTGCATGCCCATTTGCTTCATCCACACCAAGAGCGGAATGAGCAAGGCTGCGTAAGGCACCATCATGACCGACAGGACGAGCATGAATGCGAAGTTGCGCCCCTTGAAGCGGAAGCGGGCAAAGGCGTAGCCGCCTGTTGCGGTTGCAATGACCGTCGCGACCACTGCAACGAGGGAGACGATGAGCGAGTTGCGCAGATACGTCCAGATTCCCAGGTTGTAGTTGACTAAGGTCTGATAGTTATTTAGGCCGTATCCCTCAGTTTGTGCCGTTCCAGGATTTGGAGAGATGGAATTTACGGCTGCCCATACTAGCGGGGATATGAAGGTTACGATAAGCAAAATCCCGAGAATGATACGCCCGATATGTTCGATCCGACGCCCGAGCGGGAGGCTGTTTTGAGTGGGAGCCACTTGTGCCGAGTTAGTCATCCTTATCCACTCCCATCGCCTTGAGCTGGAAGAAGTTAATCACTACCAGGGCAAGCAGGACGATAACGGATAGTGCCGCCGCCATGCCGAGGTCTTTCTTCGTTTCGAATGCGTATTTGAAAATGAGCTGGACGATACTGACCGTCGAGTTATTCGGCCCACCTTTGGTCAAGATGTAGAACTGGTCGAAAGCAAGCAGCGAGCCAGTGATGGACATAATCCAGGTCATCGCCAAGGTTGGGCGCAGAAGCGGCAGGGTAATCGAACGGAATTGCTGCCATCGATTTGCCCCGTCAACTCGTGCCGCTTCGTAGACGTCACCTGGGATGGCCTGCAAGCCAACCATCGTCAGCAGCATGTAATAGCCGGTAAAACGCCAGACGATCAGGAACACTGTTCCCCATAGAGCACCGTTTGGTGTGCCGAGCACAGAGGCCGTATCCGAGTCAAAACCAAAGAAGCCCAAGAATTTCTTTAGCGGCCCTACTTGCGGGGAGTACAGCGCGTAGAACAGCAATGACGAGGAGGCGATGCCCAAGGCTGAAGGCAGCAAGATGGCCGTTCGCACCACGTTATTCCAGCGGTAGGAATCCTGCAAAAACATTGCCAGAAGCAGAGCCAAAGGCATGAGAATCAGGGTGGTGATGATGGTGTATTTCAAGGTGAAGATTGCTGCGTCTTTCAGCAGTGGTTCTTCAAAAACCTTAATGAAGTTCTCCGGAAAATTCGTTCCTAAGTTGCCACCTAATAGCGTCCATTTCATCGTTGACATGACGATGACGAGGACGATGGGAACTAGGAAGAATAAGACAATGAGGAGCAGCGTCGGCGTCAGGAAGGACCACCCGCGAGCAGCTTCTCCAGAACTGCGGCGCCGCCTAATGTTGCGTGCGCGACGCACCGACGGCTCAGCGGCCGAGTGCGCAGTCGATTGAGTATGTGATGACATGGTGATTGTACTTCTCCTCATTGACCGAGGGATGTGAGCGACTGGCGGGGAGCGCCACTTAATTGCGCTCCCCGCCAGTGTGGTGCATTACTGCCCGAGAATCTTGGTGATTGCTTCATTATCCGCCTTGAGAGCTCCTGCGTCTCCCCATACGGCGTTCTGGATCAATAGCTGCCAGGGGCTTCCCGGAGCATTGAAGGCTTCGTTGAAGTTACGAGCCACCGGCGTGCGACCATCCTTGACCACACCATTGGCGATGATGGTACGCGGATCTGCGCTGCCGTATGCCGATTCGAGAACCTTGATGTTGCCAGCGGTGTCATTGTTCTTCACAAAGACTTCCTTCTGGGCGTCTTCCGTCATCAGCCATGCCATGAAATCCCATGCGCCGTCAACGTCCTTGCACGAGGAGGTGATGCCGATAGCATCGCCACCGAGGAAGGTGGACTGCCCGCCCTTCAGACCAGGGATCGGAGCAACGCCGATTTCGAAGTCTTTGTTGGCGAACAAGCCGGTTGCCGTGGTGAACGGGTACGGCATGACACCAACCTTGCCTTCCTGGAAGGGGGCCGTCCAGGTTGCGCCGGTCTCTTCGCGCGAGCCAGCGCCCAAACCGTTCGGAGTCTCAGCGAGGGTCCGGTATGCCTTGAGCAGTTCTGCCGATTCTGGGGAATCCAACAGCGCCTTGCTGCCATCTTCCGAGAGCACTTCCGCACCGGAGCCCCAAATCGTCGGGAACAGGGTGAACACTAGCGCGCCACCGGACTGACCAGCCAAGTAGCTACCCGAAACGCCTTCCTTGTTCAGCTTTGCGATAGCCTGTGCCTGCTGGACGAATTCATCCATCGTCGTCGGGCCCTTTTCCGGATCAAGCCCGGCTTCCTTGTAGAGGTTCTTGTTCCATACCATGACGGAAATATCCGTCACGAAGGGAAGCGTGTGCTTCTTGCCGTCGATCGTGCCTGCCGCAATGTGACCAGCCTGCAGATCCTTAACGTTCTCTAGCCCGTCAATACGATCGGTCAAGTCGGTGAAGATTCCTTGTTCCGTCCAGTACGGGATACGCACCACATCACCGGCGAGGAGGCACGGGAGGGAATCCGTCTGAACTGCTGCGCCAACCTTGCCTTCAACATCATCGTTCGGCAAGATTTCCAACTGAATCTTCTTATCGTGCGCGGCGTTGTATGCCTCAACTGCGTGCTTGCCCTGCGATTCGAGCGGAGCGCGCGTCCACATCACAAGGTTTCCTGAGCCTTCACTGCCGCCAGATCCACCCTCTGACGATCCTGAATCCGAGCACGCCGTCAGCCCGAGCAGTGTGATGCCTGCAATCGCGCCGGTTGCCACTAACTGCGAGCGAAACTTTTTCGCCATAACAGTTCTCCTAACTCCATTGTTATCTGTCCTAACGCGAACGGTATGCCGCCATATTGCCCGGTGTTCCATTTCCGTAAGCGCTTACGTAAAACAATAATACGCCCACTCGCAGACCACAAGAGATTTTGACAATTTGCTTGATATGGCACACCGCTTTGATACAAAACAGCAAAAAGTGGGGCGGCGCCACAACGCCACCCCACTTCGGGTTCACCTCAACAGAAAATTACTTTCCTTGGTTTGCCACTGCCTCAATCGCAGCCTTCGCTGCCTCTGGATCAAGGTACGTGCCGCCCTTCGTCAGCGGCTTGAGCGTTTCCTCGCACAGCTCATAGTAGAGCGGAATACCCGTAGGAATATTCAACCCTGAGATCTCATCGTCGGAAATCTCATCAAGATGCTTAACAATCGCCCGCAGCGAGTTACCATGCGCAGCGATCATAACCGTCTTGCCCGTCTTCAGATCCGGAACAATTGCCTCTTCCCAGTACGGCAGCAGACGCTCCAACACATCTTTCAAACATTCCGTATCCGGAATCGGCTCGCCAGCATACCGTGGCTCCGCATCCTGGGAGAACTCCGAACCCTTCTCAATCGGCGGCGGTGGCACATCGTAGGAGCGACGCCACTGCATGAACTGCTCCTCGCCGTACTCATCGCGGATTTCCTTCTTATTCTTGCCCTGCAACGCGCCATAGTGACGCTCGTTGAGCCGCCAGCTACGCTTGACCGGAATCCAGTGCAAATCAGCAGCATCCAACGCAAGGTTCGCCGTCATAATCGCCCGACGCAGCAGCGAGGTGTGCAAAATCTCCGGCGTCACCCCAGCGTCTTTCAGCAGACCGCCAGCACGAACCGCCTCTCCAGTGCCCTTCTCCGACAACGGGACGTCAACCCAGCCGGTGAAGAGGTTTTTGGCATTCCACACGCTCTCGCCGTGACGGACGAGGACTAACTTGTACACCATGTTCTTCCTTCTGTAGTCCTGACGTGCACGATCGCGCACATTCAGATCAATTCTACCGATAGTTCTCCTCAGATATTGGCTAACTTGGTCCTAGACCGGAGGATTACCCGCTACGCTGTGAGCTATGAACGACGATTCCGCTTCCGCATATCCTGCCCGCGCCGACCTGCTCACCTGGCGAGCCGCCGATGGCTCCCCCCTGTGGCTTCCCGCCCAATCCGGATTAACACCAGCCGATATCGTCACCACCGAATTTTCCATGTGGCGATACGCCGCCACCTTGCCTATCCCACATTCTGATCGAGTCAGCCTAGGCGAAGGCTGCACACCCCTCGTCGAACTCGATTCCTGCGGCACACTAGGGAAACTCGAATGGCTCAACCCCACGTCATCTTTCAAAGATCGCGGCGTCGCCATGATGATCTCCCAGCTCAAAGCCTTAGGCGCGCAGCGAGTCCTCGAAGACAGCTCCGGCAATGCTGGATCATCCGTTGCCGCCTACGCGCGAGCCGCCGGCATGCAGGCAACCATCCTCGCACCAGCCCACACCTCATCCCATAAGATCTCCCAAATTCGCTCATTCGGCGCCACAGTTGAGCTCATCTCAGGATCGCGCGATGACGTCTCCGCCGCCGCCGTCACGCTAGCCCAACAGATCCCATACGCCAGCCACAACTGGAATCCCTACTTCCTACACGGCATCAAAACCATCGGATATGAGATCTGGGAATCACTTGCCTTTACACTGCCCGATAATATCGTCACCGTCGCCGGATCTGGCTCTATCGCGCTCGGTCTTGACCTCGCTTTCACCGAACTGCGCCAGGCTGGGCAAATAACTAAATCGCCGCGAATTTTCGTCGGACAACCCCTCGGATTCGACCCAATCGTTCACCTGGCTAACGGCACAACTCCGCCGCCAAGCAACATTGAAAAACCGGCACGGCTGGCAGAGGGGGCCTCCATCACTCGCCCGGTGCGCGGCGCACAGGTTGCCGAGGTGGTACGCCGCAGCGGTGGGCACGGCGTAAGCGTCAGCGATGAGCAGATTGCCCGAGCAACTCAATACCTCGTTTCCCGAGGAATATTTGCTGAACCGACGAGTGCCCTCGCCTATGCAGCAACCGAGATATTGCGCGATAGCGGCGTCATTACCAGCTCCGAACAAACCGTCGTCGTCTTAACTGGCACCGGATTGAAAGCCGCCGAAGCAATGGCGGCTGCCTTAGCTTGGGGAAAGGCTGATATATAAGCGCAACTGATAGCACAATGCGGCATGTACACAATCCGATTCACACGTTTTGCTGCGCACCTCAGCTAGCTTTCACGCGAACTAATAACTTTCAAATGCAACATAGGCAGCTATTTTTAGCAGATCGCTCTGTGGCTGCCCAGAAAATGCACAGCCACAGAGCACACGCCATTGCGACTACCACAATGCACGCAACAGCTAAGCCAGCGCAACGGCACTCCCACTCAGAAAACCTGCCCAGCGCAACTCGCCAGCTAGCAGCCTCGCGCAATCTTCCACTTAGGCAAAATGATTAATCAGCAGTGCAATCACAACAACCACTACCAGCCCAAATAGCTGAGCCGGACGCTGGAAACGATTAGCACGACGCAAATCCGACCCAGGCACAACGGGAATCGTGGTTGCCAATGCCGCCACCGGACCACCCGTTAAGAAGAACTGCATGATCGCCGCCGGTCCACACGCCGCCACAGCAAGAGCTAAGGGGCTAATGCTGATAGCCACCCCGTTCATCGCCATCATCAAACGCACCGTCGGCAAAATAATGGCAGCCGACGCAGAATTCGACTGTGTGAGCAGCCCCGCCAACGCAGAAATAATGGCAATAGACATAATCGGCATAGCTATAAATAGCGGCTTAAACCAGTCAGACAAGAGATCTGTTATACCGATAGCGTCAATAACGCTCGACATATACAAAAATCCCACGGTCGCGACCAAGGGAACAGCAATGCGTTTGGCGGAGTCAAGCATGGCCGCTTCGGCAGCAACCGGATGGCACCGCCCCATGACCATCACCAAAATCGACACCAGGAAACCGACTAGGAAAACCGGATAGCCCAGCGAGAATCCTATAACTAACAACACGAAAGGCAGCAGCACAAACCAGACGGACTTTTCCCCGTCAACACGCTGAAAATCCCCCATCGCCTGAGCGCGATCCTCAGCGGGAATCTGTGCCCCAGACTTGCGCACTGACCGGCGCATCCGAATAAAGGACACCGCAAAAATAGATAGCCCCGTCACCAGCCCCACGACGTTAATCGCCCCAAATTTAATGCCGACGAGAGCCATAACCGCGAGCAAGGTCGGATGCGTGAAACCCGCGAAATTACCTAGGTGCCCAGCATGAGCATGCGTCCCCGCGCTCTGATTCGGATCAGCACCAAGCCGGACGGAAGCCGGGCCAGTCACCACTGCCGTGATTGCCGGTTGAGTAAAGCCGGTAAAGCCGCCGATGATGCCAGCCCCAATGCCACCCATCGTGGCAACCCCTGGCCCACCACCGATTCGATTGCCGACGCGGATCATCGCCTTAACGAGGACGTGCAGGAAACCGGCGTATTCCATCGCTCCAATGAAGATAAGAACGCCAGCCATATCGGCGATAACCGGATTCAATCCGCCGGCAACAAGATTGACGATAGCAACGTCGGAATCGCCACGGATTGGCAGACCGTAAACCAGCGCCGATAGCGTTGCCCCCACAATAGCTGTTGAGTAGAGCGGAGTTTTTCCGATCAGCATTAAGACCAAGGTCAATGCCATGATGATCTGCGCGAGTACGTCCATGATTCCCCCCCCTAACTGCAGGTATCTTGCCAAGATCCAGCGCGGCTACCTGCCACACCACGCCTATCTGCGGCAATACAAATTAGCACGAGCCGAGACATACCCGCCGTTACTGCTCCTGCGAACATCCCGCAGTGCGATAGCCGAACGCTACGCCCTTCAGCGGAAAAGGCACAGATGCGCCGATACAACCCAGCTCACCTCTAGTTTATTGGGTATCTGCCTAAGCCTGCCGAGAATTATCAGGATTGCTGCACTCACTTACGCAACCAACGCTAAGGAGCATTACCCGCACAAGAGCGCCAAAACAACATAAGAGAAAACACTACGGGCATATAAACCTAGGAACAATATGAGCCTAAGCAGCACACGCCGCTTAGAATCAGCACACCCTCAAGAACCTTATAGACGCAAGATGCTCAAAACATAAGAGTTTCGAAGCACTATGAGTCTAAACTCTGCACGACTGCAAACACTGCGAACGAAAATACGAAAATACCGCGCTAAGGTTATTAACGCTAAAACTCCACATCGGGTAGGGCGATAGGTAGCGTTGAGCGCCCGGCCTGCCGAGCATTTTCCACTCGTGCTTCCCGAGCCAGCGCCCAGGGCACGGCAATCTCCTCCATTGCATCTGCAACCGGAGCGGCCAGGGGATCGCGAGCGCGCAGGCGTTGTGCCGTATCTCGGATCTCCATCGCCGCCATATTTTGCCCAAGTTTTGCCTTACCTGCGATTTTCTCCACCTCGAACTCAATACCGACGAGGGCATTCAAGGCATTGTTGATTCGCTGATAGTTTGAGTGCGTCTCAGGCCGCCAGGTATCTTCATGTGTCGCCACTAGTCGCGCCAGGTGTTCCCGTTTCCATGCCGGATCGTCATGGATAGTGAAATGCCCGTGCAGATGTACCGTGATGTAATTCCAGGTGGGAACGACGGGCATTTTCGCCTCTGGTTTTTCTGCCGGAAGATCCGTTCCTGCGATATGGGCCTGCGGGCCAGTCACAATCACCATCGCCGCCCCTGGGCTGCGCCACTGTGGATTCACCCGATTCACATGCGCTTGGAGCATGGCGCGCTCCCCGTCACGAACTACGTTAAAGGGCAATAGGCTCGCATCGAATTGCCCAGAGGCAAGGCTCACAAACTGGCCGACTCCGAGCTGGCAAACAAGCTGCCAAGCACGCTCCTCGTCAAGCTGATGTTGCTGCGCGACGTACACCTTTTGACCACCTCACGAAAACATGGCACGAATCTGTTGCGCCGATCCCTGCGCCCGCACGCTCCCCGCGTCAAAGAGCACCACATGATCACAGTCTGCGATGGAATCACGACGATGTGTGATCTCAATAAGCGTCATCTCCACATCCGCTTGCGCCAAGGCTCGACGAATATCGCGTTCCAGTTCGACATTAACATGCGCGGTGAACTCATCAAGAACAAGCACCCTAGGTTTCATCAGTAACGCCCGCGCCAAACATAGCCG
The DNA here is from genome assembly GCF_046599555.1 of Trueperella sp. LYQ141. NCBI lineage: Bacteria > Bacillati > Actinomycetota > Actinomycetes > Actinomycetales > Actinomycetaceae > Trueperella > Trueperella sp. LYQ141. The sequence continues at coordinate 169,600 of NZ_JBKIWQ010000001.1, read as the reverse complement.
TTGTGCTTGACCTCCAGACAGCGCCGCGCCATTATTCCCCACTGGTGTATCCAGCCCTTGCGGCATATCGCGAATATCGGTATCGAGGGCGGCGATACTCAAGGCCTGCCACATCTGCTCCTCGGTTGCCTGCGGCACGGCAAGCAGGAGATTCTCCCGAATCGAACAGTTGAGCAGTTCATTATATTGGGAGACGATGACGACGCCAGTGCGCAAGGAATCCAGGGTGTATTCGGTAATTGGGATGCCGTCCACAGTGATATTTCCGGTATCAGGATCGTCATACCGCGCCAATAGTTGCACGCATGTTGATTTTCCAGAGCCGGAAGCCCCTAAGAACACCGTGTGTTTCCCTGCTGGAGCGACGATAGATACCTCGCGTAGCTCAAAACCTGGCTGCCCGCTGGCGGTTTCATATTGATAGGAGACGTTATTCCATGCCACCGTCGGGGCAGAATTCTGCACTAATTCTTGCGAACCATCACCAACACGTATTGGGGCGTGGCTAATATCCCACAGGCGGCGCGCTGCGGCAAAGGAATGATCGAGATAGCCGACGGCATCTTCTACTCCGCGCGGCCCTTCAAACAGCCGCAAAGCCCCCGCAACCATGCCTGCCGTCACAATTGGTGAATAGTGGCCAACGGCGGGGATAGAGATCGCTGCGAACAGCATCAACATAATATTTACTGCCCGACGTGAAGCGAGGATACGGCGGGAAATCGCTGCTGTGCGGGCAACTTCGTCGTCAATTTTTGCCATCTCGGCCGCGCGATCATCTGCTCGACCATATCCGACAACTTCTTCTTTGCCGAAAATGGAATCCGAAACGTGGTGGGATAGGACCCGCCGAGTGCGGATAGTATCGGCCGTCGCGGCTAAGGCTCGGCGAGTTCCCACATAAGGAACCAGGCTGAGCGAGAGCATTACACATAGGGCTGGGATTATCACAATATCCCAACCGATCCATAGGCCAGTGACGAGTAAGGCCAACGGTGGCACGACGTATGCTGCAACCAACGGAGCGAAAGTATGAGCATAGAACACTTCAATACGATCGACGTCTCGGGTCAGGGACGCCAAAATATCACCGGAGCGAGAGCGGTAGACGATCGCCGGAGCTTTCGGCCACAGGGTTGCAAAAACGTGGGTTCGCAATAATTCCAAGGCTTTGAAGGCAACGTAATGCCCAGAGAACTGCTCTAAATAGTAGGCCACAGCTTTTGCCAGCGCGATAAGCACTAATCCCAGGAAGATGATCGGCGAAGCAGCACCATAGAAAAGTGCCACCACCCCTGCCCCCATCATGGCAAAGAGGCTTATCTCAAGGCTGAGGTTGACTATCCGCATAAAGGCCGAGAAAAACAAGGGTTTGTGAACCGGACGAGTGATGGAGGTTAACCATCGGATCAGTTGCGGCGTCGTCACTACGGTTGATGTAGCGGCCGATGCAGTGGTTGATGTGGCGGCGCGCAGCGCAAAATCGGCTGCCGAATCCTGGCAGGAGGCAGCCGCCGAGTTGTTCCTTGCCGCCTCAGCCAGCTTTGATTGCGTTATCGCTGGCTGAGGCGCGGTTGGCTGGGGCATCGTTAGCCGATCTGCCGTTGGCTGCTCATTTACTGGCTGGGCTGGCATCGATTGCGCTGTCACTGGTTGAGCAACGGCTGAAACTGCCTGGGCAGGTGAGGCCTGGTTTGCTGCCAGGTGATGTGCTGTGGGGCGATGCGCCGTCGGCTGATCCGTCATTCGTTGATCTTTAGTTAGCTGATCTTTAGTTAGCTGATCTTTAGTTGACTGATCCGTTGCCGGTTGATTCTTCGTCGGCCCATTCATCGCTGTTCCTCCGTCACATGCCCATCAGCCAGATGCCATTGCCGGTTGCTTAACTGCAGCAGACTTGGGCGATGGGTAATAAAAATACAGGTATATTCCGGACCAATCTGCGTTATAGCACGGAGAATATGCTGCTCTGAATCCATATCAACATGCGAGGTTGGCTCGTCGAAGAGGATCAGCCGACGCTGGGAGAGAAAAGCCCGCGCCAAGGAGAGTCGTTGCGCCTGACCCCCAGAGATCAACGCCCCACCCTCACCTAAATCCGTCTCTAATCCAGCGGGCATCGCTCGCACATCATGTGCCACATAGGCTTTCTCCAGAGCCTGCCACATCTGCTCCTCAGTCGCCTGTGGGCAAGCCATCCGCAGATTATCCGCAATTGTTCCGGTGAACAGCCAGGTGCGTTGGGATACCACGGCTGAGCAGGCTCGCAGGCGGGAAAGATCCGTCGTCGCCGCTTCATAACCGGCGATATTCAAAGCACCCTGTTGCAGCGGCAGCACTCCCGCAATGAGGGATAAGAGGGTCGTCTTTCCCGAACCAGAACGCCCGGTCACAGCGATACGATCACCCGGGTACACCGTGAGATTGAGGTTGCGTAGTACCGGGCCTCGCCCATAGTCGTGGCATAAATCTTCGAGATGGATAATCGCTTTATTTGGGCAAGCGCGGCTCACGCGTACCCCACTGCGCTCTGGTAGGGCTGCCGGTAGTTGCATTTTGGTGCAGGTCGGATTGGATTCGGCGTTCTGGGCCTCAGAGCAAGCAGATCGCGTGCGTTGAACCGGAGTATCCGACCGAGTGGCAGTTTGCGCGCGTTGCGGATGCCCTTCAGCTTCGACTTGCGCGTCATATTGCGTTTTGCCGACGTATCGGCCCTGATCCTTATCCGAATTTTGAGAGCTCTGTGGCGCCTGGCTGCTGTGTTGCGAGCGCTCGGCGCGGTAAGTCTGCTCGTGGTTTTCACTACGCTCGCCATATTGGCTATGCGCGTGGGATCGGCTATGTTCGCCACGTTCTTGGCTCTGCTCCTCGCGCTGGTCACGCCCGCGATGTGCACTACGCGCGCTATGCTGGGAATGCCCATTACCCTGATCGTGCCCACCATGCTCATTCTTGCCACGGCGTGCGTGCCGCCCCAACGTAGCCGAATCCGCCGAGAATAGGTAGCGATTGATCGCCCGCTGGGCCGCTTTACCGCCCATTCCGATATAGAAGAACCCTGCCACCTGCTGTAGCGGTTCGATCAGTAAAAACGTTAACAGTGCCACCGTCAATGCCTGGCTCATCGTTATCGCCCCAGAGCTATGCCGCCACACCGCTAGAGCAGCCACAGCACAGATCAAAATAAGGGAAAATACCCCATCGAGCACAATAATGACGATCTGATTGCCCGCCAACAGTTTCATAATGGCTTTGCGATTGCGTTCCCCTGCCTCTCGTAATTCGTCTTCTACCCGACGGCCGGCGCCCAATAGCCGGATCATCACCAGGTGGCGAATCGCGTCAATATAACGGGCCATGAGCGCTGCACGTTGGCGTCGGGAATGAGCTGAAGTCCCTCTAAATAGCCGCAAAAAGCCCAGTACACATCCAGGCACGAAGGGTACAAGCACAAGCATTGCCAGCCCGATAAGCGGATCAATAGCAATCGCAATATAGGCGATCGTTAACACCGGAATAGCTAGCGCTGCCTGTGTTGCTCCGCGATACACCTGGAGATATTCCGTGACGCGCTCAGCATTATCCGTCATCAAAGTAACGACGTGCGCATCGCGATCCGGCGCATCGTCTGGGCTCGGTCCAGTCTCATATAACCGACGAAGGATCCGTCGGCGCAAATATTTTTCTTCCGCCCGCGCCCCACGCCCACCGACAACCAATTCACCATAGGCGCATATTCCGGCAAGAATCGCGAATATCGCAGGCATGATCCAGCCGTGAGAACTTGGGCGAAAAACCTGCGGTGCCAGCGCACATAACGTTGCCCCCACCCAGAGGGCATAGCCCAGACGCAAGGCCATTACGAATCGGGTGGTGCGAATTCCTTGAGCAGAAATTGCTGTTGCTGTCACTTTCGCACTCCTTTGCGTTCCGGAATAATCACTATCTCGCCGTCCACTTCACTCACCCGAATCGGCCATCCGTACACCTCAGTGAGAAGATCTGGAGATAAAACCTCGCTCGGCGGACCAAAAGCAACGACTTTCCCTGCGCTCATCACCGCAATGCGATCACAGTAGGCCGCTGCCAACTGCAAATCATGCATCACCGCGATAACCCCACATCCCTTACTAGCAAGCTGGGTGCATAACTCCATCGTTCGCTCTTGATGGGCAATATCTAAGGCAGCCGTCGGTTCATCCAGAAAAACGACGTGGGCGTCTTGGGCAATGACGCGGGCGAGTGTGACTCGTGATTTTTCTCCGCCAGATAGTTGCGTGACATCCCGATCGACGAGATGTTCCACATCGGTACATTCGATAGCGCGACCGACCATCTGCTCGTCACGCTCAGTATCGCGCGGCCAACACGAGCGACCCATGTACACAATATCGTGTACTAAATACGAGAACGGAAAATCGCTTGATTGCGGCATGACTGACCGCTTTTGTGCCAAACTCCGACGATCATATTCCGCCAACGAACGCCCACACAGGGATACCGTGCCGCTAGCGGGCCGCAGATCTCCGGCCAACACCCCCAACAGCGTGGATTTTCCTGTCCCGTTCGGCCCAAGCAAGCCCACCACTTCACCAGCTCGCACATCCACGCTGACCTGGCTCAGAATTGGCCGCTGCCCGTAACAAAAGGAAATATCATGGCAGGTAATCAGCACTTCACCAGGGTCTATCGCGCCGGTATCAGTACGAGTGGGAGTATCAGTATCAGCCACGACGCATTCCTCTCATGCCACGGCGCAGCAGGATGAAAAACGTTGGACCCCCTACCAGCGCAGTAAAAATTCCAATCGGCAGATCGGCAAACGGGATCACGGTGCGAGCTGCCAAATCAGAAAGCGTGATAAGCAGCGCCCCGCCGAGCAGTGCCCCCGGCAAGAGGTATTTGTTCATAGGTCCAATAAGTAGACGCAGAACGTGCGGAACGATCAGCCCGACGAAAGCAATCACTCCAGCGTATGACACTGCCGCCGCCGTCATTAATGCTGTTATCCCGATAGCGCATACTCGCACTGCATGAACTGAGACTCCTACGTGCCCAGCAGCTTTTTCACCAAGCGCCAACGTATCGAGTTTCCACGCCATGCTTATGGCACCGAGCAGGCCAATCCCCGTAATGATCGCAACTGTTAGCACATGTGCCCAGCTTGCCCCATTAAGCGATCCCATTTGCCAAAACACGATTTGATCACGAGCCGTCGTGGGGGCAACGTACGTTGCGATTGACGTCAACGCCGAACATACGGCAGTTACTGCAATTCCCGTCAGTACTAAGGTGATGACGTCAGCCCGACCGCCAGAACGCGATAACAGATACACGGCCGCAGAAGCGATAAGCCCGGAACAGAAAGCCGCCAAGGGCACCGCAAATCCGCCGAGTGCGTAAGGGAATACCACAATAGCTATCGACGCCCCCACGGCGCAGCCCGATGACACCCCGATGATGCCCGGCTCGGCAAGCGGATTAGAGAAAATAGCTTGCATAATAGCGCCAGATACGGCCAATGCAGCTCCGACCAGCAAACCAAGAGCAATCCGCGGGAATCGGATCTTCCACAGCACCTGGGTAGCGTTAGCGTCTGCCGGCTCACCACCAATACCGAAATGCGAAAAGAACCCACGAATGACGTCCGGGATTGCAATCTCGTATTGCCCAATTGACGCCGATAGCACGACCGCTCCGATAAGCGCGACGATGAGAACAATAAAAGTCAATACGCGACGGCGGGTGCGGGCACGAAGCCCGCCACGGCGCGAATTACACCCCGGGCGCGCACACTGGCACTGTTCTTTCTGCGGCTGCTGAGCCGAAAGCTGCTGTTCGTGCAGATGTTTCACCCCAGATGTTTGTGCCGCAGGCGAGCCCTTAGCCGGTGAGGTATGCGATCGGCGATGAAATAGCTGATAAACACTCACTGCGCTTCATCGACCCCATAAAGCGCCCGAGCCACTGCCAACAGAATCTCACCCGTTTGCGGGCCAAAGGCGAGCGATATTCCGTCAGGGATCACTACCACACGCTGATGTTCCCCAGCGCGCGTCTGTGCCACTCCTGGGCGGGCCAATAAACCAGTTAATCCGTCAGTGGATTCCAAACCATTCTTCATCACGAAGATGACCTGCGGATTTAACGCCACTAAGGCTTCCGCATTGGCGGGAGCCACCGAGGTAATCCCGTGTTCGCTCGCAACGTCACGCCCACCCACATGGGTAATGAGTTCCCCGGCCCCATCCTCCGAACCAAGGATGAAGAAGATTCCTGCCGTCCCGCGCACATACAAGAACGCAATACCGAGCGGCTGAGCTGGCGTCCACTGAGCAATCTGCTCTTGTGCGCTGGCAATCTCTGACTCTGTGCGTTGCGCGAGGGCTTTCCCAGCCTCGTCAGCTCCTAATGCGTGCGCCACTGTTTCAATCAGGGTGCGAGTATGAGAGATGGAACGTGCCGGATCAACTAATACGACGGGAATTCCCATAGCCCGCAGTTGGTCGAGAGATTCTGGCGGGCCAACAGATCTATCTGCCAAGATTACGGTCGGATTCAGCGCAATAATGGCTTCAGTATTGATGGAGTGGCCATTTTCTGTCACGACGGGGAGGCTCTGCAATGCCTTTTCCGTTGAGGATACTGTGCGCCCGACGAGCCGATCGCCATATCCCAGCGCAATGACGGTACGCGATAATGTGCCGTTAATATCGAGGGCCAGAATACGCGAGGTATCGGATACCGTGACGGAATTGTGCTCGTAATCGGTGAGCGTCACCGGAAGTTTTTGGGCGAAACTCCCCTCAATGGGGACGGGATCGCCAATATCTGCTACCTGGCTTATTCCGGTGAGGCGTGCTGGATCAGGTAGCGAGGATTTACCTGATTCTGCGGCCTGCGCTTGTGTTGATGTGCCATCTGACGTGCTGGTGGAGGTTTTGTTATCAGAGGCTGGAGGCGACGTGGGGTCTGCTCCACATCCGGTCAACAGCAGAGTGAAGGAGGCCCCGAGCGCGAGGCTGAATGCACGCAGTTTTTTCATTGTTCCTCGTCATCATGGTGTGGGATGAACGCGCTACAGATTTGCATTCATCCCACACCATTAGGGTTTTATTGCGAGTTTTCCGCTCACATATATGGTTTTTCGCTGATATTTATGCCGTCATTTCCCGACGCCGCACGACCAGGAGGAGCGCACCCAGGAGAGACAGCGCCAAGGCCACGCCAGCGGTGGCAGGCACTGCCGCACCCGTGTAGGTGAGCTTTCCTGACCCGTCGTAGAATGTGTGCTCACCCGTCACCGGATCGCAGGCATTGTTCGGAGTCAGAGAGACGGAGGAGGACATCGCATTGAGTTCTTCGCCAGCCGAGTAGAAACCAGCGAAGGCAGCCGCACCTGCTGACGTCAAGGTCACTGACGCTGTTGAGAAACTCAGCGAGCTGTAGCCTGCTTTCTTTCCGGAGAGCACGACGTTAGCAAAGTGAACCCGACCGTGATCCGTCCGATTGCCAGACATATCCGAGGAGGAAACCGTCGCGTATAGCGCGGCGGAATTTCCGTTGATGACGAGCGAAGGGTTCGAGATCGTCATATCCAAAACGCCTTTGTGACCAGTGAAATGGACTGTGCCAGAGTAGTTGAGCGTACCAGTGCCTGCATTCAGATCGTAGGAGCCACTGCGCGCTGACCACACCAGGGTTGATCCGGTCCACGTCACCCCACCGGAGGTTTCCATCGTGCCGTTGGCGATTGAACCGCGAACGTAGTTAACGAACGAGGAGCGCACGCCCCAATCCAGCGAACCAGCCGTCACCCGAGTCTTGGTGCGGTCCACCTCGCATTGCTTCGCCGGAGCGGGAGCCTCAGGAGCCGGAGCTGGCGCGGGCTGCGGCGCCGGAGCCGGTTGCGGGGTAGGTGCTGGAGCTGGATCCGGTGCGGGCTGCGGTTTGAGGCCAGCCCGATAGACCACCGGAGTCGCGGTATTTTGGGAGGGATCCTGCACGCCCTTTCCGTGCGCTTTGGAGGTAAGAATCGTGAATTCTACGCCGTCTTTCTTTGCTGGCACGGTAAAGGTCGCAGTAAATGTGCCGTCAGGATTTAACGGGATCATCTGCCCTTGGCGTGCGGTAATTCCTGGATTGACCCAGAATACGTTGCTCGCATTGGGATCCATCGTGGTGAAGTACTCGTAGAAGCTCTTTCCTTGCGCATTTTCTGCTAACCCGACGTAAATGCCTGGCTTTTGCGCAGAGAATCCTTTGCCTGTGACGGTGATTGTGCCGCCATCCTCCGAGACTTCCGTTACCGTCACACTCGGCTTAGTTGCTGGTTGTGGCGTCGGCTCGGGTTTGGGTTCCGGTTTCGGCTCAGGCTTCGGGCTTGGATCGGGGGTGGGAGCCGGAGCTGGCTCATAGGTAATATCAGCCGCAGCATTTTGCGACTTATCCATCATGCCCATGCCATGCGCCTTGGAGGTCAAAACGGTGAGTTTCTTTCCTTCTGCGTAGGCCGGAACCTCCATCGTCACTTCGAATGAGCCATCGGCTTTGAGGTAGTACTTACCTTCCGCCGGAGAATCCGTCGGTGGGCGCAGATAGATGATCTTTTTCATCTCATCGCTACCCATCTTGAAGTACTCGTAGAAGGCCTTTCCTGCGGCGTTAGTGGCGATACCGACGTAGATTCCCGGACCACTGGTAGCAAAACCTTTACCCGTGACGGTGACTTTTCCGCCAGCATAGGGGGCCACGCTGGCGCTAACCGTTGGCTGCGCCGGTGCAGGCTCAGGTGCGGGATCTGGTTTGGGCTGCGGATCTGGTTTCGGATCTGGAGTTGGCGCCGGATCGGGGGTGGGAGCCGGAGCTGGCTCGTATGCAATATCCACCGAGGCATTTTGCGAGGGATCTTGCGCTCCCATGCCATGCGCTTTCGAGGTCAGGATGGTGTAGGTCGTTCCCTCGGCGAATGCGGGAATATCGAAGGTCAGTTCAAAAGAACCATCCGCTTTGAGGTAGTACTTACCTGCAGCCGGAGAGTCGGAGGGCGGAAGAACGTACTTGACTTTCTTCATCGACTCGTCATCCATAGCAGTGAAGTACTGATAGAAGGTTTTTCCTTGCGCATTGGCAGCAAGCCCGACGTAGATTCCCGGAGATTTTGTGCTAAATCCATTGCCGGTGATCGTGACGGTTCCGCCACTGCGCGGGGCAACAGTTGCGGTGAGGCTTGGCGCACCTTCAGCATGTGCTGGCGAGGTAACGGCTAGCCCGGGAACAAGGAGTCCCAACACCGCAAACAGCGCAATAATGGCTCTTTTGGCGCGTGTCATATTATTCCTTCCACTGACACATCGACTAATTCTGCAAAGTTAGGGTATCCCAAGTTTTTCTAATTACGCAACGAAAGTTTGATGTTATTTCACTGCAATAGTGTCGCTAACCTGTCGGATTTTCTTAGCACACCCCCGTAAAACCCTGGTTTTTAGCCAAAATTACCGACGAATATTTCACCCGTGAATACTGTGAAAAAATACTTAGCTCAAGAGTGAGAAACGAGAACAACGGAGAAGTAAGAAAGAAAAGACTAAAAGAAAGACGTCTGCCCCGCCATCCATGATGGCGGGGCAGACGTTCACATCGAGCTATCTCGCAGCGCCACCGCTAGCGGCAGCACGGAGATTGCGTATGAAGAACCTGCACCTCAGCTCTCTCGGCGTACTCGCCGCACTCCGAGCAGTACCGCACCACACAGCACGCTCATACCCGCGAGCAGCATAATTCCGCCCGCCTGCATGCCCGTATGCGACAGCCCCTGCTTACTCGGCATCCCAGGCTTGACTGGAACGCCTGGCTTAGCAGGCACATCCGGTTTACCGGGAACACTCGGATTAGTTGGCTCCGGCGACGGCGTTGGCGAGAGCGCCACCACCGTTAACGTCGCAACCGCAGGAGTCTTAGAGACGCTACCCGTTGCACGTACCGTGTATGACCCAGCCGGAAGATCCTTCACCAGATCCATCGTCGTAGCAAAAGCACCAGAGGCATCCGCAGTGATGGTCAACGGACCAGCAACCACATCCCCCGCGCCCGTCGCCGGATCAGTAATGCGCACGATCTCCAAAGCCACCGCCTCTTGCGGCGCGAAACCAGCAGCCGTAATCGCCACCTTACTTCCAGGTGCAACTGGCTCCGCCGGAACCGTCACCGTCGGACGATAGACCCCGCACGCCGCCGGATCTGCCGCCACCGTCACCGGCAACTCAGCCGTCGCATCACCATTGCTTACCACCAGACGGTGTTCACCCGCCTCAACCGAACACGGCACACGCAAGGTCACCGTCTCCTCAGCCGAAGCAATCCGCACCGTTCCCAGATCCGTCACATCAGAATGTAGCTGGAACACTGCGTCGGTATCCGGCACAGCATTATGCACATCCACCTGGAACTCCTGGTTCTGATTCACCTTCAGAGTATCCGTCCCATGCGGCGTCACCGAGAACTTCGCCGGAGCAACCGTATGAGTGACCGACTGCTCCGCAGCCGTACCAGCAAATCCCATTGCCGTTCCGGAGGCATTGAGCGTCACCGTTGCCGAAGCCGGATTCTGCCCGCGTGCCGGAGCAGCCGGAGCCGCCCCCGCCCACTTCAGGGCCACATGTTGACGTGGAGCCAGCGTCCCCTTCCAGGTAATGACGCCATTTTCCACCGTCGGAGCCGGAACCTGTACCGGCGTTGCCGGCGTCAGCGCCTGAATCTCCCACAGGGAAACGCCATACTTCGTACCGCCGATAGCCACTCGACTACTGGCCTGCATCTTCACAGCCGTCACCGTCTGACCGCCAGTGACATCGGCACTAACTGGATGTTCCGTCCACAACACTTCCGACTTGCCCGACGGGCAGGTAATCGTATTCTTACCCAAAGACTTCCACTGACCGTCATTGAGCTTAACCATCACCTCATAAGTCGGAGCACAGGCTTCCTGCCAGGCCAAGCGCACCTTATCCAGGGTTTGCGGCTGCGCGAAAGTCACCTGAATCCAGGAATTGTCATCGTAGAGCGAGGACCAGCGAGAACCACCCGTCGTATCCCCATCCGTTGCCTTATCTGGGGTAAAGCTTGACGGGACGCCAGGGCTAATCTCTTCCGTTCCCGACGCAGTTACACTCGACCCTTCGCTAGCTGCGGCCACATTGCGTGCCTGGTTCATCACCGGCTTGCCATTCTCATCGAGAATCTGAGCTGTCACCCCATCAGCCATTAACTGCCCCGCCGTAGCTTGGGTGTTGATGCTGACCGTCGTCTCAACAGGAACCGTTGTCTTATTCGTCGTCGTAGCGGTATAGCTAATTGGCGACTTCGCCGCAACCGCTCCGGCCGCTGGATCCGCCTGCAAGGCCGATTCCAGTTTCACCTTAACTTCCTTCGGCAAAATTGGCGCCCGACCACTGGATCGAATATTCGAAGTGTAGGTGGAGTGATCGCGCTTATCCTCCGGCGCCCACGCCCGACCCGCAAAGGCATCTACCAGCGGCGTCGAATTCGCCAACACCTGCTCTTCGGTTTCCATCCGCTCATTATCGGACCAGATCGCAAAGGAGCCACCGAGCAGCCACTGCGGATACGGACGCTCATACGTCTGCGCAAAACCACGGGCATGACGCGGGAATACGCCCGGATGGTATTCGTTCCAGATCGCCTTTGGTTGCGGGCGATCATGGTATGCCCCACCTGGATAGTACAGCACGTAGTACATGTACTTATCGTTAAAGTTCACGACCTTGTGACCCTTTTGCACAAAAGTCTCCAACGGAGACATGTGCCGATCCCATGCCGTCCAGTAATCCACTGTTGCCTTCGGAGATAGCTGAACCGTCTGGTTAATATCCGAACGGTAGAAGCCGTCATTCCACACCCGAACATCGCTCTTACCGAGCGTGCCCAGGTAATCAATCATGTCATTGATGAAATACGTGAAACCATCAGCAATGGTGGCGTCCTGCTTGCCCGTGACGTCCTTGGCATAGGAGATCAAATCCGGATAGGTGTTCTTGCTCTGCGCAGCGGCAAAATCAATGAACTCATCCGCACCCAAATGCCACTTATTTGACGGGAACAACGGCGCATACTCAGCCAATAGATCCTTCATCAACTGACGCGACTCCGGCTTGGCATAGTTCAAACCATTGCGCCCCTCCTGGCTATCCGATAAACGCAAATCCGGATGGGCACCTAATACCTGACGCAAATGCCCCGGCATATCCAAAGCCGGAATGACCTCAATGTGATACATCGTGGCCAACTCAATGATCTCCGCAAGTTGATCCTTCGTCAGGTGCTGAGCCGACACAATCTCCGGATGTTGAGTGGATTCTAAGCGGAATCCCTCATTCTCTGAGAAGTGATACTGCAGGGTATTGACCTTGCGCCACGCCAACTGCGGAATCAACTGGTTGAAGAAATCCGGCGAATAGTACTTGCGCGCTGCGTCAATATGGAAAGAGCGCTCCTTCACTTCTGGCCAATCCCGCACCAGGGCGTTCTGTGCGCCACCGGAACTCTGAATTGACTGCAGTAACGTGCGCGTACCGTAGAACACACCATCGGTCGTCGTGCCCGTAATAACCGCTCCCTTAGCCCGAGTATCCAGGACGTATCCCTCCGGATTCGGGATGCCGTTATCTGCCTGCTTATTCAACACAATGTCGTGTTCGCCCGCGTCTTGCGGCGTTCCCACCACGATTTCCGGTGGATTCGTTCCGCGAATAACTGCGATTTCACGTGATACCAGCTTCGCATCAGCGCGGAGTTCTTCCGAGGTGATGATGATGCGGGTCGCATCGGTGATCGTCCACGGGGTCGCGCCCGCTACCGGCTGGTACTCGCGCAAACCCGGATAGACGGCAGGCAGACCCGGACCAGGCAGCGTATTCGCATCGGCACCTGAATCTGCACCGGCCTGTGGGAGCGGAGCATTGCCCACCCGACGGGCAACATCGCGTTCAAAATCCGCCTGCAAGGTGCGCATCTTCGGCGATCCCCAGGTTGACTGCGAGAAGGCCCGCATCCACTCTGGGAACCGCTCCGCAATCTTCTGCTCGCTTTGCGCGTCGGCGTTATCACACCAGATGGATAGGTGCGCGCCCAGCATCGGCTTGCCGTCAGGCAGGATGTAATCACCGCCGTTACCGGCCGCCCCCATGAAAGTACGCGGAGTCCACCGTTCGTAAATCGCCTGCGGATTCTTATTCGGACCGGTTCCCAATCCGTCATCAGAGCCGCCCGCATTCGTCAGAATGTAGTACAGATAATCACCGTTGGCGTTGACGACTTTGAAACCGGCATCCACATAATCCGAGGTGTTGGGCTTGCTGGCATTCCAGCGAATCCACTGGCTCAACTCGGTTTCGCGGCTGACTTGAATCGTCGTGCCCTTGGGGTACACGTCGTCGTTCCACATCCGCGCGACCTTGCCCTTGCTGCGCACCAGATCGCCGATTTCGTTCATGTACTTGGCGTAGGCGTCATTGACTCCCAGATTGCCGCCCGCAACCCCCTCGTTGGCGTATTTCACCAGGCTCGGGGCGCTCTGGTTGTTGATGGCATTGCCCGCGCTTTCTTCCCAAGGAGCCGGCAGGTATTCGTCACCGCCGATATGTACCACCTTGGAATCGGGGAACATATCAATAACTTCTGCCAGTAAATCCTTGGCAAACTGCCGAGCTTCCGGCACCGCGAGGTCAAGCTTTCCTGTGGATTTCTTCCCGTTGACAGTCAATGCCCACTCTGGATGGGCCTTGAGCAGGTTATCCATGTGCCCGGGCGTATCAACATCGGGGATGACCTCAACGTGATACTGCTTAGCCACCGCGAGGATCTCTGCCAGCTCTGCTTTCGTCCAGTGCTGCGGGCTGACAGCCTCCTTCGCTACCTGGGATTCCAAACGGTAGCCGATACCTTCGGAAAGGTGGAGCTGGAGGCGGTTGAGCTTCAAATACGACATTTGGCGGATCTGTTGTTTCATGAAGTCTGGCGTGAAGTACTTACGGCCGACGTCAATCATGACCAAACGTTCGCCATAGGCTGGCTCATCGGTAATTGTTCCGGCAAAGGTGGCCGGTTGAGCCGTTGCCCCGCGGATGATCTGCAAGACGGTACGGGTGCCCCACCAGGCACCAACAGCGCTTTTGCCGGTGATGACGAGCGCACCGTCGCGAACCTGGATGGAGTAGCCTTCTGGCCCGTTCACCCCTGCGACATCGCCAGTTTGAATAACAATGTCACCGGCAGCGGGAGCACCATCACGGGTGACGCTCATTGCGTCTTTCTTGAGGATGTTGCCGATTTCTTGTGCGAAAGTCTGCCCATCAGTGGTTATGGCGTCTCCGCCAAGAATGATTTTTCCACTCGGATTCAGCGACCACGATGTCGCATCCGAGGTGTAGTGCGAAACAGCAGGGATAGTCAGTGGCTGTGCCGGCGTCGGAGCTGCCTGTGCTGCAGATGGTGCAATACCTGCTAGCACAAGAGCGAGGATCGACGTGGAAGCCGCACTGAGAACCCTGCGCATATGCGATCTACCCATATGCTTTCCTCTCAACGTTGAGATACGTGTTCTATTGGGGATAGCCCAGGAAACGTCACCCCGCACAGTGCGTTAGGCCGCATTCAAGGTTGGGAACAACTCTAATGTGTTCGCAGTCATATTCGCTAGGGCTGGGCGAAAGATCTGCGTGGCAAAATAACAGCAGAACGGAAAAGTTAGGCGTTTTCGCCAGCGCCTACCACCTGAGCGAGGCACTGACCACTATGTTTAACAGCTAGCACCTGCTCCACGTCATCGCTGAGATCGCGCATGAAAGTCCGAGTATAGAAGTCATCGCTCGCCGCCGCACCTGCATAGCTCAAGGCAGAAACCGCTGCCAACAAACTACAGACCTTCACATAAGCCCAGGTCACAGGCAGCGTAACCCCATTGACGACAAGATGTTTAACCGGCAGTTCCGTCCATTTTGTTTCAATTCCCGACGGAATAGCCACCAAGGAAAAGCCCACGAGAAAGATAAAAATGAAGGCTGCAAACACGATCGCCTGCCACATGTGCACCAGTACATGCACTACCACCAGGTTACGTCTCTCCCAGCGCGTCAGTGGCACATACAGGCGCGACGGACACTCTTCAGCACGCAGGAGCTCCACCACAGGCGGGTCATCCTCCAAAGCCTGCCCGTCTACCGTCGGCGCTAATCCACTGCCATTAGGAGATTCCGATAATAATTGTGTTGCCTGCATAAGATCGCTGGCACGTTGAGCAGATAATCCGTCGGTGACAACATCGTCGATTCGCTCCGAAATCGTCATTGCAACCAGCGCGAACGCCAAGCCAAACAGGATCACCAGCACACATATCAGCCGCCCAGTTGATAATCCAGCGGCTACCTGCCAGGTTTCTGCAGCGAAGAACGCAAATAGAAAAGCGAGCACCGTCAACGGTAAGGCTTTGGCAATCACTGGCCCCATCGCCCCAACTTGACGGCGGGCTTGCCGCCAAGCATAACTCACAATCGAACCAAAACCGATACGGATAGTCCACAAAACGACGAGGACGGCACATACGCGAATCATTAGCCAGCCAATAATTCGCACCGGACTTGATGAAAATAGACCCGTAAAATCCATAAATATACGCGCAATCAGTGGAGCAAAAACGCAGCCCACCATCGCTATCCAGCCAATTCGCTGGCGCACATGAGCGTTTTGCCGCGAAACTAGCCAGGCTAATAAAATCGCCGCAATAATGCCGAAGATTGGGATGAGCAAGGTTGCCAGAGCCACCATTTGTGCCAGCGCATTTTCCTGCTCCCCTAGCGTCGATACCGCACGCACTGTGGCACCGTCCGATTCAAGGCTGGCAAAAATCGGCGAGCGCAAAACAAAGGCCACAATAGCGCCGACGACCAGTGCAAAGATCTGCCCTACCAGCACAAAAACAGCCATCGGAGCAACCCGCGCACACAGCTCTGAGAGCCGCGGTCGGTGCTGGGCAAAAGCCGGTAGCCCACGATCTAATAACCATTGGGTATATGCCGAAGAAAGACGGGCCGACATCTATTTTCTCCTCACATGCTCAACTGATAGCCCAGTTTACCTGTGCCAGATTGCGTCGTACTTAACCTTGCTTACCAGCAGAAACGATTACAAAAATGTGACCCAAGCGATAACAACGAGGTTATAGCTGGGGATTACTCCGTCATTGGATGTTATTCGCACAAATCAGTGCTCCCACTTCGCAGTAATCACCGACCGCCCTGCCGCGTCGCATTATGCGACCACACCTTATCCACCGCAGTCAAAGCAGACTGCCTAAAGAAAGGCATATTCCCATGCATATATCGCACATCATTGACCTTAAACCCAGTTTGGGCGAAGGTCCCGTCTGGGATTGCGCATCTCAGTATTTATATTGGATCGACTCTACGGAGGGGCGAATCTATCGCCACACCGAAAGCGGCAGCAACCTGAAAGTCTGGGACGCCCGCCAAAAGCTCGGCTCAATGGCCCTATTTAAGGACGGTAAAAATTTCTTACTATCGGGCGAGGATGGGCTATACGAATACAATCCGGAACTGGATGAGGCAAAACTTATCGTCAACCCTGAACCACACCTACCGCATAATCGCTTCAACGACGGAAAGGTTGATCCTCGTGGGCGCTTCGTCGTCGGCTCAATGGATCAAGCCGAAGAACAGGCATCTGGGCGGCTCTATCGCCTCGACACCGACTATCAGCTATCCGTACTTGACGAAGGAATCGTATGTTCAAATGGGCCATGTTTTAGCCCCGACGGATCCACCCTTTACTTTGCCGATACCTGGTCTGGCGATATTTGGGCCTATGACTACGATCTGACATCCGGCACGGTTTCCAATAAGAGAGTCTTTACCACAGTTGACACCTCCGACGGTGGCGCTGTTGACGGTATGACCGTCGATGCCGATGGTTTTGTCTGGCAAGCCCATGTGTACGGCGGGAAAATCAACAGATATGATCCGGAGGGCACCCTCGAACGCAGCATCGACATGCCGGTACGCAAAGTCACCTGCCCGACATTCGGCGGTCAGGATCTATCTCGACTATTTATCACAACGATGGGTCGCCCCCCCCCTGAAACGCTTCCCCGAAGACGGACCAGAGCGTGGCGCGCTATACGTCATTGACGGGCTCGACATCCAGGGGTATGCCCTACCTCGTTTTGGCCGCGAGTCCAGCTTTTAGGGGGGGGGGAACGTCATGACGAAACGCCCGCGTATGAAAAAAGTTAACGCACCATTTCGACTCATGCCCGCAGCATCGTGGACGGCGCTGGGAGTCACCTGGTTGATCTGGGTATTAAACGCATTTGATAGAGAAGTCGTCCTACGCCTCGGTCCAGTAATTTCTGACCATTTCCAGCTCACCCCGGAAGCCTGGGGCG
Source organism: Trueperella sp. LYQ141 (assembly GCF_046599555.1). NCBI lineage: Bacteria > Bacillati > Actinomycetota > Actinomycetes > Actinomycetales > Actinomycetaceae > Trueperella > Trueperella sp. LYQ141. The sequence goes on along the minus strand of NZ_JBKIWQ010000001.1, from coordinate 152,124 downwards.
CAATCACATCGGCAATTTTCTTTGCCCTTGCCCTGCTCGCCATCCCAGGATCTCGGTGGAGCGATAAGCACGGATTCGGGTGGAAACGAGCAATATTCCAAGTCCCCTTAGTTATTGGCTACAACTTCATTTCCGCACTATCCGGTTTGAAATTTGCCATTCACCATCTCGTTGTGTTCATCGCGTTGCGCCTAGGAGTTAATCTCGGTGCCGGTTGGGCAGAACCTGTTGGGGTTTCTAATACGACAGAATGGTGGCCCAAAGAGCGCCGTGGATTTGCGCTCGGAGTTCACCACACCGGCTATCCGGTTGGCGCGCTCCTGAGCGGATTGACGGTCGCATGGATTTTGAAATCCTTTGGCGTCGATAAGTGGTATTACGTCTTTTATATTGGTCTCATCGTCTCTGTTCCGCTCATGGGCTTTTGGGCGTACTACTCTTCTGAGCGTCGATACGTCGAAACCTTAGATAAAATCGACAGTCGCGAGATGACGAGTTTCCGAAATGAGCATATCGAAGCGGAAACCGGCGAGGTAGCAGGGGCAATCCAGGCCTGCCTGCGCAACAAAGTTGTTATGTTTACTGGGGCAACTTGTGCCTTAACGCAGATTGTGTACAACGGAGTCAGCTATATTTTGCCGCTCTACCTCGCAAATATCATCAATCTGTCATACAGCGAAGCTGCCGCGTATTCCATCGTCTTTACCATCACCGGAATTCTGGGGCAGATTTTTTGGCCTTCGCTATCTGACTATCTCGGGCGACGAATGACGCTCATTATTTGCGGTTTGTGGATGGGAGTCGCAGTAGGTGGCTTCTACTTTGCGCACACTATTGTTGCCTACATCGGCTTGCAGCTCTTTTTGGGCATGGTCGCTAACGCTCCGTGGCCGATATTCTATGCTGCTGCGACCGACGCAGCGCCACGCGGTACAAGCGGAACGGCAAACGGCATTATCACCACATCCATGTTTATTGGTGGCGGTTTGGCGCCGCTCATCATTGGTTTCCTCATCTCCGTGGGAGGCGGATGGGGGAACGTCACCGGATATAGCATTTCGTTCATCTTCATGATGGTTAGCGCGATAGCCGGAGTGCTCTTCCAGATCGCACTCAAGAACAAAGCTAATTAATTCGTAGCGGTTTAAGGATGTGAATCGGGGCGGGAGTTCAGTAATTTTCTGAATCTTCCGCCCCGAATATTTTTAAGGTTTCGACGCACAGTTTTCGCTGCTATACCGCCAATATCCTATACAATCGCGCAGGGGTGCTATTCTCCTTCAAAGCGTTTTCCCAGCGTCAAAGCGGTAAGTCCCGCCATTATCAGCAGGAACTTAAGGTTGCTTAACCCATACCCCCCCCCCGAGAATCGAAGAGGTGAGCTTAGCCACAACAGCTTCGCATTCTCGTTAGTCACGAAGGGGTGATGACGTGAAGAGAACAAGTGCACCTGACTCCAACGGACGGAGTCCCTCCGCGGCGTCAATCGCCCAACAACTTAACATCTCTCGCGCTGCCGTTTCTTACGCACTGAACGGCAAACCAGGAGTCTCCGAGGAAACCCGTCGGCGCATTATCAACCTTGCCCGCGACTACGGCATCGACACCTCAAACGCGACACGACGCGATACCACTCGCACACCGCTAGTTGGCTTAGTACTGGCAGACCTAGCCAACCCCTTCTACCAGGAACTGGGCGTCGCATTCCATCAAGCAGCAAAAAACCACGACTTTAACGTCATTTTGAGCCACACCGGAGATACCGCCACCGATCTTGCAACCACAGTAGAGATGATGGTCGCCCACCGCGTCGATGGCATCATCCTCACTGCCACTCAAGACGGCGACGCCTCCATCGCCCAAATTCTGCGTAAAGCCAGCATCCCCTACGTTCAAGTCTCACGCAAAATGCCCACGGTCCGAGCGACGTTCGTCGGGATTGACAACCGCGCCGCCGCCAAAGAAATGGCATATCACATGGCCTCCCACGGCTACCAAAACTTCGCCATTGCCATCGGCCCACGGCAATCCTCCGCCTCAAATGAACGGCACGTCGGCTACCTGGAAGGGCTCATCGAAAACGATATTTACGTCCCGCAACAACGTATCATCCGCACCGAACTTGGCCGTGAGGGCGGGCGAAAAGCCGGAGCCTATCTGCGCTCCCTACCACAACTTCCCGAAGCGATCTTGTGCGGAACAGACGCCATTGCCCGCGGAATTATTCACGATTTCGCCGAGCACGGCATCCGAGTCCCCCACGACGTCGCCCTCTCCGGATTCGACGGAATCACCAATTTCGGCGTTCCCGACTCAGAACTGACCACCATCGTCCAACCCATTGACGAGATGGCCGCCCAAGCAATCACGTACATCGACGATCTCATTCACCATCGGCGCATCTGCATAACCGATGTGATCTGCCCCTACACCCTGCGTATCGGCAATTCCTGCCGCTGCCCCAAACCCCAAGGAGATAACCAATGAGCTGCACACCCCTAGAAAATCGCGTTGCTATCGTAACCGGCGCTTCCCAAGGAATCGGCCGTGGAATCGCACTAAAACTCGCCGAACGCGGCGCGCGCGTCATCGTTATTGACATTAACGCCGAGGCCGCCCAGCGCACCGCAGACGAATGTGGCAACGGAGCAGTCTCCGTCGCCCTAGATGTATCGAACCGCGAAGCAGTGGATCGCACCGTCGATGAGATCATCGAAAACCACGGAAAAATCGACATTCTCGTCAACAATGCCGGCATTAACCGCGACGGAATGCTACACAAAATGACTGACGAGATGTGGGATGCCGTCATCGCCGTTGACCTATCCGCCGTCTTTTATTTCTGTCGCAAAGTCGGCACACACATGCGCGAAAACAGCTACGGGCGGATCTGCAACGTGGCCTCAGCGTCCTGGATGGGGAATATCGGCCAAACAAATTACGCTGCGGCCAAAGGCGGCGTCGTCTCCCTGACCCGTTCCATTTCCAAAGAACTAGCTTTCAAGGGAATCACCGCCAACGCCATCTGCCCCGGATTTATCGAAACCGCCATGACGAGCGCACTCAAAGATGTTCCCTCCCGCGCCGGCTTTGAGAATCTGTACGAGGAGCAAGTCGCCAAAGTATCCCTGCGCCGAGCTGGCCAGCCGGAAGACGTCGCCAACCTGGTGGCATTCCTGGTTTCCGATGACGCCTCCTACCTCACCGGCGAAGTCATCAACATCGGAGGAGGGTACAAGCTGTGAGCTTCCAGCAGATTGGCGCGGAAGACGTCGCAGCCCTGATACCCAATGGTGCAACTGTCGCCGGCGACGGGTTCACCATGATGGGCGTCGCCGACGAGATCTACCTGCGTATCGAAGAATCTTTCCTTACCACTGGCGCTCCACACGATCTGACCTTTGTTCATGCGGCAGGTCAATCGAATCGTTTTGACGGCTTAGCTCGGCTCGCCCATCCGGGATTGGTCAAGCGCATCGTCGGCCCACATTGGGGATTGAACCCACCAATGGCGAATATGTTAGGGGCTGACGAGATAGAAGCCATCTGCCTCCCCCAAGGGCAGATCTCCACTCTCTACCGCACGATCGCTGCCGGCCGTCCAGGGCAACTCTCCAGCGTCGGATTGGGAACTTTCGTTGATCCACGAATTGACGGCGGGCGAATCAATGCCAGCGCCCGCGCGGCCACTTCCCCCACTGAATATGTTGAGCTGCAAGAAATTGACGGGCGCGAATACCTGTTTTACAAGTCGTTCCCGATTAACGTCGGCATTATTCGTGGCACCCGAATCGATCCAGATGGGAACCTCGCCCAAGATGATGACGTGACGATCCTCGATGCGCTCGCTATCGCTCAGGCGGTACACAACAGCGGCGGAATCGTCATCGCGCAAGTGAAAGAGATCGTGGATCGTGGGGATATTCCAGCGCGGCTCGTCAACGTGCCAGGGGTGCTGATCGATTACGTTATGGTCGTCTCTGATCCGGCGAAATATCACCGGCAGACCAATGGCGCACTGAGCGTCAACATGGATCTCATCACGGGGTATGCCTCCGCGGCAGAGCTCGCTGAATCTATTTTGGCTCAGGAGATTGATCCGGTTCGCCAAGCTATCGGGGAGCGAGGAGCTAGCCTGGTGCGCGATGGCGACATTATCAATTTGGGGACGGGTCTACCCGGAGATTCCATTGGGCGTGCACTGGCAAAAAGCGGTCAGATTGCCAGGGTGACGCTCACCGTTGAATCCGGAACCTACGGCGGGGTGCCACTCGGCGGAGTTGATTTCGGGTGTGCGTTACATCCGGCGGCAATTATTGGCCATCCGCAACAATTCGACTTCTATAACGGTGGCGGCGTGGACATCACCTTTATGGGGGTTGGGCAGGTTGATGGCGCAGGCAATATCAACGTCTCAGCATTCGGCGGGAAAGCTGTGGGATGCGGCGGATTCATGGATATTGTCGATGGCGCAAAGCGGGTGTGCTTCCTCATGGTTGCCGATTCCAAACATCCCAAGTGGGTCGATGCGGTTGACCAACTGACTTTCTACGGCAAGGCCGCCATAGATAAAGGTCAGGAGGTGTATTTGGCAACGGAGCACTATCTGGTGCAACTGACGGATACCGGATGGGTCATCCTCGCAGTAGATGACAATGACGCTGCTCGCCGTGCTGCCGCGCTCATCAAAGTTGCTGATAGCGGTGGCCATGCCTAAGCAAAAGTGCCAGAGCAGCCAGGCCGTAAGCAGTGCTGACGGATACCGGAACGCCAAAGCGATTGGGCTGAAAGCGTTGCCCGACACAGGATCTGCACCTCAGCAGGGTAGCTATCAGGTGTTCGCCGTGCCTGTTCACCTGAACGGTGTTCGCGACCTACGTGCGCGCGAGTGCGCAGGTATCGGGCTGGCGGCTACTGCAGCTGGCTATCTGGCCACATCTGAGCATCTAGCTAGTGGCTATCTGATGACCATCTGAATACGGGTATCGCACCCCTAGCCGAACGGGTAACCCACTAGCACCGCAGCTCACTATCACAGCCAGCAAGCAAATCCAGCACAATACCTAACCTCCGCTTAGGGGGGGCATGCACTACCGGATTACTGCCCGTCTCGGTTTGCTTCTCGCTCTAACTGGAAAGGAAGAACTTCACGGTTGGCCGCCACAAGGTCGCGCATGGCCAGCCATTAGCACCGAACAAGCTGCAATCACAGCCATGTAACACAGAGAAAAGGAAACATTATGGAACGAATCGTCATCGTTGACGGTGCGCGTACCGCAATCGGAGCCTATGGCGGCTCCCTGGCTGGTACTCCGAATCACCTTATGGGCGCTCATGCTCTTAACGCAGCAGCTCAACGTGCTGCAGTCCCGATGGAATCAATCGACGAAGTGATTGTTGGCTGCGTCGGGCAGGTCGGCGGGGATGCCTTCCTGGCTCGCCGTATTGCACTACAAGCTGGAGTGCGCGAAGATTCCAACGCTTTCACGGTCAATCGTCTGTGTGGTTCTGGCCTGCAAGCACTGGCCAGTGCCGCATTTGAACTCCATTCTGGCGACTCAACCTTCGTTGCCGCTGGCGGCTCGGAGAACATGTCCCGTCAGCCCTTTATGGATTTTGAGGCCCGCAACGGCTGGCGGCTCGGCGATCACACCCTTGTTGACGGCACGCTGTCTTTGGTCACTGATCCCTTCGGTGGATACCCCATGGGCATGACGGCTGAGAAAGTTGCCGAAAAATTCAATATCTCCCGTGCAGATCAAGACGAATTTGCTGCGCGTTCGCAGAATTTAGCGGCTGCCGCCCAAGAAGCCGGGCATTTTGACGCCGAAATCGCCGGTATCACGGTTAAGGAAAAGCGCACCGAGCGGGTTTTTGACCGTGACGAACATCTGCGCCCAGGCACAACTGTGGAAAAACTCGCCAAGCTGCGCCCCGCGTTCCGTGAGGGCGGATCCGTCACTGCGGGTAACTCGTCGGGAATTAATGACGCCGCCGCCATGTTGATTATGACGACCGAATCCGCCGCACAGGCACACGGGTTGAAACCCATTGGTGAGCTTGTCAGTTTTGCGAAGGCTGGCGTCGCTCCAGAGATCATGGGCTTCGCACCCGCATTAGCTATTCCGCGGGCATTGGAGAAGGCCGGCGTCACGTTAGCGGATATTGACTGGATTGAGCTTAACGAGGCATTCGCCGCGCAGGCGCTTTCCGTCATTCGCGATCAGAACCTCGATATGAGCAAGACGAACCCGTTGGGCGGCGCAATCGCCCTCGGGCATCCGGTGGGAGCAACGGGCACGATCCTTACGCTGCGCACGCTCTACAACCTTCATCGCACAAACAAAGAGCTAGGTCTGGTCACCATGTGTATCGGTGGCGGCCAAGGCGTAGCAGCAGTGTTCCGGGCACTGTAAAGAAAGGAAAATCATGGCTAAATCAACACGCAAAACGCCATTATCTGCCGAGGAGGAACGCCATATTGGCGTTTTAACTCAGCGCAACTTCGCTAAGATCATGCCGCTTATGGTGATCGTCTACATCATCAGCTTCATTGATCGGACGAATATCGGCATGGCCAAGGAGGCGCTGGAAGCTGATATTGGCTTGTCGGCTGCCGCTTACGGCTTAGGTGCTGGCTTGTTCTTCTTGTTCTATGCCATTTTGGAAGTTCCCTCCAACCTCATCATGCATCGGGTGGGTGCTCGCTTCTGGATCGCGCGCATTATGGTCACTTGGGGCATTATTTCGATGTTGATGGCTGTGGTGTGGAATGACGTATCGTTCTACGTTTTACGAATGCTTCTCGGCGCGGCCGAAGCTGGACTCTACCCTGGCATGATCCTCTACATCTCGTATTGGTTCACCCAGAAGTATCGTGCCCGAGCGATCGGCATTTTCCTACTGGGCGTATCTATTGCAAATATTCTCGGTGCTCCGGTGGCTGGGTTGCTGCTCAATATGCATGGCTTCCTCGGCCTGAAGGGCTGGCAGTGGATGTTCATTGTCGAGGGTTTGCCGGCGGTGCTGTTGGCCGTTTTGGTGTGGAAGTTCTTGCCGGATCGCCCCGAGCATGCCAAGTGGCTTTCGGATTCAGATAAATCCCTGATCCATCGCGCCATTGCGAATGAAGATACTGGCGAATCCTCCCAGCATGGCGATTTGCGGGCGCTCGCTCCGGCGATGAAAGATGGGGTGTTCTGGCTGCTGGCCGTCATCTACTTCACCCACCAGATTGCAGTGTATTCGCTGTCGTACTTCTTGCCGTCGATTATTAAGTCCTATGATCCGACGATGAAGACCTTCCAGATTGGCTTGATTACTGCGATTCCGTGGATCGCGGCTGCTCTGGGTTCGTGGTTCTTGCCGAAGTATGCGGTTGGGCAGCGGCGGGCAAAGACGATGGCGTCGGCTGGCTTCTTTGCCGTTGCCGTCGGTTTGGCGATTGCCGCGCTGAATTCTCATAATCTGTGGATTGCTGTTGTTGGTTTCTTTATTGCCGCTTCGCAGCTATTCGTCATCCAATCGGTGCTTTTCACGTTCCCGCAGCAGCGTTTCTCTGGCGCAACTACTGCTGGGGCGGTCGCGTTCATGAATATGTGCGGCCTGTTTGGTGGTTTCCTTGGCCCGACGGTTATGGGTTCCTTGGAAGAATCAACCGGAAGTAAGATCGCCGGTTTGTGGTTCATCATCGCGGCGGTGCTGGTGGGATGCCTGCTGGTGTGGGGCTTGAAGTATCGCAATGCCAAGACTGCCACGCCGGAGAACGCTGCCAAGTAGCGCGTATCTCTCGCGGTCCGGCAGGCGCAACCTTCCGGTTGCCTGCCACGGCGGCGAGCGTCAACGATACGGTATTCGTATCTGATAAAAATCGAGCTGGTTGGGTTGGGAGCACCACTTACGCTCCCAACCCAACCGCCTGGGGAGTATCAATGAAGATTGTGCTAGCGCCGGATTCTTTTAAGGAGTCCCTGTCAGCGTCGGAAGCGGCAAAGTGTATGCGGCGAGCTGTGAAACAGGTCTGGCCTGATGCTCAGTGTTGCGAAGTCCCGATGGCAGACGGCGGCGAGGGCACAATGGCGGCTATCGTCAGTGCCTTAGGTGGCGAGGTGCAATATGCCGATGTGCATGACGCTTTGGGGCGGGCTCGTCGGGCAGAATTTGGCTGGGTTGCTGGGGAACGGCTGGCTATTGTTGAGGTGGCTCAAACCATCGGGATTGAGCACATTGCGCGCGAGGAACGCGATCCGCATACAGCTTCGACGTTTGGTTTGGGCGAGTTACTCGCTCACGTGTTGAGCTACGATCCGGCAACGATTCTCGTCGGTTTAGGTGGTTCTGCCACGAATGATGGCGGCTGGGGAATGTGCCATGCTCTCGGGGTTCGCGCCTATGACGATGCCGGTTTGCCGTTGCCACCTTATGTTGATGCTCTTGCCCGTGCAGTGCGCGTTGATATTGCTGGCGTAGATCCGCGTTGGGCCGCAGTGTCGGTTAAGTTGGCGTGCGACGTTGCTAATCCGTTGACGGGTGCGAATGGTGCGAGCGCGATTTTTGGACCGCAAAAGGGCGTCGCCCCGGAGGAGGTCGCCGATTTTGATGCGATTTTGGCTCGGTGGGCCACCCTCGTCGAATCGCAAACCGGGGTTGTGTGTGCGGAGCGGGCTGGAGCTGGGGCTGCTGGCGGGCTTGGTTTCGCGTTCATGTCGGTTTTTGCCGCTCATTCTCAGCCGGGAGTGGAGTTGGTGATGGATACTGTTGGCTTGCGCGATGCGTTAGTGGGTGCCGATCTGGTTTTCACTGGCGAGGGCAGTATTGATGGGCAGACGAGGGAAGGCAAAACCCCGTGGGGCGTCATGCAGGCGGCATATGAGCTGGGGATTCCCACGATTGCTTTTGCTGGGCGGGTTGGCGCGGATGCGGGTGCGTTATATGCCACTGCGGCGCGATCTGCTACTAGGGCACCATCTGCCACCGAGGCGCCATCCGCCAGCGGTCAGGGTAAAGCTCAGGGTGTTTTTCCGGTGGCGCCCGATAATTCGAGTCAAGATTTGTCCGTGAATCACGGTTCCTACCCAAGCCAGGATTCTTCCGTGAGCTCGGGCTTTTCTCTGAGTTTATCTGTCTCACCAGGTCAAAACTCTTTACCGAACTTAGATTCCTCCTCAGCCCACGCCTCTTCGCTGCACCTAGCCTCGCACGCAGCTCATGATCTGGTTCAGGGCTTGGTCAATAACCTCACTTCGCAGGCATCTCACGAGCCGGTTCACGAGCCAGCCCACCCTGCTCTCAACGAGCCGCCCCAGCCCACTTTCCATGAACCGCCTTACCCTACTTTCAACGCCCCAGCCCACAACCCGATTCACACCCCACCTCAGGGGGCAGTTCAGGATTCGGGTCTTAGTGCAGCTCCAGCCCCAGTTTTTAACACGGACGTAAAACTGGCTTCTAGCGCAGTTTCAGAGCTGGCTCTCGCCGCGAGTACAGAGTCACCCACTACCACGGGTGCAGAGTCATCCGTTGCCACGGCTGCCGAGCCGCCAGTTACCACGGGCGCAGGGCTCCCTCTTGCCACTTCCCCAGAACTGCCCGCTAATACCGCTGCCGGGCAACCCGCTACCGCCGCCCTGGAAGTAGCCGCCCATACGAGCCAGCACGCACCCCGCCGCACCCCCTTAACGCCAGGCTTCACCGCAATCGTCCCGATTGTGCGCGAAGTGTGCGACTTACCGACCGCTTTGGAATGCGGCGAAACAAATCTGTACGAAGCCGTCACGATGACGTGCCGACTTTTATCCTTACTTTCAGACCAGTGATAAGGACTGACGATCATGCTAAGTGGAGATACCCTGTGGAACGATGAGGTTACAGCAGGGCTTACAGAAGTCACTCTTTATGGGCGAACCGTTCGCACCTACGCCGGTGCACCACATTCGCTCTACCATACCTTGGCGCGCACTGCCGAGCGTTTCGGTGAAAAGGTTGCCATCTATGCGGAGGATTCCAACCGTTTTACCTTTGCCGACGTGAAACGCTATGTGGATAACTTTGCCGCATTTTTACATTGCGAGCATGGGATTGGGCGCGGGGATCGCGTCGGGGTACTACTCGATAACGGCATCGACTTCGTGACAGCGTTTTACAGCGTGAATCGCCTGGGAGCAATGATCGTCCCACTGCCCGGCAAATTTCGAAAAAATGAGATCCTGGCGCTTATCCAACAGGCAGATGTGAAACTGGTGATCTGCCAAAAAGAACAGGCGGGATGGTTTGCAGATATTCCAACCTTGACCACGAATTCCACGTCCTGTGCTTTCGGCTTGCTTGAAACAGAACTAGCCGGTGAACACACCGCCAGATGGGCGGCAGCTCTCACAGACTATCCCCTACCCACCTGGGAAGATGACGCAATCCTGCTGTTTACCTCAGGCACGACGTCACAGAGCAAAGGCGTGGTTTTAACAAACCTCAACGCGATTCACGCCATCATCTCCTATGAACGCACCCTGGCGCTGACCAGCGAGGATACTACGATCATTGCTGTGCCGATCTACCACGTCACTGGAATGATCGCGATTATTGGGCTGTTTATCTACTTAGGCGGTTCGATCCATGTGCAAAAACGCATGTCTGGTCGGCCGTTCGTGCGCGAGATTGCGGCGTCAGAAATTAGTTTCATCCATGCCTCCCCGACGGTGTTTGCCCTCATGCTAGAGGAGCGAGATCGTTTCCCGGAGCTGCCTTCGGTGCAGAAGATGGCGTGCGGTGCTGCGCATATGCCGGTTTCTCGGATCTTAGCGCTTCATGAGTGGATGCCGCAGATGCAGTTCCGCACAGTATATGGTCTGACGGAGAGCTGCTCACCAGCTTTTGTGTTCCCTGTTGACGCTGCCACGTCAGAACATCTGGGGAGCTCTGGGAGGCCAATCCCGGGGCTAGATGTGCAGATTCGCAACGATTCGGGCGCGGAAGTTCCTGAGGGGAGCTCGGGAGAGATCTGGATGCGCGGGGCAAATATCGCTCGGTGTTATGACAAGCTGACCACGCCCGCTATGACAGGCGACGGCTGGCTGGGAACTGGCGATATTGGGCGGATTGATCCCGATGGGTATATCTCTATTTTGGACCGTAAGAAAGACATGATTAACCGCGGCGGCGAAAAGATCTGGTGTTTCGATATTGAGGAGGAGTTGCGGCGCCTGCCTGAGATTGCCGACGCCTCGCTAGTTGGGGTGCGCGACGCAGTGTATGGGGAGGTTCCAGCGGCGGCTGTGGTGCTAACTCCGGGCGCGGTATTTGATCGGGAGGCGGTGCGCGAACAGCTCAATTTGCGGCTGGCCCGTTATCAGGTTCCGGTGTATTTCCGAGTGCTTGAGGAGTTACCGACGACGGCCGGCTCGAAGATTGATAAACGAGCAATTCGGGAGCTGTTTGCCGAGGAAAACGGGTGAGGTGACCGGATAACAAACGGGCAACTGCGCACTATAGAGTTTGCTGCAGAACCTCATTGAATACCTTTACCTTTCCCCTTGATATACTTGTTTGTTAACCGCTCAACCGTCTAGCCTGGTTGGGGATCTGTTACCTTTCCCCTTGATATACTTGTGGGAAAGACGCAGGAAGATCAACTTAAGTTGGGGATCTGTTACCTTTCCCCTTGATATACTTGACCGGCTCGGGCGGCTGGCACCTGTACTGTTGGGGATCTGTTACCTTTCCCCTTGATATACTTGAATCACGCTTGAATGCGTCATAGTCGAAGTTGGGGATCTGTTACCTTTCCCCTTGATATACTTGTCCTCCTCCGAACGACGCAACGCTTTAGGTTGGGGATCTGTTACCTTTCCCCTTGATATACTTGAAGCCAACCGTGCCGGTCAGCTCGACCAGTTGGGGATCTGTTACCTTTCCCCTTGATATACTTGCGATGATGGAGAACTACAAGACAGCGTAGTTGGGGATCTGTTACCTTTCCCCTTGATATACTTGACCGGCACTATCGACCAGGCCGCACACGGTTGGGGATCTGTTACCTTTCCCCTTGATATACTTGATCTAGCTTTTGATGGCGTGGAGGATTAGTTGGGGATCTGTTACCTTTCCCCTTGATATACTTGGATCCTCGCGATGATCGCAACCCATCAGGTTGGGGATCTGTTACCTTTCCCCTTGATATACTTGAACCGAGTGACTATATGAGTAACCGAGTGTTGGGGATCTGTTACCTTTCCCCTTGATATACTTGAAACCTCCAGCGGCCCACTGGTCGAAACGTTGGGGATCTGTTACCTTTCCCCTTGATATACTTGCTCACGAGATCATTCCCCGCCCCTGGACGTTGGGGATCTGTTACCTTTCCCCTTGATATACTTGTCTGACCAGTTGCTTCTCGAATCGTTGCGTTGGGGATCTGTTACCTTTCCCCTTGATATACTTGGTAGGGGTTGGAGCTTGCCCGTGGACCAGTTGGGGATCTGTTACCTTTCCCCTTGATATACTTGAAAAAGTTATCGAGGAACATCTCGTATAGTTGGGGATCTGTTACCTTTCCCCTTGATATACTTGACTCTCGCGCGGCAATCGAGATTCTTGAGTTGGGGATCTGTTACCTTTCCCCTTGATATACTTGTGCTATGCCATTTTTCATTGCAATTAAGCCACAATCTGGGGTTAATAAGCTAGAAAAACATTAATTGTTGCGGCTTTTCCGCATGAAATTCCTGTATTTCTCCATAAAATCTCTGCATATTTGCCCATTGGCGATCACTAACAAACAGAATACGAACCTTTGCCTGGTACGGCACACGATTGCGTATTGCACGCAGAGTCGGAACTCCAGTCACCCCTGTGGGTAAATACTTTGCATAGACGCTATACTGCACCATACTAAAGCCATAATCTAATAAAGTGTTCCGAAATCTCGTAGCAGATGCTCGTTGCTCAGCGCTTTTCACCGGAGCATCAAACATAACTAGCGCCCACATCGGATCATCTGCCACTAGGTCTCACCACAACAGGGCTTCCATGAGGGAATTTCAAACTCAGCTTCATCGTCTTCTGCATACTGCCCAAAACTTTTTGCCACTCTTTCCAGCACGCTGGGGATTGTATACCCCTCTGGCGAAAAAGTACCTGCAGCTATAGCAACAAGCTCTGCACGACAATCGACCACATCAACTGCTCCAGCTTCAATAAGATTCCACACCCCAAGGTCGACTGCAGGTCGAACAATTTCAATGATGTCATCTGCAAGACAAAACATATTTTCTCGATGACGATGAAACACTCCAAAACTTGGCTCTAAACCTGCTGCTAGAACTGCTCGTATAGCATGTCCACGCGCAATCGTGTAGGCATAGTCCAGTAACCCGTTAATTCCTGCCCGACTCCCTGCGTTACGGGTGAAAGATGGACCAAAAATCTTTTTCCAGTAATACTGTGCTGCACGTCCCTCGATATTCTCTGAATCTCCAGAACGAACCTTTCTCATAAGATTGAGTAAATATCTCGATTCCTCCCCAATCGCCTCAAGCGCTATAGCCTGGTTATAAATCTTTTCACGAACAATTATTTTCCATGCATTCTTTTGGCGAGGTAGTGACAGGGTTCCTTGTGCACGACGACGTGCAGCAATTCTCGAGTGATCCCTCCAGCTATACGCGCCACCCTCTGGAACTCCCCGCCAGTCACATAACAGAACGGCTGTTCCCTCTTGCATTAAACGATGGAGCACTGCACCAGAAAGACGAACATGCATTCCTAGCAACACACATGCAAGGTCACTGACACTAATCCGCACAGGATCTTTACCCTCTGCTGTAACCACAACTGCGCCTCGTTCACTACGAAGATTACAGTGCGCAGCTGACAGATCCAGAACCTGCCATAGTTCTTGCATGTTAATCCTCTATACACCAGCTAACAGGCAAATGGCCTGCATAAGAGTATCGTCGTACTCGCCCATGAGCATCCCGTCGGTTAATATTAATTACCCCGTAATCCTTAAATAGCGAATTAACTGCCACACGCCATCCTCGACTGCTAACAACCTTAGAAATCGCAGCTATATCTTCGCAGCTAAAGACCGGCGGTGAGACATTTTCTCGTCTCCCTCCCTCATCTCGCCAGGCTTTTGCATCGCGGTCCAAAGAGCTTAACTCTTCTCCAGAAATATAAATCGGTTTAAGCGTCAATTTAGAGGAATCTTCATATCCAGTTATCTTCCATCGTTTCGTCTCAGGCAATACGCGATAATATTCCCCTATTACCCCTTCCATCTCAGGGAGAGAACCTAATTCAATCTCATCATGGCGAACTAACCATCCCAAATATTCCGCTTTACCTTCGCGGATGGCTATCCGTAAATTTATATGAGCATCCCGCATAGAGGCTGAATATTGCGGCAACTCCCATGCAAACACATCTTCTCTACGTGCTCGTTTAAGATCTGAAGCAAAAACACGCATCATATAAAAACGCGATTTTGCTTTCTCCCGAACTCGATATATTCGCACGTGATGAATGGAATTTCCGATGCTCACCGCACCACCACGCACTACAATCTGTGGAGATTTAGAAGGGAATAACGGGATCAGATCTTCTGCTCTATACTCTGTTCCATTAACCCGGATTCTACGCTCAGGGTCTATTGGTAGTTCAACTTTTCCCGTCTTCCAAACAAAACACGGATCGTGTGTTAACGCCACCCACATCGCACCTGAAGCTACTCGATCAATTTCCTCACGTGTCCATTTATCACCGAGTTTTTTGTAAACCAACGGGGTAATCGTTGCCTCATGAATAGCCCCTACCGCGGGACGTAAACGCAAATAGTTATGCACAGTCACCATATCGTCATTCAGCGCCTCTTGACAGAGCTGAGCCAAAGCCGACATATGTTCTAACCATTGAGCGTAGATTTTCTGCGCAGCAAAATCCCTTCCAACAAATTCTTTCCACGTACGTTGAGATCCAGTATCTTCTTGATTTCTTCGCAACTCACTGCGAATAGCCAAAGTCTCTGCAACACTATGACGCATCATTGAAATAACTGCTGCGTCAATCGCATGATGCCGCCGATCCATACGATGCTTTCCTCGTCCACCAATCATTTCGATATGGCGAAAACGAGTTCCTCTGCGGGCTTCAGATGTTAGTGCACCTCGATACACCCGTACTGATACCTTATGAGTCGGACAATAACTAAAGTGCGCTTCAATACGATGAGCAAGCGCCTTCGCCATCCACGCCACTGACTCCATTGAGCGCGCATCAATTGGCTCATCGGATTGCTTCTGCCTAATACGCTGAGCTACTGCCTTCTTAAACGCTCGAAATGACGACGCATTCCAATCAGGGTCTTTAATCCAAAAATTAATCCGCCGCAACGCTTCCGCACTAGAAACACCTTCGCGACCACACTTTGCGACCCATACCGAAAACAGCTGATTTGACTTATCACGATTACAATCACGGCAAACAGCTACGAGATTTTCTCGCCGATTCGACGATCCTTCACCTTTACGTGGAACAATGTGGTCCATTTCCGCAGTCGATAGAGTTATCTCTGCTCCACAATACAAACATTCACCATTTTGCCGTTGAAGCGCTCTATATCTACGAATATCTGCGCTACTTGGAGCAGGATAGAGCTGAATCCCACTGCTATCAGACAGTCCTTTTAGCTGGTCACTAATTTTCTCATTCTCTTTAGCCGAAATATTGTACGAATACATGATTTCCCGAGCTTGTTTCTCTGGAACCGCCCCATCACGAACATGCTCAATATTGATGGCGATTGGAACACCCCACCGTTGCTCTGCCATAAGAATCCAACGATTAACGATCTTCAGTACTCGATCAACCGCTGGATGCCCTAATGGTGCCGAAATAGGCTCGGCTGGGGGTTTCCAATCACCCGTGATACCAAAAGCTGCATGTAAAGCTTCATACACACCGCAATTGCGCTCTCGCATTTCTTTGTTAATAATTTCGAGCGACTCAATCGAATATGCCGCACGTCCAGCAGGCAAACGCATAGCATCCAGCTTGTCAAGATCTGATTCAGTAAGAGATCTCAGCAAAGTGACGATTTCATCGTCGCTCTCCTCACCATCAAGAGGGATATCAATGTCAAGATCACCGACAAGTTGTGAGATAAAACGCCCTTGTTGCTCTGGCGTCCATATCCGCCAGGCCTCTCGTACATCTCTAACTTTACACGCACGTATTATCTCATTTATTGCATTAATCGGTGGACGAGCTGCTACTGTCTCCCCATCTTCAAATTCGTACGCCGTTCCACGTAAGTTGTGGCGTTCTAGACCAAGCACATCGGCCACATCTGCCCAGGAAGGGCGCTCTTCCCTCTCCCACGTCATCAATAAATCCACCACACGATCCCGCTGGCTTTGATCTAATGACTTTTCCTCACCATTTGGCATCTTAACGCGCATGTTAGCGACCACGCTAAGAATACGATACTCCTGGAATACCGGATGAGCTTTCGGAGCACGGCGGTATTGTTTTTGTCCAGGAAGCGGATCTCTACCAACTCGTTCATTCGCCGAACCCCGGGGAGTCTTGGCAGCAAATACCGCATGAATCAACCTTGCAATAAGACCCTCATCTAAGCGCTGCACTTCTCCAATTATTCTCAGTTCACGCGCCTGATCGGATTGCATGAGGCGAGGCAGTAATGGGATTGTTCCGCTCTTTTCCGCCGTCTTTTTCTTCCTTAAATTCACTGCTTCTTTTTGCAACAGACACCATACCAGCTGGCCGACCGTCAGTCCCTCAGGGAGATCTTTAACAGCCAACTTTTCTTGAACTCTCTGGTGAAGCTCCAAATATTGCTCACTGACGATCTGATTATCTTGGATTGACAGCGCCTCAGCTCTTTGCCAGGGAGAACGCCACCCTCGATGCCGCGCTATATGACGTACAGCAGAAACCAGCATTTGCTTGCGCGTATCATCGTCCTCAATATAAAAGGTCGCTAACTCTGCACGGTTTTCCCAGGACTGGTTAGTATCATCGGCCTGCGGGACGTCTAATATCGGCCACCCTAATTCCTCCATTAGATTTTCGACATCACGCAGCCGCTTACGACGTTGACGCTTTGCTCGACGCATACGTCTTGCCAAACCAGAAGTAGCTAGACGAGTTTCAGCAGTCTTTTGAGCATCTGGATCGACACCAGCATCGTGAATAATCGTATTCATTGCGAGCAAACGCAACGGAGCAGAATTCCCGTCTACCTCAAGTGCACAAAATCCAACAGAGTTTCGACCTACGTCAATTCCCACCCGATACATTTTCTGTTCATCAGACATTACTGTGCGCGTACTCATAGGTCTATATGTAACATAATTGCAGAGTAGTTTTTGGCGAAATAGGTTTCTCAGAATGATTATTTCTCAAATAAAAACTTGATAGGATTGCGCGCATTATCTAGATAATCAGCTTTACCTTATCAGCTCGAATATTTTGACCGACCACTGCCACTAACTAGAGATCAACAATCTCAACAGGACAACGCTGAATCAACGTGAAAATCGGAGCCAGCAAGCTGACTCCGAGGAGAAATCCGAATCGCCTATACCAAGCCTTAAAGCTGTGACGATTCTTATTGGTTATCTGTTACCTTCTCCAGTATAGCCCTCCCATCTCAAGATTCATAGTCTTGTACTTGTTAAATTATCTCGACACATTTCTACTAGATACTTGCTGAATTATTTTCTGCCCAGTGGCCAAAAATAGCAGATAACATACACCTTAAACACTCAGAATTAGGAACTTAAAACATATGTTTTCAAGAACAAAAGAGCTGACAATACATATGCCTAAGAGAAAACCAACAGAACGCACATGTTTCCATCAAGTAGTCACAACACCCATTCGTTGAGAGTTAACCAGAGCATCAACTACAACGCCACATCCAGCAAGAAAATCTGCGGAGCTACCACACCACTATAGCTCAGACCATATGACGCATTGCGCTAACAACGTTTCAGAGCCGGTCTACGATTCATGTGTACTTGTTATCGCCATAAAATCATTAATTTATTCGTGCAAACACCCTATGCGAGGAGATGCAATATGGCTACAACAAATATCAGCATCCACATGGATGAAGCCCTGAAAAAGAAGCAGAGCAATTGTTTGGCGAGATGAGAATGAACATCTCCGCTACATTCAACATCTTCGTGCGTCACGCTATTCGCGAGCGGCTATCCCTTTTCACATCCAGCTCGGTCAGCCTGATCACGAGGCAATTGCCGCCATGTTGGAACCAGAGCGGATTGCAAAAATCTAGCGTTCCTGGCCATACAACTGCGCGTGAATCATTTGCTGCGGCACTGAGCGAGGACGGTTAATGCCACGGCTACACAATTAAGTATTCCTCGTGCTTTCTCGCAACTTAAAATTGCTAATGAATACGGAAAAACTCGATAAGCTGAGAGCAAGCGTCAACCTCCTGGCAAGTGATACACCATCACCAGGAACTATCGAGATCACGCACTAAGCAGCAACTCTAGCCATCGAGAATGCCATATAGAGCCAGACTGGTTATTCATCTACTACAAACAAGACGACGTCATGTTTTGCCCGTAGTTGCAACCGGAAGCCAGCCAACCCCCCCCAAAAAATCACCTTTAATACCTAGCGCTTCATATCCGAGTAACGGCTAATCCCCAGCAACCCTCAACACAGCAGCATCCTCCTACCCGCCGCAGCAAACACGTCTTGACTTCACGATTAAACGCGCGGGGCGCTACCTCACACGTAACGCCCCGCACAGCAATCTTTAGCCCGAGCTAGGAACACACCCTATCGCCGCTTACGAATATAGAGAATTCCAGCACTGACTGCGGAAACCGCAAACGCAGCAACGGAATACTCCATCCACTGCATCGCCCGTATGACGTGTTCAGGTAAAGGGCCTACACCCGCTGCGAAAAGTTTCTGCATAGCATCAACTCGGTTATAGCACGCGCCAAGAAAAATAATTCCAAACGCTAGCCCCAGAAAGATAACTGCTCCAAGGATTTTGTTTACTTTCATCTCGCACCTCACGACCGTATAACCAAACAGCTCCTTAAACACCATTTGCGATTTATTTGATTAGCAATCCTAAAACATCTTTGCCATAGGATTAATGAAACGTATCACACCCAATCTGCCGCTGCAATACCTAATTGCCGGTGGATTATCTGCTTTGCCCTGACGCCTTACATACCCAATCACCAGCAACAACACCAAAACAGCGCGAGTGCGAATAAGAGGAATCCTGCGCCGAGCAACACCCGAATGTAATGCCACAACGCTCCTACCGCCACCCAATTCGGCTACCTACAAAACAAAAACACGCCACAACTACTCACGAACACGCGCCTATCGCAACCCTTAAAGCCCCTAATCCACCCACATTACGAGGCTTTATTCCTTTTCCCAGTATTGTCACTACCTCTAATTTGCTCGTGATATAAGTAGTTGATAATTCCGAGTTTTCCGGGCGGCATTCGATGATCGGGTAAGTAATTATCGAAAAGCTGGTGCCCATGCTTTTGTGCATACGATTCAATATCTAGTAGCTGTTCGTCCCAATATTCATAGTTTTTACGCTCATAAATATCTCGATAGAGCGGGATTAATCCAGGGCGAGTTTGCCGAATATAGTTGAGAATATCGCTCTTGAAACCGCCTCGCAGATTCAGATTTTCTAGCCACACATAATGACACCGATCTTTTACCTGTTCAATAATCTCGACGGGATCAGTGATGCCCGGAAAAATTGGCGAAATAAAACAAACGGTTCGCACTCCGGCCTGATAAAGCTCCTGCATGGCCGCCAAACGCCGTTTAATCGTAGCCGCATGCTCCATATCACGCACAAATTTTTCCTCAAGGCTATTAATTGACCAGGCTACGGTGACGTCGGGCATGGTCGTTAGTAAATCTAGATCTCGCGTCACCAACCCAGAGCGAGTACAAATCAAAATTTTTGCCCGAGACTCTTTTAGTTGCTCCAAGATTGCTCGAGTGCGGCGAAACGTTTTCTCAATTGGTTGATACCCGTCAGTTACCGAACCGATGACAATACGCTGATCGTCATATTTATGTGGTCGCTAAGCGGTTTCCACTGTTTCACATCCACAAATTCGCCCCACGGCTCCGGATGGCGAGTAAACCGCTTCATGAACGAGGCATAGCAATATCGGCAGGCATGAGCACATCCCACATAAGGATTGACGCTATATCCCCCAACTGGCAGCTGCGATTTAGTCATAATCGATTTGACGTTGATCTCTTTGATAATCAGCTCGCGCATTACCTTTCCTTCACCTACTCCAACCAACTCAGCACCCCAGCTATTTCAGCAAACCTGCCAACTCCAGCTACTCCAACCGATCCAACGAGTCCAACTGATCCAACTACTCCGAGTACTCCAACCGCTTCAAATTTTCCACCGCACGAGTTAAAAGCTCCTCACACATACGACGTTCTTCAGCGCTAAAGCCCGCAAAAAACGCCTCAGCCATCTCGTCGGAAACCGCATAATAGGCTTCTTCTAGCTTTTGGGCTTCTCCAGATAAGCGAATGAGCGTAGTACGTCGATCTTTAGATGATTGCACTCGGGAAACCAACCCAGCTTTTTCCATTCTGTCAACCATGGACGTTAAAGTGGCGGCAGCTAAGCCGGTAGCCTGCCCGATTTCCCGCAAAGATTGCCCGTCGTTATGCCATAGCACATACAGGATTCGCCCTTGCGCCCCATTAAAAGCGTCAATTCCATGCTGATTCAAAATTCGGGCAAACCGCCGGTCTGCCAGTTGTTTTGCCTGAGCCAATACGTGCCCCATACATGTACGACGCATATTCAGCCTCTCTTCTCACCCGCTTATAATTCTATATAAGAATATACTATATCGAATTATTACTGGCGAGCCACACCTATCAGACGGGCAAGGTCAAGCTGTAGCATTCCCCCTATTCACCTAGAATACGTCTATGAGCACCGGACGTAACACGAGTCTTTTTGACCGCCTGAGTACACTAGGCAACCTATCCCCCTCACAACAGGTGCTTGCTGACTATTTCGTGGAAAAATACCCCAATCTAGCCTTCCGCAACCTAGAAGCAATCTGTGCAGATACCCAGCTATCCACCGCTTCCGTAACTCGATTCGTTCGCACCCTTGGCTACAGCGGATTCCGCGATTTCTCTCGTCAACTTCAGGCCGAAGTGGCAGAAAACTTTGACCGCCCCCTGCAACGCGAAGATCCCCACCGCTTCGCAGCCACACACCTCGTCGGCGATCATTTACATCGAGCCGCCACCGATATGCAACGAACCGCCGAATATATCTCAACAGAAACCTTCGACACTGTTGCCGCCCTAGTCTCCGACCCTCACCGCCCACTATTCCTCGCCTCTTTTGCAAGCGGGCGCTCCCTGATGACCTACTTTGCACTGCTCGCAAAATATCGACGTCCCAATGTTCGCCTACTATCTGGCATAGATATGACAGCCCACGACCTCCTCGATGCCGGCGAAAATGCCGTCCTTCTCGTAACCAGCTTCGACCGCCATTCCGCTGCCATGTATCGCATAATGCACGCCGTCAAACAGCGAGGCGGGACGACCATACTGCTGACAAACCGGCAAACAACGCCACTGCGAGTACACGCCGACCACATGCTGACAGTACATTCTTCCTCCGCGCGATTTAAGAGCCGCGCGAGCATGATCGTCGTCTTAGAAGCCCTCCTTGCCGCTATGGCCGAACACAACCCTGATCTCGCCCAACAGCGCACCCGCGAAATCGAGGAAATCATCGATCAACTCGAACTTTTCATCCTTCCTCACATAGATCAGTGACGAAGAACTGACGACGGACCACGCTCCCGGGCGCTACTCTCCAGCCGCAACTCCTCGGGCAATATCAACAGATAACCCTAAATAGGATCGCGGATCTAAAGCCTCCTGCAGGTCTGCAACTGCCGAATCACTGAGCGCTAAATCCGTGCGTTGCCCGATATACTCCGCCAGGGAAATCCCTTCACTGCGCTGGGCTTTCGCAAATTCTTGAATAAGATCATGCGCCGCCTCATGGCCAATCCTTGGCGCGAGCACCATCATCACCGATTCACTCATCAGCAACTCACCGCCATTTTTCACCCCGTCGCGCAGCTTTTCCACGTCAAAACTCAGGCGAGAAAACAACCCTAGGAGTTTCGTCAGGGCACCATCAATATGGGTGAAAATTTGCCCCAGCGCATCGCGTTCCACCTCTAGCTGCCGATGATCCCGTTCAAAAGTTCCTGGCGGCGCAGTCAAAACCGTCGCCGCTAAACCGGCTGCCAGCCGAGCATTGACGCTGACTTTCATCGTGGTAAACGGATTAAGTTTTTGCGGCATTGCTGACGAGCCGGAACTATGCGCATCCATCTGCTCATGGGCTTCTCCCATATCCGATTGCTGCATGGCAAATAAATCTTCGGCAATTTTTGCCAAGCTCTGCCCTAAAATCGCCAGATTGCAGCACAATTCCGTAATCCCGTCGCGCGAAGCATGCCAAGGCACAATCTCAAAAGTCAGCCCTAAACGCTGAGCTAGCGCCTGCGCCACACGAACGCCTTGCTCTCCGGTGGCCGCATACGTCCCCGCAGCCCCCGAGAACTGAATCATTGCGGCACGCTCAACTGTTTGCGCCAGCCGCGCCTGCGCCCGTTGCAGCTCGCGTAGCCAACGAGCAAACCGCATACCGAGCGTGGTCGGCAGGGCATATTGCCCATTCGTGCGCGCCACCATTAACGTTTGCGCATGTTCCCCTGCAAACTGACGCAACCTGCCAATGAGCTCCTTAAGTTTTTCATCAAGAACGCCCATTCCCATCAGAATCTGACGCGCCCGAGCAGTATCGAGAATATCCTGACTCGTCGCCCCATAATGCACGAACCCTCTGGCTTCTTCGGGGATCTGTGCGCGAATCGCATCGAGTGCCGCAACAAGTGGATTACCTACTTTTCCAGCCGAAATTTTTGCCACTAACTCGTCAGTCATATACGCATATTCGACGATTATTGCCGCAAAGCGCGCCGGAATAATACCGAGTTCACCCTGCACAGCCGCGAGTGCCGATTCTACCTCTACGACTCGCGCAATTGTTTCTCTTTCTCCCCATATTTCAGCCATTTCATCGCTGAGATACCCCTTGCGGGTTAGCGAGGAATTCAAAGCACCGATTGGCATGATGTTCTCCTTTGCGTTTGGAGTAATTAGAGCAGGATCAAGGAGGCTGCCAGCATGACGATAATCCCAACGAGCATTGGCGCAAGTGTGCGCTTAACGAGTGCAATGGGAGAAATTCCGACGCCACCAGCAACAGCAATAACGACTCCTGCTATCGGAGAAAATGATCGGAATAGCCCGCTGGCAAACTGCATTGGGGTGACGAGAGCTGCCGTCGATCCGCCTAATCCGGCAGAAACATCGGGAGCGAGCTTGGCAAAAGCAGAAAATGCTCCAACACCGGATCCCGTCAAGAACGTCACGATACCAACGATAAGGGTAAAGAGGATCGTCACGATCACCATTCCGGCACCCACTTTTGAGGTAGCTTCAATGAGGTGCGCAATAACACCAGTATGGGTTATTCCCTGAGCAAATATCTGCGCTGCGATAATCAAGGACACCACCGACGCAAACATTGAGCCCATTCCGCTGAAGAATTCTGTGGATTCTGCCAGTACCGCCGATTCACGTCGGCGAATCAACTCCACGATAACGGCCAATAGCCAGGTAATAAAGAAAGCCGTCACCGTCGATAGCTCAATATTGTCGTTCGTCAGCGGGCTAAAAATGACGAGCATAGCGATGGGCAAAACCAGGAACAGCGCGTAGTAGCGCGGCGCAATATTTTTCGGGGCTTGCTTTTTCAGCACCGGGGTTTGATACACCTCTGTGCCTTTTCGGTCGAAATAGCGTTGGGTGAAGTAGTGGGTCAACATCACGGCGATCATGGCAGGAACGGCAACAAGAAGCTGATTTTGGGTGAAGTACACGACGGGGGACATCTTGGCAGTGTCGGCTGCGAGAACCGTCGTTCCGGTAGCTGGCCCCATTGGCAGGCCTGAGGAGGTCGCAATGACTGCGGCAGCGGCGGCTGGGGTCACGCCTGCTTCGGTCAGAATAGGTACCAGAAGAACCAGCAGGAGGATTGCCAGCCCGGCGGCGGAGGGGATAACCATGAAGAGCACCTGCCCGAGTAGGTAGGCAACCATCAGTAGCAGATAAGGTTTATGTATTTTCGCAATCGGTCGAGCTGCTACTGATACCAGGGCGCGCGAGGCGCCGATTTTATTCATATATGCCGAGAAACCGCCTGCTGCCATAATAATCAGACCTACACCAGTAAGTTGACTACCAGCCACCTTTTCAAAGAGGGTGAAAATATCAAAGAAACGAGAGCCAGAAGTCGCTTTCTCGTCGAGGAGTTGCAGATCCGGTTTAGCAATGACGGAAACTGCCGTCAGGATAATGCCAGTAAGTAGCAAGACGATGACTGGCTTGTGACCTTTAATTAAGAAATATCCGGCAGCGATAACGCCCATTATGGCGCAGATAGTAAGTACGGCAGACATTGGCGACCTCTTATTTTTATGTAACACATCGACGCTGATGAAAAATTAGTAACTTATTCAGTACTAATTGTTAGTAATATAACCCCATTAGACCGGCGTGTCAATAATCTGACATTAAAAACTGAAAAACATCGAGAGAAGTCACCTAGGTGCAAGATAAGCTGGAAGCCCTGCCTACATACTTTGACAGTTTACTAACATCAACGCACAAGGAATACGAGATATAGAGCCCTAAAAGCACGATAACTGACGGCGCCCCAACTGATGACATCTCACCGAAATCGACGTACGAGGCACATACTTACCCACAACACAACGGCACATATCAAGGCGAGGTATCACCCAAAGCTCGTGCTGGCTACTACAACCAAACCCAACACACAACTGGCTATACAAACCCAACACGCAAAAAGAGGGGGCACACCCGCAGGCGCACCCCCTCCATCAGCACAAAACAACTAGGCCATATATCAGGAAGCTACTTCGCCTCCCCCAAACCAGCCTTGAGATCCGCCTCGTACTTTTCTAAATATTTGACGAAATCATCACCGAATAGCGGGTCGGTCTGCATATAGTTCGAGGACATGTACTCCTTGAAAGAATCCGACTCAGCGTACTTCTTCGCCGCGTCGATCCAGTAGGCCTTAGCCTCATCACTGATACCGCCCGGCGCAATAACACCGCGGAACTGAGCGAAAGTCACGTTAATCCCCTGCTCAATCGTCGTCGGAATGTCCTTCAATTCCTCATAGTCATAACGCTTATCAGCGATAACACACAAAGGCTTGAGATCACCGGACTGCAACTGACCCATAACCTCACTCGGGTTCGTCAGCGCCACATCAACATGCCCGCCGAGCGCCGCCGCGATAGCTTCTCCACCGGATTCATACGGCACCCGCTGGAACTGAACCTTTTGATCCTTCTCAATCAAGCCGAACTGGATTGCGTCATTACCCGTCACGCCACCAGAAACGGCAACCTTAACAGCTCCCGACTTCGCTGCGCTCACCACGTCAGCACAGGTGGCATATTTAGCAGCTTTCGGCACGACCATAATCGTCGAATCCTGCCCAACCTTCATAATCGGGGTAAAGGAGCGCCACGTAAAGGGCACATCCTCCGTTAACGGCAGATTCACCAGCGCCGTCTCCGTTGCTAGCAAATACGAGGCATTGCCCTCGTTACCCATGAAGCCGGCGTAGCCAACCGCGCCACCGCCGCCTTGATGGTTCTCTACCGAGATCGACTTACCGATAACTTTCTCCAACCCCGAGGCAATTGCTCGGCCAGATAGATCCGAGCCACCACCAGGGGCCATCGGCACAATCATCGTCAGTCGGTTGCCCGGGTTGAAATCCGAGCCGCCCTCCGAGCTTGAACCGCCTGATTTGCCGCAGCCACCGAGGGATACGACGAGCAGGCCAGCAGCAGCAATAGCCGCATACGCACGCTTTTTCATCATGATGTCACTCCTCAATATGTCGTCATTGACAGTTGATTATTTAGTTGTTTTTAGTTCTGGTTACTATCAGGCGATGACGGGATAGCACGGCTGACGCACTCGCACCGGAATCTGGATCCACCGCTATGAGGCACAGCGCCGAATCTGCACGCTCACGCCCACTGCGCTATCCCGCACATACACCTCACCCGTCTACACTCTTCGTACCAAGCTTCTCATCAGCTATTTCGCCCTTGGTTAGCTCAACTTCCACGACATCTTCTGCCGAGGTTTCCATCGCAGGAGTTTCTACTGCGGGATTTTCCGTCGCAGAAGTTGCGCCAGCACGCGCCTTCTTCTTACGCCCTATCGAGTTCACTCGCTTAGCCAGCGTCGGCACCAACATAATGAGCAAGGTCAGCACCAAAATGCCCACAGCCAGCGGTTCACGGAAGATAATCGTCAGATCACCATTCGCATACGAGGACGTCTGAACCAATGCGCGCTCAGCCATCGGCCCTAAAACCAGACCCAAAATGAGCGGAGCCGTCGGATAGTCGTACTTCTTCAAGAAGAATCCGGCGATACCAGCAAGGAACAAGATAGATAGAGCAAACAGATTATTACCGACGGCAAAAGCGCCCATCATTGAGAAGAACAAAATTGCCGGATACAAGAACGAGTAGTTCAACCGTAAAGCCTGAGCGAATACCGGAGCTAACGGCAAGTTCAGGATCAGCAAGATGACATTACCGATGAAGAATGACGTCAACAAGCCCCACACCAAAGTCGGCTGATTTTGGAATAGCAGCGGTCCCGGCTGGACGCCATACATCACGAATGCTCCCAGCAACACCGCAGTCGTCGTACCACCCGGAACACCGAGCGCCAACGTAGGCACGAAGTTCGCATTCGCCGCCGCATTATTTGCCGACTCAGCCGCCGCAACGCCTTGGATTGCCCCCTTGCCGAACATTGCACGATTCTTACTGGTCTGCTTTTCCACGCCGTAGCTGACGAGAGCGGCAAGCGTTGAACCAGCGCCCGGCAAACATCCCAACAGGAAGCCCAAGCCAGAGCCACGCAAAATCGAGGGCATCGACTCTTGAATATCGCGTCGCTTAATGACCATATCGCGCATTCTCGTGCGGATTGGCGCTACCCCACCAGCACCGACCTGGCTCACAACTTCACCGACGGCAAAGACGCCGATCATCACAACCACAAAGTCAATACCACCGAGCAGGTTGACACTGCCGAACGCAAAGCGCGACTGTGCAAAGCCTGAGGACATGCCAATCGTGGATAGGAACAATCCCAGACCCGCCATAACCAGACCTTTAGCGAGATTATCGCCGGAGAAGGAGATGATCGTCAGCAAGCCCATAATCATAATGGCCAGCATTTCAGCAGGGCCGAACTTAAGGGCAAAGGTCGCAATCGGAGCAGCAACGAGTACTAGCAGTACCAGCGAAATGATGGCAGCGATGAAGGAACCAATTGCGGCAATCGCGAGCGCCTTGCCCGCCTGCCCTTTTCTCGCTAAGGCATAGCCGTCTATAACGGTAGCCACCGCATTCGCGTCGCCTGGGGTGGCGATAAGGACCGCCGCAATAGTGCCGCCATATTGGCATCCATAGTAAATACCGGCAAGCATGATGAGCGCCGTTACTGGCTCCATGCTCAGGGTCAGTGGCAACAATACAGCAACGCCCGTCGTCGCACCCAAACCAGGCAGCATGCCGATGACGGTACCCAGCGCCACACCGATAAAACACCACAGCAAATTATCGGGAGTAAGCGAGGTCTGGAATCCCAAAATAATGTTGTCAAGCATGAGCTGCCCTCCTTAAACCAGATCAAGCATGCCGGTTGGAAGCGGCACATCGAGGACGAGTACAAAGACGCCATAGCCGAAAAGGAAAGCAATAACGCCAGCAATCACCCCTTGCCACCAGGGGCGCTTCTCAACCAGGACGATCAATCCGGCAACCATCAGGCATAGCGATAACAGTAGGCCGATAAACCGGCAGAGAACGAGAGTAAGGAAAAGGGCGAGGAATACTTTAATGACGTTCGCATACTTTGCCCAAAACCCATCTGTTGTTGCGGCTGTAGGCTCTTCGCTTGCCACCGCGGCAACCGGAGCACGCAAGGATCTCGCCATATCCCACATCGATGCCACTACCGTCACTAACCCAGCAGCGAAAGGCATAAGCCCCGGGCCAACCAGACCGTTTTTATCTTGCAGTCCGTAGCCTAGCCCGGCAATGAGGACGGCGATTCCCACTCCGAGGAAAACACATTTGACAACCCATTCGCCGACATCGAATTTCCGCGTCGGGGCTGGGCGATCAGAGCGATCATCTACCACAGAATTATCTGACGTCGTGGTACTCATTGCGCAGCCTTACGCTCTTCCATTGTGCGCTTGCCCAAGGAAACAGCAATATCGAAAGCCCGCTGGGACGGACCAACACTCGCTTTGTTTTGCCCGACGATGTTGTATGCCGTGCCATGTGCCGGAGTGGCAATAGGAACGGGCAATCCGCCTTGAACCGTCACCCCGCCGTCAAAGCCCATGAGTTTCATCGCGATCTGACCTTGGTCGTGATACATCGTGACCACGCCATCGTATTTACCGTCGCGAGCGGCAATAAAGATCGTGTCGGAGGGGAATGGACCTTCCACGTCCATACCCTCGTTGCGCGCCAAGGCAATACCGGGCGCAATATGGTCGATTTCCTCCCGACCGAACTGCCCAGATTCACCGGCATGTGGGTTCAATGCGCAGACGCCCAACCGAGGATTATCCACGCCACTGCCCCGAATCACGCCGTCCAGTAGCCGGATCGCCTCATAGACTGAGCGCGCATTAATCCGCTCGGATACCTCTTTAATGGCACAGTGCGAGGTCACCCGAGAGGTCGTCAGCGAACCGGCGAAATTTAGCTCCGAAGTGGTGCCATGATAGTCGAGTTCTTTAGCGAACCACCGCAGTTCGTCTTCTTCGTGCATGCCGGCGTCATGCAATGCGGATTTGTTCAGCGGCAAGAACATAATGGAATCAACTTTGCCGTCTTTGAACATCGCTAGGCAATCGAGCAGATCACTCATGACGCGAGTGCCACCAGCAACGCTGGCCACGCCCCGTTCGACCGGCTGATCGGCATATTTTGATTCGACGAGCACGATATTCCCGTCGCCGAACTGATCGGCAGTTGGGATTGTTGCGCCTTGCTCGTCGGCAAATCGCTGTAATTCTGCCGGTGAAGCCATGAGGTAAATATTGGCTTTCCGACGATTTTCTTCATTCGATAGCAGTTTGATAGCTAATTCAGGTCCTACACCCGATAGGTCGCCTAACGTCATTACCAGACGAGGACGGTCAGTTTCACAGGTACATCCACCCACAGCACTTCTCCAATCACGATCCCCTTTTCGCGCGCTTTGCATGGATACGCGAAGAGAGCATCCGTCGTTCGTTTGTTGTGCACAGCAGTTTTTGCGTATGACGCAGCAGCCGCTGCAGATTTATGTCTGTCTCCTTTGCCAGCTCTATATGTCACCATCGACATATTTGCTATTAGATATATCATATAGGATTTTAAGGAGTCAATGATTTTATCGAATTGTTAAGAAGCTATTTTCGCTGTGATGGCAGGGAAAGGTATGGGACGCCGCTTAATGCTAGGAAAAGCTGGCAGGGATCCAATACTCAGCCGCAAGGTAGGGCTAAACGCGCATACCAGTTAAAGCATAACACCGCGAGTATCGACGGCGTAGCCGCACTACACAAGATTAGGGGCACGGGCAATTACTCGCAGCTCAGTTGATAATCCATGTTGCTTATCGGTAACACGATGACGCAAGGGGCGTTACGAGATTAGGAAACGGGTGGGGGTGTGCTGCTTACGCCCTCAAACCGATAACCTATGGCACTTACCGCCTAGGCTTATCCATGCTGCCTGCCGCTCTCCTATGTTGCCCACTGCCCACATCAATAAACCCTTATCTCTTTTAGAAATCACGTTAATGGGTTACGGCTTTGGCTCGCAGGCAATCCCGTCTCTATCACGATCAAGATGGACCCCATAACCAGGCTCCCAAAAGTGGATAGGAGCAGCACCTGCCTCGCGAGCCTCTGTACAGTTCTTATAATATGTGCGCGTCGGAGCAGGCGCCGGATCGGGCACATACGCAGGGGCTGGATCGTAAACCGGAGCAGATTCATAAGCGGGCGCTGGTTCATATAGTGGCTGCGGCTGTGAGGGCGCAGCTTCCACAACCGGAGTCGGTTCCGGCTGAGGCTCGGGCTGAGGCTTAGGACCATTTGGCTCAACATCAGGCGCCTGATCGGCGGCTGGTATCTTTTGCCCCGAACAGCTATTGAGCACCCGCGTCATCGCCGCTTTTTCGTCTCGACTCACCCACAAACCATACTTTGCTTTAACGCCGATCTGCCGTGCCACATATTCACATTGAAATGACTGATGTGCTGGCAGCCAGCCCGCCGCATTGTTATGAGCTTTCTGCCCTAACGAAGCAGCATCAACAACAAGTAAATTCATCGGGTCGGTAGCTATATCATTGCGCGTCGAAACCGGAAAATTAGCTGCACCTTTTTGCCACGCATCTGAAAGGGAAACGACATGGTCAACGCCAACCATATCCTGCCCAAACTCAAAGCGCATCCATTCTCCGGTATATGGGCTGACGAGATCACCAGCAAGAACACCACATTCATTCGTGCCCTCTTGAATGATGACATCCTTGAGATCTCGACGAAGAATATGATTTCTCATATCGCAGTTACCGCGATTTACGCTCCCCCAATCCTCGCCAAACTCTGATTCTGAAAACCCAACAACTGGCAGAGGATCTTTCACATCAAGCGAATTCAAAACCGTCAATGCCTCTCGACCAGCTACCTGCTTAATCACAACATCCTGTGTTGTTTCAGTTGTCGGAGTAGGTGCAGCGCTTGGTTTTCTAGCAGATGCTGAGGAGGAGAAAGAACTGACTTTCGTTGCTTCAGAGGCTTGGTAATCTTGTGCCATTGAGCCGCCAAAAGCGGCAATAATGCTCATACCCGCAATTAGGCAGCAGGCAAGCGGGAATCCATGACTTGGTTCTCGCGTCAGCGTACTCTGTAAAGCTGGGGAAAGGCTTAGCTCTGCAGAACGGTATTTCCAAAAGAAACGATAACGGTAAACGCCATATGCCAGGAGCAGTACTCCAAAAACAATTAACCCCGGTTGATAGCGACTTTCTACCATTGCTGCCATTAAGACGAACATTAAAGCGACACTTACCCACCGTCGCCAGCCCGACATAAAGCTTCTCCTGCCAATCCATCTCGAACTCATCGCAATACTCACACGCCACTATGCGCACTCACATCCCGATGAGTCTTTCTTTCACTTCTCTCCAGATGTGCTTGTATGCAGAACAGGGCACCCCGCTCTGCATACAACTTCTATTCTCGCTATATCGGATATATCTTTCAACCGTGTGAGATTTGAGATTGAGCACCACATACGTACTGCTATCCACACCCATCATCGCGTTCAAACAGGGGAAATAGAGTTACAAGCCCGTTACTGCTATCTATTAACCAGTAACGGTTAGCAACCAATCATGACGTCACGATAAATAAATCCTCGCAATAAGACCGACGGAAAATCGAGTTTTTCACCGCGCTTACTAGCTGGGTGGGGGGGGGGCAGAGGCTCTCAGTAGGTACGATAACGCCGCATCAGCAACAATCCGCCACCGATAGCCACAAGCGCCAGCCCAGCAAGAAGCTCCCCGCCAGCTAGACCAGTGGCCGCCAAGCCGGATCCGCGCGGACCTGGAGTGCCAGGGGTCATCGGATTCGGAGCTGGATTTGAGGGCTTCTCCGGTTGTGGATTTACCGGAGAGGGAGCGGGCGCCGGAGTGGGCTTTGCATTGTTATCTAATGGCAGCAGCGTTCCGTGGCGGCGCACATACGCCTCGAAGGCCTCAGCATCCAACACTGGATCCGCCGATACAATCTCATCACCTCGGAATGCCGTCACCTTATCCCCGCCCTGATAAACATAACGAGTCAAAGCGATCGTATATGAGCCAGTGGGAGAGATCGGCGTTCCATCCTCCGTCGTCAACGCAGTCACCCGATGGCCTTCCGGGGCGGTCAGATCAATCGTTGCCCGTAAGCCAGCCAGACGCGGGAACCCACGATTCCCTTTCGGATCCGAGGCGATAGCCTGCTCCAAAGCGGTGCGCAAATGCTCCCCGTTCGTCCGGATCGTAATCACGCTATTAGCAAAGGGCAACACCGAAAGCACTGTTCGCTTGGTGACGTCACCGGCAGGGATTTCTGCACGAATCCCGCCACCGTTTTGCCAACCAAAATCGGCGCCCTCATGCTCTCGATACGCCTGGGCAACAATTGGCCCGACGACATCGCGTGCCATACCCTGTGGGGCAACACCCAGCTTTTCCGATAGCCGCTGATTCAACTCGTCCATGTACTGCTGAGTCTTTGCGCTCCACGCACTATCGGGAGTGACGTTCCCGTCAACCGGAATAAAGCTCGGCTCTACCGAAATTTTGCCTGCAGAGCGCACAATATGCAGCCGCGCCACTGTGCCATAGTCAGCCTCCGGCGTCAGTATCGGGCGCCCATCTACCTGGGTAACTGTTGCCGGTGACGAGCCGCTCGTTTCCTCCGTAACCGCAGCATGAATCTGTGGCACCTCCCGCATGATTGCCTGGGTTTCGTCATTGCTAAGCTGGGTCAACGCGATAATAACGTCAGCTCCCTGAGCGGTTAATGCTGCTGCCGCTTCTTTACTGGCCTGCACCCAATCGCGCTCCTGCACTTGCGCGGAGGCAGCCGTCGTCGTCATATTTCCGGTGATAGATAGGAAACCCACCCGTAGACCGCGGTCAACAATTGCAACCGTTCCGTCAGGGCTGAGGGGCTTACCATTTGCCGTCAGGTTCGAGCTGATCCACGGGAATTTTGCCCGTTCGATAAGTGACATCGTGTGGTCAAGCCCGAAATCGAAATCATGCTGCCCGAATCCCGCAACATCAAACTTGAGTTCATTAAACGCATCGACGAACGGCTCTCCGCGGTAGACCGCGCCAAACAGGGTTCCGCCCGCTAAATCCCCGCCAAAGGCCGTGATGGTATTGGCGCTGGCGGCGCGCTGGGCAGCGAGAACTGTGGCCAGTTGTGCAAGCCCTCCGTGTTTACTGCCATCTTTCCAGGTGCGCTGTTCGACTTCGTGGGCGTCTTGGATGGCAAGCACGTCAACTGAGGCATCGGCCGCGCGCAGAGCATCCGGCGTCGGGTTATTATCGTTTGCCGCTAAAGCAACCGTGGTTGATCTCGTAGTCAGATCAGTAGCCGACGTGGAGGCAGGGTCTGTTGGGGAAGCTGTACCTGCCGAGGGCTCTGGTGAAGCAGCGAAGGCGGAAAGAGGTAGAAGAGTCGCGGCAAAGGCGACCGTCATCGTTGACCACAGGCGTTTCATGCTCCCAATACTAACGGGCAATATGTGCAGGCGATAGTAAATTTAATTGGTTATTTGCCGCCTCACCTGTTGGGTGCTCGCGGAAAATACGGATAAGGATAAATGCCGAGATAGCGCGGAAAACTGCGAATAAGCGAAGCGCCGCAGATACGGCAATCTCAATACCGACATCCCACCTTTATGGGCGGTCCGACGGTTATTGCCAAACAGGTCTACACAAATCCCCGTTCCAGCGGCAACGAGAACGAGTTGACCTTTCTTGGCTGCATAAATAAAAGCCAGTCAGATTGGATATGACATCTGCGAAAACTTGGATGTTACCTTCGCGAAAACCCACATAAGGGCCAGTGAGTGCATGATTTCTATACTTTGCTTCCAAGGGTTCTTTCTTGACAAAGAAGTTTTTGGCGGACGACGTTTTGCAGGACAGCCACAAGCAAAGCCAGATCATATCCGCGTTATTTCAAACAGGCATATACGAGATAGCACCGCATACTCAGATACTTCCCGCACATTAGGAGGTGCCCCACCTATAACATTAGGAGCCGCCCCGCCCGAGACTAGCAGCATCAGAAGAGCGGGCGAGAGGCCAGGCATACGTCAGCAATCTATTAGACGCGGTTAGGCATGTGAGCAAACCAAAGAACCCAGGCAGTGTTTTCCGGCAAAAGTAGCATGTGGCAGAATTGGTAGTGCCACCGCAAGGTTCCACACACAAGATCCTGCCGGCAGGCAGCAGTATCCGGCGATTCGCCAGCCAGAGCTAACTGCCAACCAACTAACCAGGGAGTTGAAATGGCGCAACAGGCCGCTTTAGAGCGAAAGCAAGCCGCCCGGCGCTTTGCCGAAAAGTGGGCTGGGCGCGGTTACGAAAAAGGCGATACCGCATCTTTTTGGTTGGAGCTTTTAGGCAATGTGGTGGGGATGGAAGACGTCACCACTAATGTGCGTTTTGAAAATGCGACAACGGCACGCGGTTTTATTGATGTAACTATTCGAGACGCCAAAACTGTGGTGGAACAAAAGTCACTGGGCGTAAATTTAGATAAACCTGAGTTGCGACAAGGCACCCTAGTTACCCCGTTTGAACAGGCTAAACGTTATGCAGATTCGTTGCGTAATTCTGAACGCCCGAACACGATTATTGTGTGTGATTTTGGTACTTTTAGAATTCATAATTTAGACGCTGATAATCCCGCCCAAAACTACGAAGAATTTACGCTTGCTGAGCTGCCTGAACAGTTACATTTGCTTGATTTTCTTATCGATCCGCAACTAGCGCGCCGTCGCCGAGAAACCAAAGTGTCGGTAGAAGCCGGTCGGTTAATTGGTCAGCTTTACGATAAATTACGTGCACAATATGTAGACCCCGATTCAGCTCATGCCCGCCATTGCTTAAACGTATTATGCGTGCGGCTCGTATTTTTATTATTTGCTGAAGATGCAGGGCTGTTCAAAAAAGATTCTTTTTATCGCTATTTACGTGCGCTACCAGCCTCAATGGTGCGGCTCGCGCTCAAAGAATTATTCGTATATCTAAAAACTCCAGACGATCAGCGCGACCCTTATGCCGCTGAAACCTTAAAAGAATTTCCGTATGTGAATGGGGGTCTCTTTGAAGCCGAGGTGGAGATCCCTAACTTTACTGCCGAAATTGTGGACTTTTTATTAAATGAAGTTTCCCAAGGCACGGACTGGTCGCAAATTTCTCCCACCGTGTTTGGTGGGGTGTTTGAATCTACGCTTAACCCGGAAACGCGCCGCTCCGGCGGTATGCATTACACATCACCGGAGAATATTCACCGCGTGATTGATCCGCTATTTTTAGATGATCTCAAAAATGAGTTGAAAGAAATTTTGCATACTAACAGGTTAAGCGAATCGAAACGACGTAATCAATTGATGCGTTTCCACGATAAAATCGCTGGCTTGACGTTTTTTGATCCCGCCTGCGGTTCGGGTAACTTTTTGACTGAAACCTATATTGAACTGCGAAAACTGGAAAACAAAGTTCTCTCTGAACTGCAAAATCATCAAGGCATGCTAGCACTCTCTGAAGAATATTCGCCCTTGAAAGTCTCCCTGCAACAATTTCATGGCATCGAGATTAACGATTTTGCGGTTAACGTAGCCAAAACCGCCTTATGGATTGCCGAGCTGCAAGCGAATGCGGAAACACAATCTATTGTGTATGGCGTGGTTGAAGATTTACCCTTGCACGATACGGCGCATATTGTGCAGGGTAATGCTTTAGAGCTGGACTGGCAGAAAATAGTCCCCCCCCCGATGCACTTACATCATTGGCAACCCGCCGTTTGTGGGGTATTCCAACCATTCGCCCGAGCAAAAAGCTGACCGTTTGCGGGTGATGGGCAAGTCCGGTGGAGTGCTGGATTATGTAGCGTGCTGGTTCAAACGGGCTGCTGAGTATATGAAAGGCACGAACGTGCAGGCTGCTCTCGTTGCTTCTAATTCCATCACGCAGGGCCAACAGGTAGAGCCGCTGTGGAAACCGTTGTTTGCTGACGGATTGGTAATTAACTTTGCACATCGCTCCTTTGTGTGGACGAATGACTCTAACGACGCCGCGCATGTGCATGTGGTGGTTGTGGGGTTTGGCTATCAAGAGCGTGAAACAAAGATATTGTTTAGCCATAGCAAAGACAGTGAAGTCACGATTGAGCACCCCGCAAATATCAACGCCTATTTAGCGCCTGCTCCCAATGTGTTTATCAGCAAGCAAAGCAAGCCGTTAAGTGCACCTACACCTATGATTGCTGGCGGTAAACCAACCGACGGAGGAAATCTTTTATTATCTCAAGCCGAACGAGACGAACTAATCAAAGCTGAACCAGCAGCAGCCCAGTGGATAAAACCGTTTTCCATGGGTGAAGAATTTATTAAGGGAATCCCTCGCTATTGTTTGTGGCTAGTCGATTGCCCACCTCATCACCTGAAAGATTTGCCTCTTACACGGGCGCGCGTTGAAGGTGTGCGAGAAATGCGCTTACAGTCTTCAAAAGTCGCCACTCAGAAAAAAGCAGCTACCCCATGGCTCTTCGATGAAATCCGATACCAAGGTA
The DNA here is from genome assembly GCF_046599555.1 of Trueperella sp. LYQ141. NCBI lineage: Bacteria > Bacillati > Actinomycetota > Actinomycetes > Actinomycetales > Actinomycetaceae > Trueperella > Trueperella sp. LYQ141. The sequence goes on along the minus strand of NZ_JBKIWQ010000001.1, from coordinate 115,421 downwards.
ATGGCACATATATTGGGGTTCCAAAAGTTTCCTCTGAGCGTCGGCGTTATATTCCAATGGGTTTCGTAACCAACGGTATGATCCCTGGTGACAAGCTGTATTTTGTTATGTCAGATTCTCTATACGTGTTCGGGGCCTTAATGTCTCGCGTACATAATGCCTGGATGCGAGCGGTAGCTGGTCGGTTAGAAATGCGTTACAGCTACGCCAACACCATCGTGTATAACACCCTCGTCTGGCCAAAACCGACCGATGCCCAGCGCGCAGCTATCGAAACAGCCGCACAAGCCGTGCTGGATGCCCGCGCCCAATACCCCGACGCCACCTTAGCTGACCTCTACGATCCCGATAACGACTGGCTCTACCCAGAGCTCACTCAGGCACATAAAGCCCTCGACGTCGCGGTGGAACGTGCCTACGGTCTGCCCGCAAACTGCAGCGAAGAGGAAATCGTCGCCCACCTGTTTACCTTGTATGAAAAAGCCACGAGCTGAGTTATCCCACAGATTCCACGCCTCTCGTACCCGTAATTTACCGTGCCAGCGAGCGCGTACCGCTGTTGCGCATAAGCTAACAGCTACCTTTGCAATCTTTTCTCTTTCCTTCGAGCAATCAGTGCAATAATGCCAAAGTACGTCATAAACCCAAGGAATATAAACCATACAAGTACCATGACGGCTCCGACATTATTTAACACAGGTAACTTCGGCGCCAACCCCGCAACCGGCAGTATCAGCAGAAATACAATGAGAGCATACTTAGCGTATTTTTTACATTTCCGCACTGCCTCATCGCCAGATTTACCTGTTTTCAGATTGCCAGGCACACCCGTTTCTAATTCTTCACGCCCGCTTGCTTCCAACGATGGCACACTCACTCCACCACAATTAAGCCACGCCGCATTGGATAATCCTGAGATCGCCGGATCACGAAAGGAGTTTACCTTCTCGTCATAAGATGGCGACGATACCGGACTAATAGGTGGCATATAAGCAGGAGGCGCCCCGCGCCGAGAAGGAGAGAAAGAGGCTGAGTTCAACTCCGAACCGTGCACCCCATCGCACGATACCTCTCGCACATCACCGCGATCAACATCGTCAACAATCTCCTCGTCAAGACGTGCCGGTGAAACGCCACCTGCGTTGTCAAACGCATTATCGACATTGGTTTCATCATCAAGCTGTTTAGTTGCCCAGCGGCTAAAATCCGCCTGACGCATCAGCGGAGTACCGTAGCGACGTGCCAGTTTCATCTTTCCGTCACTACCCTCAGCAGAGTCTGTTACCAGAAGATCACAACGGGTCTTTGTTACAGCTTGTTTATACTCAATCCCAAGGCTGACGCAAACATTCTGTAAGGCTTCACCGTGTGGATACAGCTTGTTTCCAATAATGGTTGAGCCACGGAAAGCCACTCGAATCCCTTCTTTAAGGAACTCTTCCGGGGTTTCCCAACGCACAGGCTCCGTCATCTTTGGCTCTTCCGCCTTTTCCACAACTTCTGCCTTAGCCTTGACCTCCACCGTAGAATTTCGCAAATCGTCACACACCGGCAGCTCGCGCACTACCTCCGCTTCTTCTATCTGCTCCTGCGGCAACACCGTCATCGGTTCAGACGGCACAGACCCTGCCGAGGCGCACCATTCCTCAAATGCCTCCCACGTGACGATCGGTTTCCCATACTCTCGCGCATTCTGAGCTTTTCGCGACATAGACGCACGATCACAGGCCACCAAAACGTCACAGCGCGTCCGGGAAACTCCCGCCGCATAGGTCAATCCCCTTTCCGAACAGATCTGCTTGAGTCGATCATCGTCAAATCCACCAATAAGATCCCTAACCCCCGTAAACGCGACGCGAGTTCCAGGAGCTAAAAGCTCTCCAACTTTACCGTCCGGCTCCTCAACATTCGGCAGGTCCAGATGAGTCACACCGGCACGGACCGCACGCTGGCGCACGTCCGCCAGTTCTTCCGCCGTCCATGACCCTCTCGATAGCGCCCATGCCGAGAGCAATTCTGCAGTTTCAACAAGCTCATCTCGATCCTGGTTCTCAGTCTCACCGCCAGAATAAGCCGCCCAGGCTCGATCCGATGCCGTTGCCCGCTGAGGATCTAACACCATAGGGCTTGGTGGAGCCCAAGACGGAATAAATACCGCACCCTCAGTATCCTGAGCCGCCGGAGGAACAAGATGCCCATACGCGGAAAACTGCTGTTTACGGATCAGAGCATCTCTAATACTTCGGCACCGTTGCATCACATCCTCACCAGAGACGTCAATATCCAGCTCAGATGCGTCATATCCATGCCCAAGTGCGAGATCCATGCCTTTTTCTTGATGACGAACCGCTCGCTCCACCATCGGCAGACCATCCGCAATAACAAGCGCACCGGCAGATTGGCGCAACAGCAACGGCCAGAAATCTCCCAGAGCAGGGGCAAGCGCTAAACCGCCAACCGGAATATTATTCCGTTCGCCAAAATCACCCAGATCTGCCATCGGATTGATCCAGGACCCAAACTCTGCAACCGTTTCTCCGCGTTCCAGCACGATAACGTGCACACGGGCCAGGTGGTTACTGATCCCAAAATCTACCCCATCAAAAGACATCAGAACTAGACGATCAGTTGATTCACCCGTCTCAACCTCCCGACGAATCTGGCGCACCAAGCTATTATTCGCACGGATATGAGCGGTTTTAACCGGAGCACTGAACCGAACATTCTCCAGATCTACCGCCCGCGATAACGCCACATAGAACTGCCCTTCCGTCCTCGTTCCACCAGAAAGGTCAATAAATAGCTTCGGAATTGTTTTACCCTGCGCCTTGTGGATAGTAATCGCCCAGGCAAGAATGACGGGAAACTGCGTAACTGTGCCGATAATTTCACTGCTGAGCATGCCTCCAGTGACTGTGGGTTCTTTAATTTCCCACGTATGTTTCCCAAGTTCGACTTCCTCACCACTGTGATCGAGACGGACGGTAATGCGATGCATAGTAGCGCGAGTAATAGTGCCAAAACTGCCATTAACGAAGCGACCATCTTCGTCATTCCTAATCGTCATAACACGAGCGCCAACCGCATAGGTCAGCTCTTCTGAGCCAGGAAAGGAATTGCTACCGAACTTACCGCTACGGAAGGAATCACTATCAAATTTGCCGGTATAACGGGCCTGCGACGTAAATTGGCGAGTGTCAAGTTCGTCAAGACGAGACTCATTAATAAGAGCCACTCTGTTACGGCGGGAGGCAAGCGTAACCCACCCGTCAGGGGCCTGGAAGTTCGGATCCACCCGCTGATTTAGCACCTCAAGCGCAGATTCACCAACATTCCCCTCACGAACTTGATTGAGGATTTCCAGAAATTGACTATCAACTTGCCGCCATACCGTTGTCAGATGGATATTTTGCACGTGAAGTTCCCGGAAAACATGCGATGAAAAGAAAAACGGCGTTTCCCAGCGCGATTCAAAAACTCGAGCTTCCTTGTAGTCAACGATTGGTGGAAGCTGGAGCAGATCACCGACAAGCACTAGCTGCACACCACCGAAAGGCACTTGCGAATCACGTATATCACGCAACGCAAGATCCATCATGTCAAATAAATCCGCCCGAACCATGGAAATTTCATCCACAACAAGAGCATCTATAGTCTTTAGTAGTTTGCGAATACGAGATGTCGGTTTCCAGGCTCCGCCGGCCGCAAGATCATCAGGATACATCCCAGGGCGAAACCCGAAAGAACGATGGATTGTGAACCCGTCAATATTTAGCGCTGCCACACCTGTAGGAGCAGTAACGAGAATATTGCGATTATGGGCTGAATTTATCCACTCCCGAAGTAGCGTTGACTTTCCGGTGCCCGCTTTACCAGTAATCAACACGCTTTTTCTCGCGTTTAAGCGTGCTAAAGCCGCAGCAAATTCTTCGGTAATGACGATAGACATGCAGTAAACTCCCATCGCAAAGAGCTATTCGCCGGCTTTAAGGAATACAGCCAATTTGATTATATCCCGCCCAGATCCGTCTTAAAACAAAAGGACGTTTCCTTAATCCCCTCCAATCCTGCACCCGAATCAACTGAAGATCTACTACAAACCAGCTACTCAAACAGCAAGAGCACATTGCATCTCGGCTTGCCGACAACAAAGCGCAGCATGGGGTTCGGCATAAACCGAAAAGATCCCGATAACAGCACAGAGCGTTAGGCGACAACACGCAAAATGGAGCAATTCCCATCGGAACAGATCTCAGGCAAGATACGCGCTACCAACCCGCCTACCAGCCGACCGCAAACCGCCAAAATACCCGCAGGGAACACAGCATTACAGCTCGGGCACTTCTCACTTCTCTAACAGGAACGGCGTCGTGAGATAGTCGCGTACAGCAGTAAAACCAAAACGATAGATGAGCGCAAACCACAACATTGCGGCAGCGTGATTCGACGCCAATTCATAATCAGGATGGCTTCCGAGCAATAACTGCCGCATATCGCGGCGTTCCAGCGAAAACGGTAACGCCACCAAATTCGAGGCTTCCCACGAATCTGGCGCCATCACATGGCAGGTGTGCAGCTCGTCAAAGGTCTGATCAATCTGTGCAAAATACGAAAAACAGGGCTGCATCCGCAATGTATCGAGAAAAAATCCCGTCGCCGCATGCTCAACAACCCGACCCGTACAGCCCCGAGTTAACCCAATATTTAGTTCCTCTTCTAAGCCTCTGCGCGAAGCAATCTCGCTTGGATCATCCGCTGTGCTGATATCGTCAGGAAGCATCCCCTCCGCAATGAAATGAACCTTCCGCGGGCTATCAACCGCGTAATCCCCAGAACGAGCACCACTAGCAATGTAAGTATTTCCTCGTATCCCCACAACAAGCTGCTGATCTTTCGTCAGCACAACAGTTCCCGACCCCATCGAAGCCAGGAAAGGCAAGCGATGGATCTCTTCAATACAATCGATGTGCACGTTGAGAAATTCGCGCACGGTACCCTCGCCAGCCGCTGCCTTCGCTTCCAGGCGCGCCGCCGTCGAAACAAAATCGAAATACTCTCCAGAGGAAACCTCTAACCGTAAACCCGCAAGATCTTTGCGCCCACCCGCCTTTACTTCTTGGGTGGATGTCTTCATAAAAGGAATCGCACGAACTAGATCAACACGCGGACCATTCGTCAGAACGACACCTCTTTTCTCCGCTTTTTCTTGCAACGACGGCAGCACAGCCTCAACTTCACGTCGGGCATCATCTGATAACGGTCGAGGGTCTGGATTCCAATGCCATTCAATCGGGCAAATCTCGCGCAGATCAACGCCTTTGCGCGCTGAGCGGATAGCGATAATGTCTGGAATCCGCATACGCCCAACCTGAATGGCTCGACGCTGCCGAGAATCATGGCGAACACGCTCCAGCCTTCTCGCGTCGTGACGCTGGGCGAACTGCGACCAGAGCGCAACAATGGCGACGCTGAACGCGATAAAAACAGTGACGAGAGATCCGATAATCGCGGAATTGATTTGAGCCGGATACGAGCCTGGCTCCAGGGCGTCGAACAGGAAGAAGGTCACGACCCCTAAGGTGACAAGTACGGCAAGCAGTAACAACGGTCGAAATAGCCATCCGTGGCAGCGCATCCAGGCGTATATTGCGCGAGGCCGACTCAGAGCCACTTCCTCACTTCCCGGTATTCCCATAGAGTCATCATAAGTGATAGCGAAGATAACCATGCGCGGAGATTGCCCGACGGTTGGTGAAGCTTTCATTCTCCGGCGCTCTTTTCGCTTTTCTTCCTGCCTTTCTCTGTTCTTCCTATTGCCCTCTATTGCCCTCACCCCCCCCTGGTCTAAAGTGGTTGCATGAAGGTTGAACACATCGCCGTGTACGTTGCAGATCTTGAGCGAGCACGAGAATTCTTTGTGCGATATTTCGACGGCACATCCAATAACAGATACGTCAACGAGCGCACTGGCTTTTCGTCGTACTTCATAACTTTTTCCGACGGACCACGTCTTGAAATTATGCACAATGACAATCGCAATAGCTCGGCTAGCGGGCAGGGATTGGGATACCACCACATCGCTTTTAGCGTCGGTAGCCGCGAAGCTGTAGATGAGAAAACTCGCCAACTCACTGCAGCCGGATACCGGCTAGAAAGCGCTCCACGAACAACCGGCGATGGCTACTACGAATCAGTGATCCTCGACGCCGAGGGCAACCACATCGAAATCACCGTATAGCTGCGCAAAATCCTCCTACACAACGCCGACATACCGCCTCACGCGTACAACCTCGATTAAGGAAAACCATGCAAACAGTATTTGATCTTCACACCTTCCTCATTAGCGCGAATCCGGAATTGGATGAGCAAAAACCTGGAACAGCGCATGTGAAAGCATGGCTCGAATATTATGCCCCGCTGCCTACCACATGCGATTGCCGACCAGATAGCACTACTGGATTTTTTGGATGCCCTCATCAGGATTCAGACGGTGGCGCATACGCATGGGATTTTTATTATCAGCTTTGGCTTAAGAACCCCACATATAAGTGCGTCAAAAGAGAGGACCCTAAGGATTCCCCAAGAAATGCCGCTGGGCAGATAGTGGTTCAAGGGGACTGGATGTGCTCCATCGCCACCACATACCGGAGAGCCATGAGATTATGGCCTGGTGATAGTAATTGGCGATGGGATTTTATCAACGAACATTTTTACGATGAAGAATACGGTTTTGCGACGGCAGAGTACATCGAGCCGCTAGCTGAATTCATTCGGGAAGCCTATACGCTGGCAAATTTGGTGATTGTGCCCAATGGTTTCAATACGGGAAGAAGCATACCGCGGAAAACCGACGATTATTGGGATTTATCAACGTATCACTTCATCGAGAATAACTGCGCCTTTCTCGGGGAAACGTCCAAGGAACAGCGAATACATCTGGCAGATCTTATGCGGGAGATGATTTCTAAGGATCCTAACAATCTATTTTTGGATGATTGGCTGGCAGAAAAAGACGGAAGACTGGCAGCGAAGTTGCTTCCTGGTCACAGCGTAGAATCTCCGCGTCCTCAAAGTCGCGAAGACTGGTACGAACTCATTGGCGAGATGACGAGACGAATCCAATTGCGCAGAAAACGCATTCAGGATTTTCTCGGGAAATAGCGCTGACACGTCCCCACGCGTTACCTCATTCGAGCGTGCGGATGGCTGCTAACACCTACCAAACATGAGAAATAGCCGATTACATAGGAACATTATTCATACAAAACATCGGGCTGTTACCCCGTTTAGCCACGCATCACGAACTGACGGATACGGCTCGGCGTTGATGGCGCTTTGGAGTAGATAGGACCGTGAGGGCTGGTCGGTTAGCGCACGCCAAACAGTAGGAAGTCGCTAGCAGGTTAGGAAAACCAGACGGCTAGATCTTGAGAGCACAAAGGGGAGGCAATAAAGAAAGAAAAGAACGTACATAACCGCACCCGCGTCTTTAGCCCCTGATTAAACACCGAGGATGATGTAGGCACATTCACGGCTTCTAACACTACAGAAAGCACACCAACAGGACGCTTGCGCAGGATTTTCCCCTCTGCTATCCTGAAACGCTTACCGTCGTTCGGTTCGCGGGGTAAGCGTTGCCGATCGGCAACCTCCTGCGGGCTGACTGAGCTAGGTCAATAAGACCGTGAGGAGAAGGAAACATTCCATGAAACTCATTATTGCAACCGGAAGTGCCGGTAAGAACATTGCACAGCCACTCGAAAAAGACGGCTTTACCGTCATCTATCTCGACCGTAAACCAAACGAATCTGCGGCTCCCACCGAGCCCACCACCCTTACTGAATCCGAACACGAACACCTTATAGCAGCCGCGAACACCGCAACCCAATTCATCATCGTTTTTGGTGGTGGCGGTCCGACCGGAACAAGCCTTGCCATAGAAACAGCCCACCTGGCACACCAACTCGGCATCGGCACCGCAGCATACGTCACCCATCCGCTCTCCTTTGAAGGCCAAAGCCGCGCACGCTTTGCGAACACCGCCGCCGCAGAATTCCGCAAAACCAATACGCAAGTAACCGAGTTCGCTCTAGATGACCTCATCAACCGTGTTGATCCGCGCCTCAGCCCAGAGGAATTTTTCCGTAACATTGATGAGGAAATACGGAACGCGATACGAAAAGCCGCGTGCTAAAAATGCGCTGCCTATAGCACGCGGCTAGCAGCTACCATCAGGCGTTACCCGCCAAAGCCAACTTCATCGTCAGATCTGGAGGTAACGCCTGTTGATCGGCTCTCAACACGCATTGATTCATCGGGGAGCAGATAGCAGACATGCCAGCTTTACACAGCAGCTCTTGCTGCCAGGCATATTTCGCTTCGCACAGGCGCGTTTTACGGTAAAGCACACCCCATTTCCTCAGGATTTGCCCTGCGTAAGCACGCCGTACATAAAAGGCAAAGTTTACCTTTCGCCGGAAGCCTTGCGCAGCCTCACGCAACCTCCGCCCCCCTCAGCGATACCACCTGAAATCAAAGGAGCATTACACCTGACCTCTTCCTCACGATCAGCTTGCCGCAGCACACCCGTCGGTTCCCCAGAGACCCGCACACGCCTACTAATTGACGCTAGCAACTAGCTAATTAGCGCTGGCAACTGGCATCAATTGGCCTAGCTGCTATCAATGACTACTGGTCAATCACACCCGTTTCCACCCGTCTTTCGTCCCCTCTAATGCATACATAAGGAATATCGTGCAGTTCTTCAAAGTACATTTCGTTTTCCCGTCACGCCCATCAAAGTTTGACGCAGATCCGTTCGCTTCGATAAGCCGTAACATACCCAGCGATATTACTCAGCTCAGTGATCCGCATTTTGTTGCAATACCCGTCGCCTCCAGATTTAGTCAGGAATCCCTTGCGGTATATATCCTCAGCTCGTGGGATCACACCAGCGAACAGGATTTGACTAAGGTTACGCATGAAGCACTGAAAAAGTGGGGCTTACCTACACCCGAAAAGCTCAGCTTTACCCAACATGTCGTTAATGCCGGCGAGTTTACCCGCCCAAGCGAATACCTCTTCGGTCAGCTAAGCAAAGCAAATATGGCACGCCTGGGCCTGACTCGTTTTGCCGATATATTCCACGATTCCACCTGGGCAACAGACTGGATTATTGACGATTCCAAACCCTTACCAACACTGATCGACGAACTACCGCCGAATAACTGGCACTCCCCCGTCATGGACGAACTTGCCGTCATACAATCTGTAGCGCGCACCGAACTCACCGAATCTCAGAATTTGCGCTTCCCCGTCTCCTATGTTTTTCATCAAGCAACGGATACCGGGCACATCCCCGCATTAACGCTTCTCCTATCTGCCCTGGCAGCGCAGAACCGAATATCAGGGCACGTCTTTGAACTCGATTTCGACGTACCGCGCCCCTCCTTCGAACACCCACGCTTCATTCCCACCGCCGCCGCGCTAAATGGAGTGCTGGGCAATACCCTCGTGCTTAAATACGGTCGCTTTGACGCCCTAGGAAAAGTCAACGATCGCGGTTCTGCCGCAGAAAATTTCAAACAGTGGCTTCGTGTCATTGCACCATACGAAGGAAAACTCCAACTCATTATCGTGCTAACAACCACCGACGAGGAAGTCCTCCAACTCGTACAGGATTATCTGCCAGGGATAGTTCAAGTCATTCGCCCACTCGCTGCCCCATCGCTAGGCGATCACGATGCAGCACACAAATATCTGCACATGCGCGCCACATCCGACGGCGTTGAACTCAACGACCGCGCCTTAGAGCTCCTTTCTGAACACGCCCACCGTTCAGGCGATATAAGCGTAGAGCAGACCTATCGCCAGTGGTATCGCGAGGAGATCCTCTTACGAGACTTCCCGCAATATCAGAAACTCGATCAGCACACCGCGCAACCCGACCCCCAACAACGCCTCGCCGCCCTTATCGGGCTGACTGAACCTAAGCGGGTCATTCAGTCATTAATCGGACGGCAGATCGCCGTCAAACGCAAGATCAACTCAGGTATTCCCGTCACGTTGCCCACTATGCACATGGCTTTCGTCGGTGCACCAGGAACTGGAAAAACTGAGTTCGCCACTCGTATCGCCGATCTTTTCAAAGCCCATCATCTGGTTAGTGAAGCTCGGGTCGTTACCGTGACGGGAAAATCCCTCACCAGCGATCACTTAGAACGCGCATGCGGCGGAGTGCTTTTCATTGACGAGGCATACGCCCTGACCGGGCGCGAGGTGTTCATCTCGGAACTTATCAGCTACATGGAAATCAACCGAAGAAATACCGTGGTCATTCTTGCTGGCTATCGACGTGAAATCAACCAGCTCCTGGCAACCAATCCTGGTTTCCGCTCTCGGATAGCTCATGTGATTAACTTTCCGGATTACACCTCAGAAGAAAAACTCGCGATCTTTGAGTTCATGGTGAACCAGATTGAGCACAATTTAACCCCTGAGGCACACAGCTTCGCCCGAGAAGTTTTTGAACGGATGGGCGTACCCAGTGACCAAGGAAACGCCCGTTTTGTGCGCTCACTTTTTGAGAAATCCCTGGTTGCTCAGGAATTTCGGCTATCTCGCTCCATTATGAGTTCCGACGAGGAAACTGCTGCTGTGGGCACTCCTGCTGTTTGTGCTGCGGATGCTACAGATACCGCTACTACTTCGATGCCTGCGCAGCACACAACCAGCATGGCCAGGACTGCGATAACCGCCCAACCGGAGAATCAGAACGACGATCAACGCCTTATTATCGAAGCAGATATTCGTCAGGCAGCTCAAGCTATGGATATTGACGCAGCCCAACGTCAAAAAGAATTAAGCGAATTATCCCTGGATGACATGATCGGTCTGAGCAATGTGAAGGCAAAACTAGCGGAATACTTGACCTACCATTCACATGCACGCCAACGACGTGACGCCGGAAAACGTACCGCCCCGCTCCCCCTTCACATGGCTTTCAAAGGAAACCCCGGCACTGGAAAATCTGAGGTTGCGAGGCTCGTCGGTCATGCGCTTGCCGAAGCCGGGGTGCTTGCCACTGGATTGTTCGTGCCGGTAAGTGGTTATCAGATCGCCAATCCCCTCGCCGTCAGTGCGGCTTTTCATCAAGCGCGCGGAGGAATCCTTTTTATTGACGAGGCATACTCCATCAATCAGCCCAGCGCCGACGCCCAAGCAGCAATTGTGGCGTTATTGGATCACATGGAGCAATACCGAGATGAGGTTGTTGTCATTCTGGCTGGATACACCAAGGAAATCGACGAACTAATCCGAACTAATCCCGGTTTTGCTTCTCGGGTAGATACTCACGTCATTTTCGAGGACTATTCGCCTGAGGAGCTGGTGGATATTGCAAAAATGATGGTTGCCCGTGCGGATTATTCGCTCTCAGAAGCGGCAATTACGGCATTAACTGAGATTTTCCGTTCGCTGTGTGGCACTCTCGGCTTCGCCAATGCTCGCAGCGTGCGCAACATTTTGCATGCCGCCTTGAAGAAACATGCATTGCGCATGGTCAACAGCGGGCTGGCAAGTGACGCAACAGCAGATGACGTTATTGACGTCTGCGATCTTGAACAGCCGCTACAGGATAACAGACCTCATCACATTGGATTCCAGATCGGCGCCTAACCAGGAGTCCTTAGCGCAAAAGAGAAAGTACACAGGTAGGTGCGAGAGGAGGGAAAGAAGATCGGAAAGGCAGTGACTACCGCCTGACCTTTCCATACTTTGGGGAAACGTATTTCCTGCTGAGGTTTGCCAGGTGTTCGCCAATCAGAGCTAGCTAGGCGGGATGTGCTTTTACATGTCGAACCTGCAGCCCAGAGCAGGCGAACCGTTTTAGATACGTGCTGACGGTGAGCCGGCAACTGAATACGAGCCAGCGAGCAGGCATACAGCAATGCACGCAATAGCTAAGAATGTATCAATCTGTGCGCTGGTCACAGTCATATCTGCTGGAAACTAACGACCAAAGGATACATGCCGGTAACACATGTCGGTAACACGTACCGGCGGCAAGCCCGCATTGGATAGTCACCGAATCCCAGATCCCACGTCGGATTTCCTGGCGCTACGGCAGATAGATATGCGCCGGATCGCCAGAAGGGTGCGAGCTACCTGCATTACAGGCGCAGGGTGACAACGTCTTTCAGCGCGAGGTTTCGTTGCGATGGCAGTGTTTTACGGCGGTGACGGCACTTTATAGCACAGATCATGTTACACAGTGAGCAGCAGGCGCTGGAGACAGGCGGGATATGCTGTTCCCGTCAGAAATACTTTGGGTAATGACGGACACCCAAAGAAATATATTGCAGAAAAGGGAATTCTGCCCTAGAGTAGCAATCGCCTGGTCGGTACGGCTCAAACCTCTTTGGGAAAACTGGTCAGGTAACGATCAAGAAGATAAACGCCAAGCCCTTCAGCTTGTTTATCTGGCAACCGCGTTTTCGCACACGGTGCCCCTGAAGGAAGATCCGCAGCGAGAGAGTCTCGCTGAATAATGCGAAAGGAGTTCCGCAATGCGAACCGTAAATACGACTGATACCGATATTCTCGGCACTTTTAACCGCCGCATCATCCCTGGTGAAACAGTGTTTAGGGCGACTGTAGTTGGCACGCCTCAGGGTTTTGCCTCGTCGAGCGGCACCAAAACGGACGTCAATACTCATATTTCATCACATGCTGCCGGAGCACTCGTCAGCACTCACAATCCGATATATGAGATGGAATCACTCACTGACGCTCTTGCAATATCGCATACTGAAACCACCGCCGTAACTCCTATGCCATCATGCGCCAAAACTCTAGATAAATGTGCCGCACTACCGCCTACCAAAAACGTGATTGCAACTTCTATCTCATCGCGCACTGGGGCTTTTACAGCTTCCGAACTGCCATATAGCAGCACCCCAGTTGAGATCCCCGCGTCACCATCGACTGAAACCCCAGTTGAAGCTCCAGCACCGGCGAAAGCGCCGGAAAAGCCAGATGTTTGGGAAATGCCAAATGAGGGTATGCAGTGGTGCGATTGTGGTGCGGGCTGCGAAATTGACCGAGAAACCGTCGAAGATGAACTGTGGTTTATTCTCGAAGACATCCCGGAATGGGTATCCCACCGGACAGTATGCCAGGTCATCCAAGAGCTGTGGAATTACGAAAGCGTATGCAACTTCTTCTTCGACCACGTCGCGCTTTCCGCTAGGGCGGTCTATGGGAAGGTAGCGGAAAAGTATCCGTATTCGGTGGCAGTGGACATCGTTGGATATTTCTCTAAAACCTGGAACGGCTGCCCGGAAATAGCCTGCGAGGGCGGGCTCAACTGGAGTGATATTGACTGACGCAGGCCTGCTGTTAGAGCAGATGGCGTCAGACGCATAACTCAAGTGTTATAGCCACATTCACTCCAGAAATATACGGTAAACGCAACTTTCCACTCAATGCCAGAAGTAGGTGAGGTCATACGCCACAAACATTGGCGTTGTGCTAGCTCTTCGGAAAACGAATCGGGGCTTTTGGGATGACGGGCAGTATGCCGGTATTGCCTCATCGCTAATATCAACGCAGCAAGGTCGTAGGCTTTGAGCAGATCGCGAGATACCAGAGGCAACTGGCACACAGCCCTGGCTCTGACGGGCCACAACGCCAGCAAATCAAAAGCTCAGCACATCCATGCCAGCTTCCCGTAAGCTGGCATGGCTGCCGCCGCCTTGCTTATACCCGTCCTGCTATAAACGACCATAAAATCGCTATACACGCCATACACCACTATAAAGCTGCTATAAGCCGACGCCCCTGCCTCGGTATGCTTGAGTACGGGCAAACCTAGGATAGGGATCGTGATGATTGAGCACGCCAAAGAGTTCATCCGCGCTTACGTCTATTGGATCGGACTCCTCTACGGCTTGGCCGTCATCCCGGGATACCTGCTTTTCACGCTCGGACTAACCCCAGTAAACACCCCATTATGGGCGATGCCCATCGTCGCTTTACTGCTGTTTTATATTGACCCACCCTCACTATGGCGTTTACCTCGGCGCGAATCCATATCTTCCCGACTGGCAGGAACCGGCTTCGCCTCCGCCACCCTCGTCGCTTTTGACGCGACTTTTTGTAACCATTACGGATCGCGACATTGGGGTGAAACTCTTATATCCCTTGGCGTGGCATGGCTCGTTTTTGCTATCGCGGCTGGGCTAAAGTCCAATCACACCCAGGCAAGCCAACCCGCCGAAGGAACGGCAACCACTAAATCCACGAAAGGCGCCGACGCGGTCCGTACCTTTGCGGCATGGGTTGGAATCTTCTTCGGGATCTTCGCCATTCCCTCTGCTGGGCTTGCGGCAATGGGGACGTTATTGATGGTGTTCCCGCTGTATGGAACATTCTTGACCGGCTTCGTTCTGTTAGCGGTTGACCCACCACGACGCTGGCCACTTCCGCATAGAACCACACTATGGATAAAGATCATAGCCAGCGGTATTGCAGCATTACTGCTGTGTGCGGAGAGCTCCATCTATCGCGATACGAGTGCGGACGAAATTTTCTTTGGAGACTGGCAAGAAAACCTCCTCTTTTGTATGAGCCCCTGGATCCTCTATACCGCAGCGGCTATATTCCTATGCTTCACGCATAGACGCAATCACCAAAGTTGCTGATCTCACCCATAACAGCCTTTAATAACACTGAAAAATCAACAAATCATTCATATCTTTAGTAGTTGGAGTACCGAGATAATTCGTCAGCACTCCAGCATGGCACATCAGTATCACCAGGCGCTGAAACTGAGTCCGGAAAGAAAACCCACACGGCGTCGGAATCTCTCACAAAACACTACCGCCACTCCGGCGCGCATTCGACTGCCATCCAATCCGTATTACCCGCCTAACGGACGAGCAAACCCACATGAATACCCGTCATCCTGCATCGAGGCAACCTTGATCTTCGCCCAATCCCGCGTCGGTAACACATCAACTGCAATACAAACAACAGGACTCCTCCTGCCCCGCACACATTCCATCAAAAACTAGTCGGCGAAGTTCTCCTTCTCCGACGGAAAACCCGAACACCCTTAGCAAGGGTCACTCTGAGCGCGTCGAGTTCACCCCTCCCCTGCATAAACTTGACGTCCGTATCATTAATGTCATCATTATCCACATACTCATTTCTTGTTATAAATAGTTAGTGAATAATGCTCTACCATTGAATTGGTTGAGTGCACGGTGGCAGTATCCAGAAAGTAGTGCGATGCATACTGGCAAGGATTCATCTAAACATGAGATTAAAAGCAGGTGGCTGGTAGGAATCGCGTTTGTGTTTTTCACCTGTCATATTTCCTACTATCTTTTGCTATCTACTTTTCCTAAGTTTCAGCTAGTTGGCTCGGTTTTAATAGTCGCTTCAATGCCGCTAAGCGCTTTCCTTGGATGCGTACTACCACTGATGAACGTTAGTTCTCGCTCCTTGTTGAGATGTGGAGGTGTTATTTTCATAGGGATCCTGACCGCCTACGCCACGCGGCTTATAACCGAGGACGCCGATGCGACAATGCGGAAAATGTTTTGTGGTCATATTTCGCTCAATATCGGACTATATATCGCTCTCTGCCTCCTGGCAGTTATCTACCATAAACAAAACATTCATATTCAACGCCTAAGATCTGCTCACCCTAAAATCTCCGGTGAATCTTCAGAATCAACCGAGGCATAACTGCCTGCAATGCGTTACTTGGGCGAAGATTACCTATTCATCGCCTCATTAAGAGCTTCAACAAACCTTTCGACAAATGATTCTTTATGGTCAAGAATTACTTTTTCTCCGTCTTTGATAAGGATATGCACCGATGTTGTATTCGGATGTCCTGCCTCAACTTCTTCCTCATCACCATTGAGAGTGAACCAGCGAAGCGTAACATCGCTAGGGTTAAGCTTTCTCGACATAGGTGAACAGATCTGATCTGGAATATCGGCTTCTGAAGTCGAGTACGTATCTACACAAACCTCACCGTTGTACTGGTAGACATCAACCGTATTGACCCCAGAAGTGACACTATATACAAGATATTCCTCATCAATTTTTGGAGGACCGACGTAAACCCCTGGGATTAAATCAAAGTTAAGCGCAATGAAAATTCCCCAAAGAGAAAACAAGATAGTAGCGACGATAAGGGCAATTTTCCTTATCGTCATGTAGAGAGCATACCTTCTCATATACTTACTACCAGCGTTCACTTACTCGCTCTTCCACGAAATTGTTGTAGCTCGGTAGCTATACACCCTATAGCCAAAACCGCCTCCAGGGTAGGTAAAGCCAACAATCCCTGCCAACACCACAAGAGCATAACCCGAAAGTTATAGCCGCAGTCGCTCCAGAAATATCTAGTAAACACAACTTTACACTCAATGCCAGAAGTCGGTGAGGTCATACGCCACAAGCATTGGCGTTGTGGAATCTATTTCAGAGTCATCACTACTAGACTATTGAGATTCAAACAGTCCATACATGAAGTGATAGCCTCGTTGAGGAAAATGATGGGGTTCTCATGGCATATTCACCTCTCTTGACGGCGAGAAACAGGAGCTAAACATCGGAGTATCCCAGGATACGAAATCAGACTAGAACAACCTGAAAACGTTGATTATCCAAGGATTTACTCTAGTGAATAGGCAGTGAGCTGAGTATAACTGAACTACTAGAAAAAGGAGGGAGAGCGATGAGTAGCACAGATATTAATACTCGAAAAACTGATGAGGAAATCGTTGATGAAGCGATGGGATGCGTGCGCTTAGCAACCGGATACGTGCCTGAAGATCTGCGTCCTTTTCTTCTGAAGGTTGCCCGCCATGAGATGACGATGGAGGAATACCGCGCGATTGTACTAGATAAATATGTTGCTTAGTGAAGGGAATGAGTATCCCACTTGGGAGTCGTATTTCTACCCTGAAACTATATATCCCATCACAGGGTGCGGTTGCCTCATTAATGTGGCTAATATTCGCGATGGCGAAGTATTGCAAAATGTTGAGACGTCTTTTACGATGGTGCGCGCTATTGAATGGCTCGATAAGCCGCTTGTTGAGGATTTCTCCTATGAGCATTTCAAAGCCATCCACCGTCATATTTTCCAAGATGTTTACCCGTGGGCCGGTCAAGAACGTCACGTTGGCACGATCAAGGGCGGGCACAGGTATTATCCGCCTGGTCCAGGATTAACCCGCGAAGCTGAGCGGTTATTCGATAGTCTTGGTACAGATAACTGCTTGCGCGGGCTTGACCGGCAGGATTTCGTGAAAGCACTGGCTGAGTATTGGGGTGAAATCAACGTCGTTCACTCATTTAGAGAGGGCAACACTCGCACTCAGTCAGTGTTCTTTCCCCAACTAGCCGAACAAGCCGAAAAATAAACCCCTATGCGCTGACGAGCAAAAACACCCATCCTGATTCGCTACCCGACCTCGCCGGGCGTTGTATCAAAATGGGTGTCTACGCATAACTGGAGCCACCTGAGAGAATCGAACTCTCGACCTATTCATTACGAGTGAATCGCTCTGCCGACTGAGCTAAGGTGGCACGCTGCAAGCAGCTAGATCAATCTACCGAACATCCCCATAGAATTTCAAATAGGCAGACGTGATCTGAGTGACGTGGGGGCGCTACCCGCGTAGCCCGCGTACGCTACTCGCACCCCATACACTACCCGTGCTACCGGCGGCGCCCCTCGTCCTTCTACTTTTGATCCCGCTTCTTCTTAGTTTTTCCCTTCGCAGGTCAAGCCGTCTTGCGGAACCTTTCCGGTCAGCAAATATTCATCAAGCGGTTTGCTGATACAGTCCCCCGCCCGACCATAAGCCGTGTGGCCATCGCCTTTCCACGTCACCAGCACACCATTATCAAGATCCTTTGCAAACTTCTGCGCCCACTCATACGGCGTTGCCGGATCACCCGTCGTGCCAACAACTACGATCGGTGCCGAACCTTTAGCAACGTACGGGCCTAATGGAGTCTTACGCCCACCACCAGGCCAAATAGAGCACATATATTCGCTGTACTGCATGAGCTTGCCAAAAATAGGAGCTTCCTGAGCCGCCTGCTGCGATAGTCGCTTCCACTCTTCCGGATTTCCTGTTACCACGGTATCCGCACAGCTAATAGCCCAATTTGCTTCCATCATATTACTCGTCAATGTATCGCCCTCACGCGAAATATACATATCGAAGAATCGTTGGAATAGCCCCGCTTTTCCGTCATTAACAAGCTCATCGAACGCTGAAGTCAATGCCGGCCACGCCATGTTGTCATACAGAGGAAGGATCACGCCGTACAGCAGCACCGTATCGTTAACCGTCCGGTTATCCTCACCTGGGAATGGCGTCTTTTTCGCTTGCTCCGCTAGTTGGCTAAACTTTGCGCGAGCTTCATCCACGCTATTACCTAAGGGGCACTTATTCGACAAACACGACTCTAAATACGCGTTGAAGGCCCGCTCAAAACCTTTGGTCTGCGTCAGATACTGGTCAAATGAGGATAGGGAGTCATCCACTGCTCCGTCAAGAATTAGACGCCCCACATTCTTCGGGAACAACTGAGCATACATTCCCCCGAGAGACGTTCCGTAAGAAAATCCAACATAGTACAACTGTGGATCGCCGAGGACATGGCGCATAACATCCATATCCCGTGCCGCCTCTTCCGTCCCAAGGAATTTCAGCACATCACCTGTTCGGGCAACGCATCCATCGACTACTTTCTTCGCGTCAGCCTCATTTTGTGCCGTTCCCTCTGGCGTATCTGGATAAGACGCTTCAATAACAGAAATCAGCTCTTTATCAGGCAAACAATCCACCGGCGTGGAATCTCCAACACCACGCGGATCAAAACCTATGAGGTTGAAGGAATCTAAAACCTCAGAATCGAAATACTGATCGGCCATCTTTGCGATTTCTTGACCGCTTGCCCCCGGACCACCCGGATTCGTCAACAGATTCCCAATCGCCGTACCCCGCGCCGGAACCATGCGCATCCGCAATGTAATCGTCTTCCCGTCAGGATGCTGATAATCCATAGGGACCGTCAGATCAGCACATTTTTGCGAATCGCAGTCCGTCCACGTCAATTTCTGGGTATAAAACTTCTCTAAACCGGAAGGGATAGCCGGCATAGGAGCTTCGATTGCCTGCGGAACCAAGCTATTTGTTGACTCACTTGTTGATGAAGAACTGACTTTCCCCGACGGATAACCAACGTTATCAACGTTGACATCTGCTGAACACGCAGCCAAGCCCATTGCCGATACGGCAATAACGGTAGCAATCTTCTTGTATGACTTCACCCCATAAATCTAAGCCATTTCGTCATATTCAGCATCTGTTGTACACAGATCACCAGGAAATACCCACACGAATAAAACTGTGGAAAAGTTTCTACACAAGGGCAGCTTGGTAACTTTCCATTTTGTTCAGATTTCCGCTCAGTAAAGCACCCATTACCTCGGCAAAGCAGCTATTAAACCTGCAACGTATCCATTAAAATCGGCAAAATATTCATTACATAAGTAGCTATTGGGAATCTTCCTTGAGGATTGTTTTAGGGCAAACTCGCAGATTAGCCACTGAAATCCAGCTACTAAAACTACCTATTGAGAACAATCGATGTGAAAACCTGGGCAGGAACGCCATCGGCACTAACACGCCAAAGACACGCCTATCATTGCACCTATTATTGCGCAATACGAACCTGCATTAACGCTGATTCCATCAGTAGCTGCGGGGCTACATTCGACGTCAATCTCGTACGAGCCTCCGCTAGCGCATCAATGCGGCGCAAAATCGACATTACACTGTTTTGCTCAGCACACTGACGGATATATTTCTCATAATCCGAATTAACCAATGCAACCTCTGCCCCCATTTGGCACACGAGCACATCGCGAAAAAACGAGATCATATACGTTAGTTCCCGATCAATCGTATCCTGCAAGCGCCGAGTTGCCCGTCGTTTCGCATCAACACCAGCACTCTTCATCTGAGCGCGCAAAGCTACCGGAACTTTCGCCCCCGCTTCTAACCCAAGAGCCGCCAACCGCTCCGCTTCCTCCTGAGCAATCGACTCCTCATCCGCCGCTTTCGAGGCTCCACCCATAAGCTGCGGATCAACTAAAACCTGGGCCGCCAACGCCGCATCGCCAACACCTCGCACCTGCACCAAAAAATCTAGGGTTCGCGAGCGCAACTCCACCGCCGTCTTATCAGTGATAAGCGCCTGCGCTAACCCTATATGGTGCTGCGCCGCTGCAACCGCGACCCGAGCTTCCTGCTCACTTGCCCCATGCCGCCGCACCAGCAAATCAACAATTGCCTGCTCCGACGGCGTTACCAGATTGACGTTCCGGCAGCGCGACCGGATCGTTGGCAAAACATCCGCAACCGCCGCCGTACACAGCATCCACACCGTCCGTGGGCCAGGTTCTTCAATGGCTTTCAGCAAGACATTCGTTGTGCGAGTCAACATACGATCCGCATCTTCGATAATGAATACCCGCCAATACCCACTGCCTGGCGCTTGATAGGAGCTGGCAACATAACCACGCACTTCATCCGCGCTAATCGTCACCAGATCCGTGCTCACCACTGTTACATCCGGATGATTACCGGCCATCACCGCACGACACGACGAGCACTGCCCACAGCCGAGTTCCTCGCCGGTACACTCCAAGGCTGCCGCGAAGGCGCGGGCGGCAAGCGAGCGGCCCGACCCGGGCGGGCCGGTGATGAGCCAGGCGTGGCTCATCGCAGCCGATGCCATCTCCGACTGACTAGAGTCAGCGAATGCGCTACGCACTTCATGCGCGGCCTGAGCAGCTCGCTGTAATTCGCGGACCGCCTCTTCTTGACCCACCACGTCGGAAAATACATTCATGGCTACTGTGCATCCACCGTTATTGCTCTTCTTTCGAGCGCTCCCTCAACAACCGCCCAAACATCTGCAGCTACTTCATCAACCGTCTGATCGGCATTCACTACCGCAAAGCGATCGGAATACTCCTGTGCCATCTGCAAAAACTGCTTTCTGACCGCCGCATGGAAACTATCCCCTGCCGACTCTAGCCGATCCAGCTTTCCTCCCGTTCGCTCATTCGTCCGTCGGGCACTAGCCTCCGGCGATAAATCCAGCAAGATCGTTACATCCGGGAGCAGATCATTCGTCGCCCACATCGAAAGATTGCGAACCTCATCCTTACCAAGCTGACGGGCAACCCCCTGATAGGCAACAGAAGAATCGAGGTAGCGATCCGTGAGCACCACTTCCCCGCGTTCCAGAGCAGGGCGCACCACCGTATCAACATGGTGCGCGCGATCAGCCGCATACAGCAGTGCCTCAGCCCGCGGTCCCATATCCGATCCATGCAACAGCAAGTGACGGATCTGCTTGCCCAATTCCGTTCCGCCAGGCTCTCTCGTCACGCACACGCGATACCCGCGTTCTTCGAGCTTTTTGGCCACAATCGCCGCCTGGGTGGATTTTCCGGTGCCATCCCCACCCTCAAAAGAGATGAAGCAGCCCGCCATTATGCATCCTTCTTCTTTGTTGTGCGCGCGCTCCGAGACGTCTTAGCTGTGCGACTCGTTGTTTTCTTCGCCGAGGCTCGCTGTGATCCGCTAGCTTTCTTGGCCGTTGAGCCTTTCTTTGCTGCGGCGCCCTTCTTTGCTGCCGATGTGCGCGAGGACTTAGTTGCCCCACCGGATTCCGCAATTTTAATCCGACGCAAAGCCAGTAGCTCTTGAGCGCGCTCCGGCGTAATAGTATCCAAGTTTGCCGCCTCAGCCCGCGGAATCGAGGCGTTGACAGTACCGTCAGTAACATACGGACCAAAACGCCCCGTCTTCATAACGATATTGCCCCCGGAAACTGGATCCGCTCCGAACTCTTTAAGACTGGTACGGCTTGCCGCCGCCCGACGCTTCTTCGGCTCAGAGAGGAGCTGTTGGGCCTCTTCCACGGTGATTGTAAAGATTTGCTCTTCCGATTCCAAGGACCGCGATTCGCTGCCACACGTAATATACGGACCATAACGACCGTTTTGCGCCCGAATAATCTCACCATTGAATTCGCCGATTTCACGCGGCAAAGTCAGGAGTTCTAAGGCTTGTTCCAAGCGGATGGTCTGTGGGCTCATCGTTGAAAACAGGGACGCAGTGCGCGGCTTCGGCTTCACCTTGGAAACCTTCCCCGTCGCGGTATATGCCACAGCATCATCAGGCAAAACCTCTGTAACATACGGACCAAAGCGACCATTCTTAACGATAATCGGATAACCCGTCTGCGGATCACGACCCAACTCGCGTTCTTCTGAACCAGAATTTTCTAGTAAATTGAGCGCCCGCTCTAAGGTCAGCTCATCGGGAGCGACATCATCAGGAATCGTTGCTCGCCCAACCGCTTCCCCGGCAGAATTACTGCGCTCCACATACGGGCCATAGCGCCCAATACGAATCGCAACCTCGTCAGAAAGCTTTAAGGTATTAGCCGCACGTGCGTCGATTTCTTCCGCAAGACCATCCACTTGGGCATGCAAACCCGTACTGTTCGTATCCCCGTTATAAAACTCCTTGAGATACGCCACCCGATCCTGCTCGCCAGCAGCGATATTATCCAGCTCTGTTTCCATCTCAGCGGTGAAGTCATAATCGACTAACTGCGGCAGATTATTTTCCATCAATCCCACCACAGCAAACGCCAGGAAAGTCGGCACTAGAGCCTGCGACCGCTTCGTTACATATCCGCGATCAATGATCGTTGAGATCGTTGACGCATAGGTTGACGGCCGCCCGATTCCTCGTTCTTCTAAGGTTCGCACCAAAGACGCTTCTGTGTATCGCGGTGGTGGCGTCGTCTGATGCCCTTCTGCCGTTGCTTCAGCGTTACTCACATGCTGCCCGACGGATAGCTCCGGCAACTGCCCTTCTGCCTCGTCCTCATATCGTTTCTTATCGCGACCTTCTTGGTATGCCGCTAAGAATCCTCGTTCGGTGATTACCGTCCCCGATGCCGCCAATTCCGCCTGCCGCGCTCCAGCCGCGTCAATTGACGCGTGCAACCGCACCGAAGCCGTCACGCCCGTCGCGTCAATCATTTGACTGGCCAGCGTTCGACGCCAGATCAGCTCATAGATCTTTAACTCCAAGCCAAAGAGCACCGACGCTAATTCCTGTGGCGTGCGGAAAGACTCACCGGCTGGGCGAATCGCCTCGTGTGCCTCCTGCGCACCTTTCGATTTTGCCGTGTAGATACGAGGTTTTTCTGGCACGCTCCGCGCACCATACATAGCTGCCGCCTGCTTACGCGCGGCACCGATGGCCTGACTCGATAGATTCACCGAATCAGTACGCATATAGGTGATGTAGCCGTTTTCATACAGCGACTGTGCTGCTCGCATCGTCTCCCGAGCTGTTACGCGCAACTTACGAGAGGCTTCCTGTTGCAAGGTGGAAGTTGTGAACGGTGCCGGTGGGCGCCGACGATAGGGCTTCGTTTCCACTGAGGCCACTCCAGCCTGACTATCAGCCAAAGATAATGCCACTGCTTGCGCATCTGCCTGCGTCAAAGCTAGCAGATTATTTCCCCGTGCCTTGGCGCTAAGCTGCCCGTCATCATCAAAATCCTTGCCAGTGGCGATTCGCCGCCCATCTAATGCAACGAGCTTAGAAACAAATGACTCTCCGGCTGCATCGTGAGTGACAG
This sequence comes from Trueperella sp. LYQ141, assembly GCF_046599555.1. NCBI lineage: Bacteria > Bacillati > Actinomycetota > Actinomycetes > Actinomycetales > Actinomycetaceae > Trueperella > Trueperella sp. LYQ141. The sequence continues at coordinate 91,640 of NZ_JBKIWQ010000001.1, read as the reverse complement.
TGACATCCCAATAGGAGGCCGGACGGAAAGCGATACGCTCCCGCTCACGTTCAACGATCAAACGGGTCGTCACCGATTGCACTCGACCAGCCGAGAGATTTGGCGCAATCTTGCGCCACAGCAACGGCGAAACTTCATAACCGTAGAGTCGATCAAGAATTCGGCGGGTTTCTTGCGCATCCACTAAGGGGATGTTGATGTCTCGCGTATTATCCAGGGCGCGCGAGATAGCTTCCTGAGTAATCTCATGAAAGACCATGCGCTTAACCGGAACTTTTGGTTTAAGGACTTCGCGAAGATGCCACGCAATTGCTTCACCTTCGCGGTCCTCATCGGTGGCGAGGTACAGTTCGTCAGCCTGCTTCAAAATCTTCTTGAGCTCTGCGACCTTTTTCTTTTTATCTGCGCTAACCACATAGTAGGGTTCAAAGCCATTCTCGACGTCCACTGCGAACTTCTTATACGGCCCTTTTTTCATCTGTGCTGGCAGATCACTCGGGCGCGGAAGATCTCGCACGTGACCTACACTCGCCTCCACAACGTACGGGGAGCCTAAATACTTCCCGATCGTTCGCGCTTTCGCAGGCGACTCCACGATCACTAGCTTCGACATCTGCTCTTACCCTCTTTCGGCTTAGCTGTTCGTGGACATTGTAACCATGTGCAGGCACCATCTAGCTATGACAGCGCCCAATCGTCTCAGAAACCACGATATTTACTCGGAGTTCGGCATGAGACGAGCTGGCCCAGCCGTTGCCTGTGCTTGATGTTCGGATCGTAGCCAGGTAAACCGTGCCGCACCTCGAACATCAACAATAGCTATCTCGCCGCGAAATCGACACTTGGCAGTTAACGGATATGCGACCTCATTCGCCTGACGGCAGGCCTGCTGCTCCGAACCTGTATCGCGCAGTACCGTCGCTGCAGAAATCGCCGCCAGATCTGCTGAATTCTGCGCCCGATGGGCTTCCAGTGCGGTATATCCCCCTTGCATAAGGAAAACAGCCAGTATGGCACATAGCATCATGGAAAACGCCCCGAGTACCGTCATAGAACCAGATTCATTGCCGGGCCTCGCAGTTCGACTCTTGCGCAAGCTACCCACGCGCCACCATTTTCGCCTACTACGGATTGCGACCATGACCAGGCTCCATCGCGATATGAGCTTCTTCGCTAACCTCTACTCCCAGTGAATGGAAAAGCCCTCGAACTGGCTCAGTGACTCGCACAGTCAGAGACGATCCCTCCATCGAAACATCCACTCGCCCACCACGAGCCTCTACTTCCGACTGAATTGACGAGGTGCCATTGACAGCCAATTGACGAGCAATATCTCTCGCATCATTAGCTGCATTTAATACGTGAAAAGACTGGACAATACTGCTCACCAGTAGGAAGGTCCCCATCAAGGCGATTGGAGTAACCATCGCAAATTCACTGGTTACCATTCCTGGCTCAGCACGAATAACAGCACCGCCAGCATGTGTACAAAAACTGCTTGAACGTCTCACACCTGCCTCCTTTCTTCGACATATCCGACATATTTTGAATCAATACATAGCGCGTTTTCCACTGACGCTCTCAAAGTGGTCTTAAACGGATTGGCTCTTAGCTTTATTGCTCCGCACAACGACGCCTATCACTTGACGCTCTTTGCCAGCATTGCGAGCGCATTACTTCCGATACGCCGAATGTAGGTACAGCAACCACTCAGCGTCGGAAACCAATAAGAAGCGCGCCATGACTGGGAACCCCAGGGCGAGCCGCGACTATCTCTCGCTCGCCCTGACTGCCCATATCTGACCGATATTATCTGGGATTAGACCCACTTAAAGATCATTTTGAAAATAGAGGAAATGCCCTCTCGGAACCAATCTTGCTTTGCCAGCCAGACGAGAATCCCGGCCAGACCTGTGGAAGCAACCGTACCCACCGCATACTCTGCGGCCACCATGCCGGATTCAACGCGAGGGGTCACCGCTGCAGTCATCATTTTGTGAAACATGTTTTTCTCTTTTCTTTTGTAGGAAATCTGCCCTACGGCCAAGGCTTGACTATCCCAATGGTTCTTTGGGAAACCCAGCATCCATCCCGTAAGGCCTGCCACTGGATGTGACGTTTTGATTGTGCGCGTTGAGCTACCGCGCCCGTCAGCACCGAAATGATCTGGTGGAAAACACCTACGCAGCTATCTATGTGGAAAACCTTTCTAGGGTACGTGCTACGCGCAACGCCCTCCTCCCCTCCTTGACCCCGCTTTTCCTTAACCCACTCTTTTCCTTTTCCCGACACCATCGGCCTTATTCCCCAGCACTATCTGCCTTGGCCTTCTCCCAATAAAAAGATCTGAGCAGCTTTCACAGCTCATCTAGAACGCATATCCGCCTATCGCAACGCACTATGCCACCACCCATCCCTTCGTATTTCCGCCATCCGCCCGTCGTTCTAATAACGCACCGGCATCCCATAATCGACTGACGCCCTAATAACCGACGCGCACTCCTCGTAAGACGCGCACTCCTCACAAGACGAAACGCGCAGCGCCAGCCACGACCGGAACAATCCCTAAAAAGATAAACGCCGGCAAAAAACACAAACCCAACGGAAGAACAAGCTGCGCACTTAACCGCGCTGCCGCCTCCCGCGCACGACGCTGCCGCGCCAAACGCACCGATTGCGTAGCTCGAACACATAACGGAACCGGCGCCGCCCCATCCGTCCACGCCGCATATAAAGCCTCTCGGATCGGCATATCACAGGCCCGACTATCCGCCCACGCCTCTTCCCATCCGGCACCCATCAGCAAAAGATTCGCCGTCGTCGTCAACTGTGTACCACCCGTAGCTATCCCCAACGCATGAAGAGTTCCCGGAATAGACAACCCCGCGCTGAGCGCTGCCGCCGCTAAATCCAACAACACCGCACTATCCGTGCTACGTAACTCCACACTCCGCGGAACTCGACCCGGACCAGGCACCACCCACACTAGCCCCAACGCCGCCACAGCTAATCCCAAAACAATATGCATCCTGTTTCCATCTCCCCACATCTACCCGCACTGCCCGTTACCACCCAAAACAGCACACCCGTCTTTTCCCTCTCTAAGCTCAAGGGGTAATCATGACGTGAAAGCCCCATACACAATCCCCGCACACAATCCCTATACACATCGTGCGCAATGAAATCCCATGCAAAATATGTAAAATATCTGCGCAAAATAGCGAGAAACCCGCTTCGTTACCCCAGCCGTTGACCGAACGATCCACCTGACTTGCCGTAAGCTAAACCGACCGACGCCCTAAGCTGTAACGTCACCAATCCGTTCTCTGCACCGCACACCACAGACCACGCCCGTAAACACTTCCCTGATTCGCACGTTATCCACCACTGACCCGCTCTTGCCTCTTGTCACCGACGATTACCTATCCGCTTGAGAACGTGCGCGCGCCACCAACCGCGTTGTCCACATAATTCCGGCACTCTCAAAAGCCACCCCTGCCAGCAAAGCAATCCGCCCAATCGCAGTTCCACAGAGAAAACCCACCGGATCAGCCCCTAACAACCACCCCAAGAACAACCCCAAAACTGGAAGAAAAGCCAACATACGTGCCGAGGATCGCGGCCCAGCTAACGCCACCTCCCGAGCCGCCTGGGCCTCCCCTGACTCCGTAATCCCGGCCGCACACGAATCCAATACCTCCGCCATTGGCGCACCCGTGCGCGTACTCATATGGCACACCGCAAATACCGCCGGAAGCGAATGGCGAACCGTCTGAGAAACGCGATGTTTCCACGGCAATCCCCAAGGCCGACGCATGAGGTCATACAGCACTAGCGGCACGCCATTTTCATCCAAGATCGACTCTGCGCCGCCCATCCCAGCCGTAGCCTGCGGAGCCGCTAACTTCGCTCGATTCTTCACTCCAGAGCGATTCCTCCCATATTCCGACGCATTGCTGCTAGCACTATTCCCGCCACGCAGCGCGCGACCTCCTCGTCCTCCTCGTCCGCGCCACCGCTGCACAGGATTAGCCAACCACCGCCCAGGCATCGGTATCTGCGTACGCAAGCCCGCATGATCTAAAGCTCCAGCCCAGGCCTGTTCAGCACTTGCCCCAGAGCGTAACCGCGTCGCCACCTCCGTAACGATCGCCCCCATATCCAGATCTTGGCGCACCACTGGCTGTCGAACGCGCCGACTGCGCCGCCGATGCCGCACATATCGCCGCGGAACACTGAGATACCCCACAAAAATCACAGCACACACAACTATCCACATGGCTATCTCACCAATCGTTGTTCGAGAACGGCCATATTGCCGTGCATTACCTGCCCGCTATCCGTTATTCGCACTGCCACGTCTGTTACTAGGCGTCCATTTTCCCGACGAAAGGTTGCAATTTCGTGGAGGTATCTGCGCCGCCCCGCCCGCCTGATATGGATAGCGCAATCTAAGCCCGCTACCGCCTGTGCCGCCGTCGTTTCCTCACTCATCCCAGCGAGCGCCCCTAAAGCCACTAATCGAGCAGGGATATCCGTCGTGGAATTAGCATGGAGCGTCGCCCAGCCACCCTCGTGCCCAGTGTTCAACGCACCTAACACATCGCGCACCTCTGCCCCGCGACATTCCCCTAAAACAATGCGGTCGGGGCGCATGCGCATGGCCGCTCGCACCAGGTCACTCATGGTGATTTCCCCAGCTCCTTGCACATTGGCTTTGCGCACCTGTAAATGCAAAACATGCGGGTGTTCGGGGCGTAATTCCGCGGCTTCCTCAATAATGATGATCCGCTGGCGATGATCTATTAACGATAAAACCGAGTTCAAGAAGGTCGTTTTACCTGATCCGGTAGCTCCGGAAATGATGACGTTTGCCCGTTGCACTACTAGCTGGCGCACTAGATCGGCGAGTTCTTCATGTACGGAACCGCTGGCAACTAATTCGTGCAGCCCAATCACCCGAGCCCGATGGGTACGCAGCGAAATGAGTGTTCCCTCCGCAGATAGTGGCGGAATTACAGCGTGAAGCCGCACCCCGGAAGCTAATGTGCCATCCACGATTGGGCTGGCATCATCCAGCCGTTGCCCACATCCAGCCGCTAGCCGCACCGCCAAGGCCCGCACCTCTTCTTCGTCATCAAATTGTGCCTGGGGAATAGCCACCATCCCTTCACCTCGGTCCACCCATACGTGTGGCCCATTGATGACGACATCCGTCACTGCGGGATCTTCCAAGAGTGGGGCTATCACAGGCCCTGCCCCGATCAGTTCGTGGCGAATTTGGGTATCAACTGCCGCCAGATCTGCCGTGAATACAGCACCAGAGAGTTGGGCGACGGCCGCGCGCACTGATTCTCCGGCAGCGATTCGTTGGCGCATAGCCGCCAATTGCTCACCTGCTAGTTTCATGGCGTTACCGCTTAAGCCGAGATTTGATCGCGAATATGCTGGCAAATCTTCCGGATGTCTTTTGCCATTGCGGCCCGACTCCGATCACCTGGGCTAACCCCGTGGTCAATATCTGCGGCCATTCCTCGGATATGCCGGACCGATAGGACCTGTTCTACTCCCACGCTGTGCGCGATATGCGCGCTGTGAAACGAACCAGAAATACCATTGGCAACGACGAGCACCTGTTGGGATATGTGGGTGATCCGGCAGGCGGCGTGAGCCAGGCTAACCGCGTCTGTTTTGGTGAGCAGGACGAGAATATCGCACCATTCCACGAGGCTGTGTTCTGCTGTTCCGGGCACGCCAGCGTAGGTGGGTAGGTCGAGAATCGTCCACGGTTGCACTTGTGATAGTGCCGCAATTACTCGTGCCCCTGCTTCCATATTGGGTACTGCCCCGCGCTCATCAGCAGAAACGACGCGCACTGCGTGCCATATTGGTAAGACGTCGTTGAGCCGACCGGCGAGCACTGCTCCGCTGCCGAGGAGATCTGCCCATCTTTTTCCGGGCGCTGTCTCAATTGCGAGGAGTTGATCTATTCCGACGGAGCTTGGGTTGAGATCAATGAGTCCAGCGGATTCTTCGCGTGCGAATATGCGTGCGAGCCAGGCAGCAATTGTTGATGTTCCCGCGCCACCGTGAGCACCAAGCACGCCAACGACTCGCCCACGTACTGTTGCCCCAACGGCTGCCATGAGTTCGAGAATCTCTGAGGAGTCCTCTCGTGGGTGTAGCCGTACTTTTCCACGGGGAAAGTACGGGGCAAACATTTCATGAAATTGTGCCTCTACCTGCCCTGGGGTCGGCGCGTCATTAAAGTACAGGACGGCCATTGACTGCCGAGAGACGATAGGGGAGGCTGAATCGTCTTCCTGTGCGTGAGAGATTCGGATAGATGTGCGCGGTTCGCAGGTGAAATCCACCCCGACGAGATCTGCCAACCGCTGTAATTCTGCGGCAATTGCTCGGTCTGCTCCGGTGTAGAGCACCGAAAAGATATCCATATCAACCATGCCTTTAGCCTGACCGCTTCCCATAATTTCTGAGCAAGATCGGCAAGATGTGTGGAAAAACTCCTCTTATCCACAAAGGCACGCCGCAATCATTGTCGATTAGCACCCGCATAACAGTTACGCTGAAAACAGCATTTGATAGGAGTAACTGTGTCTATGCCAACTGATCCGTATAACTCGGCGTCCCGTCGTCCATTTGAGGACGAGGAGAACATCCTCGATCCGCTCTCCGACGAAGAAGCACGCGATACCGCGTCCGAAGCGTCCCCTACGGACGCCCCCGCTGAAACAGCCGGCTCATTTGAAGCCAGCCCTGCTGAAGTCGATATTGCGGCAGCCGAACACGCCGCCTGGGATCGCGCGTTTTCCACAGCACCCGAAGATGACGACGATCCTGAAGGATACCGCGTACACAATACGGCGTCTGCCACGCCCAGCGAGCCAGCCTATGATCAGTCCACATACTCTGATCCGGCGTCAGACGCCTCGCACCCTACTCGCGAATTTTCCAACGAGGATCTCGATATTGCAGACGATCCGCAGTTCGGTGAATCATCGGAGTCCTCATACCGGTCCTTCGCATCCACAGAATCTGGTTATGCGGATTCCCCATCGAATGGCAGCTCTTCATACCAGCCCGGCGATTCCACCGACGCAGCTCCATCCCCTGCAGATGGCGAGAGCGCGACGGCATATTCCCACGAATATCCCAGCGATTCAGCCTCATCAGATCATTTCCGCTCGGATACCGACTCAGATTTCCACACGGGCACATCCCGCGTAAGCACGCCTGATAGCGCCCCTTCCGCCGAGCGCGCAGAAGAATCAGCCGGCAGCTCCTCAGATCGCACTGTCGCCACCAATCCCTTTGCGACCAGCGATGACGATTCCAGCTCAGAATCTGCCCGTTCCGCTGAAAGCCCAGCCGCTACCAGCGATAGCAGCGAACGTTCCGCTGCGCCTGAAGCAGCATCTCCGAGCGAATCCGTTGCCGCCGCAGCAACAACAGCCGCAACAACCCGCCCAGGGCTGTCTTCACGCCGCATGGAACGGACCTCAGATAATCCCACGCTAGGCAGCTACGTCAGCCAACGCGAGGAAGAAGCTGAGGAGATTCGCTCCAGCGCTCCTACTCGCACCTCCGTCATGGGCGGATCACTTATTACCCCTGCCACCCCAGCGGGTGATGAGACTCTCACACCTGCAACGACAACCGATACTGCCGTTGCACCCGTCGCCGGAAACAGCGAAGATGAGGCCCGCCGCGAGCGCTGGTCCAAAGATCCTGGTGAGGTATCAACTGATATTCCCGAGGAACCAAAGCCGCGCACGTGGGCGCATATCGGCGGTTTCTTCCTGACGCTCATCCTCATCCCGATTGCTTGGTATTTGATTGCCGACGCGGGGGCGCGCCTTTACACAGTTCCTAACAATGGCTGGGATCAGCAGGTTTTCCAGTTGTGGCCATTTGTTGAGCTTCTCGGAGGCGTCGCTGTTGCTGCAATCTTGTGGCTCACAGCTCGCCGTTCCTCACTGGGCGCACAGTTCTTTGGTCTGATCCTTGCGGTAGCTGGTTCGCTTGCCCTCATCATGCCGAAGTTCGCTCATGAGGTGATCGCTAAGATTGACCACGCCATTGGGTCATATAACGATTTCACTGGCAATGTCGTCTACCATCTGACCAATGATCTTGGTTCAGGTCGTATCGCCGTCTTTGGCTTCCTGTTGCTGTTCACTGGTCTAGTTTCGCATTTGGCGCGCCGACGTGGAGAACGGCGAGCCATCATCGTTACTCGTCGCGATCTGCTTCTCGCCCACGAGACAGACGCAAAGTAGTGGATCGGCCCGACACGGAGTTTTCCGGTCGGGTCTTTCCTTTCTTTCTTCCCACAATCCCATCTCTAGCTATTTCGTCAGCCCGTGTGCTGCGCATCGCGCATGACGGCGCACGTTTTCGGTAAAACTCCCTCGTTTTCGTCAGACAGGTAGGTTCTTGCACATGCCCGCCGACACTTCGTGCATTACGCTCTGTGGCCCGTGGACGCACCGCAAAATTCAAGCTAATGGCGCACAATTCCACGCCGCCTACGCCGGTGAACATCGCGATGACCGGCCGTTAGTCTTGCTTGTTCACGGTTTTCCGCAGTATTGGTGGGCGTGGCGTCATCAGATTTCTGCTCTGGCGCAGGCCGGATATGAGGTTGCGGCTATTGACCAACGCGGAATCGGCGGCTCCGATAAAACGCCGAACTCGGAAGATGGTTTGACGCTCACTCAAGATCTCATCGCTATCGTTCAAGCCTTGGGCGCGCGTAAGGCCGTGCTGGTTGGTTTGGGGCGTGGGGGAGCTTTTTCGTGGTCGGCTGTTTCCATGAAACAGGATTTATTTTCCGGGTTAGTCACTGTTTCTTCTCCTCATCCGCGCACGTTACATCGCATTGGCACGCACGTTACGTTCAAAACGTGGCAGCAGGTATTAGGCACGCTTGTTCCGCCGATGGGTCGTAAAAATCTGCGCGATCCGCAGTCCGTCCGTCAGCTATTGACCCGCTGGTCTGCTCCTGGGAACGACGGGGCGGCAAGCCAGTGGGAGATCTACAGTCAGGCTTTGCAGTTGCCAGGGGCGGCGCAAATCGCTGTCGATCAGTTGCGGTGGACGTGGCGGGCACAGCGCAATCCAACTGGCCGACGTTATCTGCGCGAGGCTGCCAATACTGTGTATATTCCTGTGTTGGCAGTTCGCGGGGAACTTGATCCGTTTTTGCCGGATCGTGCGTGGAATAAGGATCGGGAATTCGCTGGCGGGCCGTATCGGAAGGTGCGGGTCAGTGACGCTGGGCATTTCGTTCCTGAGGAGCAACCTGAGGTGTTTAACCGAATCTTGTTGAATTTCCTCGCGGGGTTGTAACCTGCAGTCGCCGCAGTAGGGCGCGCATGGATCATCACGGATTAGGATCATCGGTGCTTGCGCTAGCGGCTGGGCGTATCCTCGTCGGCGGCGTTCAGCGATTGATCTGTATTCCCTGTGGTTTGCCCTGTGAGGGGTGCGCGTGGCGCTCGACGTGGCATTCTCTCTTTTCCCGCTGGTTGTGCTCTGCGGTGGCGTCGTGATTTCGCTATGGGTTTTGATATGTTGAATCCGCAGTCCGCATTGAGATTAGCTGGGGTTTTAGTACGTGACCGCTCCTGGTCGCCCAGGTTAACGGCAACAACCCGGCTGTAATCCATCGTGACGAGCCAGTAATAAGCCGTGGATTATGCGTCGGCGCTTACAATATTGAGCGCGCTCGTCCTTTCATCTTTTCTTAATCCGCGCTGTCGTGTTTTCGCTATGCTGATTCGAGTTTGGCTGACGGGCACAGCGAGGCAATAGGGCAGATCCCGCATTGCGGTCCTCGCGCATGGCAGATGGCCCGCCCGTGCGCAATAATGCGGTGGCATAAGACCGTCCACTGGTCTTTCGGGAGAATATCCATCAGGTCACGCTCGGCTTTTTCCGCATTGGTTTCTTTCGTCCATCCCCATCTGCGCGAAAGTCGCCCGACGTGAGTATCGACGGTGATTCCAGGGGTATTAAAGGCGTTACCGAGAACGACGTTGGCCGTCTTGCGCCCTACTCCAGCTAAGGTCACCAGCTCTTCCAATGTTTGAGGAACATCGCCGCCAAAATCGTGGACGAGGCTGCGCGAGAGTCGGCTGAGCGAATCAGCTTTTGCTCGGAAGAATCCCAGGGGGCGCAAAATCCGCTGCAAATCCCCAATAGTTGCGCCGGCTAGGGTTTGCGCGTCGGGGTAGCGTTCAAATAGTTCTCCGGTCACGGAATTGACTCGTTCGTCGGTCGTCTGTGCAGATAATACGGTTGCAACGAGTAGTTCGAAAGCGTTGCGATGGGCGAGTGAGCATCGGGCATCCGGATACAGTTTTGCAAGCTGGTCACAGATTGGCTCTACATTGCGAGGCTGACGCTTTTTGCGGCGAGTAGCGGCGGCAGAGCGCCGAGAATTCGCCCGCTGTGGGGTGTTCTTGGCCAATGACGCTGATCTTCGTGAACTCGTATTCGTCATCGGTATCTCTTTCCTCTATATCAATATTGCCGACTTTGCGCACAACAAACCTATCAATATGTCGTGCATACCAGCCTCCTACATGGCAAGATAGATTCTGTATGACCTCGAACACAAGCCAGAGAGTACTGTATGTCGGTTCTGCTGTGCTGATGGTTCGTGCCCGATCACGAGAAAGGTATTCGGATGGAATCCAACATCCTTGCCAATGTAGAGCTTTTTAAGGAGCTGAACGACGACGAGCGTGATGCTCTGCTCGCCCTTATGACCGAGACAAGCCTCAAGCGTGGTGAATCACTTTTCCACGAGGGTGACGCTGGCGATCGTCTCTACGTCATCACAGAGGGCAAGGTTAAGCTCTCGCACGCTGCCGATGATGGGCGGGAAAACCTCATCGCCATCCTCGGGCCGGGTGAGATTATCGGCGAGTTGTCGCTGTTTGATCTCGGCGCTCGTTCTTCAACGGTGACGGCTATCGCTCCGTCCTCGTTCCTGTACCTATCCCACCAGGAAATGATGGAATACATTGACGCCCATCCGCAGATGGCAAAGTCGATGTTGCGCGAGCTGGCTACCCGCTTGCGCAACACCAATGACCAGATGGCGGATTTGGTATTTTCCGACGTTCCTGGTCGAGTGGCTAAGGCGCTGTTGGATTTGGCGGAGCGCTTTGGTGAGCGCACGCCTGAAGGTATCTATGTGGCTCATGATTTGACTCAGGAAGAGCTGGCGCATTTGGTTGGTGCTTCCCGCGAGACGGTGAATAAGTCGCTGGCTGATTTCACTGCTCGTGGCTGGATTCGCCTAGAGGGTCGCGCGGTCCTGCTCATGCAGGTAGGGCGCCTCCAGCGGCGCGCCCACTGAGCACGCACGGCTCGGCTAAGGACGCCACATAGCAGTGACGCGCGAATAGGTGCGCACACATAGCGTAACCGCCGGTTCTTCCTGGCAGTCTAGTTCTCCTGGTAATGCCGAAGCGCCGCGATGGTTGCGCGCCCGCAGCCCCTAACATCCCACTGGAAAATCAGGGGCTTCCTCCCGTGGTGGCGCGCGGGGCGTGCGATAGGTTTGCGGCGCTTTTGCCGTAAATGCCGCAAGAACATAGCAATGGCGGGGTGGGGAGTATGAACTCTCCCCACCCCGCCATCATGATTTACCACCATTTACGCTAGGGCATTTGCTCCAGTTATATCGCCCTGGAGGCTTATTTCGCCTGATCCAGCAAGGCAAATCCGCATGCGACATTCCGTTGAGTGGCGCTATTGAGAGACAGGCAGAGCGCCACGCCCTACCAGCGCCACGCCCTACCGCGGGCCCTTTCCGGCTTTTCTTCAACGTATCGCCAATAACTCGCAGCATTGACCGCGACTCATTGCTCACTGCGCGACCAGAAAGGTCACTTCCACCTCTACTGGAGAATCGAGCGGCAGCACTGCCACACCTACCGCTGATCGCGTATGTGATCCAGCCGCTCCAAAAAGATCTGCCAACAGTTCCGAGGCCCCGTTGATAACCCCTGGCTGGCCGGTGAATTCTGGCGCAGAAGCCACGAATCCCGTCACATGGGAAACCCCCACTAGCCGTTCTACGCCTCCGCATACTGCCGCTGCCGCCGCAATAGCATTCAGGGCACACTGAGCAGCTAACTCTTTGGCCTGTTCTGCGTCAACCTCACTGCCCACTTTCCCCGTCATCGGTAATTTTCCGGCAACGAACGGAAGCTGCCCGGAGGTTCGCACCAGATGGCCATCCTGTTTTGCCGGAATATACGCTGCCACAGGCGCAGCAACCTCAGGCAATTCCAATCCGCGCTGGGCTAACCGCTGCGATATGCTCACATTTTCCTCGTTTCCCACTAATCCGCTCACTGCTTTTCTCGTTTCAGGTAAGCAACCGGATTCGTTCCATCCGGCCCAGGGATAACCGTGACGAGTTCCCACCCGTCCTGACCCCACGTATCTAGAATGGCTTTCGTATTGTGAATTAGTAACGGCACTGTGGCGTATTCCCATGTAGTCATAGCTCAAGCCTAGGCAGTGACGCTGCCGCCAGCAAGGTGATCTCCGCGATGGCTGCTGCCCGCGCGATCTACTCAATTACTATCTGTTCGTTCCCTAACGGGCACACTTGCCGAACTCTGTTTGCCATGCAGCGCGGGAATGTACTTATGGTTAGCGCCCGGCAGGCCGACGTGAAAGCCGCGGAATCCGACCTGCCCGCAGTTCCACGGCAACAATATCGTCGGACTCATTGAGGTAAAGCCACCAATCGCGCACTTCAGGGAAACGCCGCACCAATGCTCGGCGTTCGCGTTCCGTCATTCCGCCCCATACTCCAAAGGTCATTCCGGAATCTAATGCGTCAGCAAGGCACTGAATCCGAACCGGGCACGAGAAGCACATCTGGCGGGCATCGACCTGTGCCGAACCGCGGACGAACAGTGCGTCAGGATCAATGTCTGCACACAGCGCCTGGGCCGCCCAAGTTTGATCTTGATAAACCTGTGTCATGTCTCTCTCCTCCGTGGGAAGCGCCCTTGCTTCCAAAGTGGCGTGATGACGGTCACGTGTTTTATGTTACATGCACATGTGCCGAAAGAAAAATTACCTTTATCTCACGCTCACACCTAGTCACCATTTTCTCTGGCATACCGCCATTTACCACCCGCACAATACCCGCACATCTCAGGAAAACAACTACTACCCAGTGCGCATACACCTTCCCTCTCGCCCGCTGCCTCACCCCACCATTCGCGCCGACCATGCCACAGTCTGAAGGAAGGTATGTCAGGTGAAAGCCAAACCGGATAGGCTTACGCTATGCAGAAAACTGGTCGGCGTCTTACTATTCGGCAGCTCATCGTTGCCCTTCTCAGCTTCTCTTTGCTGTGCGGAGTCGGCGGTACTCTCCTTGCCGCCTCAGCTATTCCATTCACAGCAATGTCTGGAACTGCGGCCAATGCCGTCACGCGAATGTTCGATGATTTACCCACCGGAATCGACTTCACTCGCCCGTCCGAGCAATCCGTCATTCTTGCCGCCGACGGCACAAAGATCGCCACGTTCTATGCCGAAAACCGAATCATCGTCAAATCTGACGCCATCTCACCGCTCCTCAAAGACGCCGTCGTCTCCATCGAAGACGAACGCTTCTACCAGCATAACGGCGTAGATGCGCAAGGCATTTTCCGCGCGGCTGTCAACAACTTCACCGGCGGCGCCCTCGCAGGTGGTTCCACTATCACCCAGCAATACGTCAAGAACGCACTCATCGAACAAGGGCGTATCCTGGGCGATGAAAACCTCATCGCAAAAGCCACCGAGGATTCCATCGCTCGAAAGATCAACGAAGCCCGCTACGCAATCGCCGTTGAAAACAAGCTCACTAAAGACGAAATCCTCACCGCATATCTCAACATCGCACAATTTGGCCCGTCCCAATGGGGCGTAGAGGCAGCTTCGCGCTATTTCTTCGGAGTTTCCGCAAAAGACGTCTCCCTCGAACAGGCCGCCATGCTTGCTGGTATCACCCAGTCACCCGGCAAATGGAACCCCATTACTGATCCAGTGAATGCTAAGATCCGCCGCGATACCGTCTTAGGGCAGATGTACAAGCTCGATAAGATCACGCGCGAACAATTTGAAGCCGCCTCAGCCGTTCCGATTGAAGCCATGCTGCACGTAACGGAAGTTCCCAATGGCTGTGCGACGGCAGGAATTTCCGCATACTTCTGCGATTACGTCGTCCAAGATGTGCTGAAATCTAAATCCCTGGGAGAGAGCAGCGCTCAGCGCATCCAAAAGCTCTACCGCGGTGGTCTTGTCATCAAAACCACCCTGGATTTACACAAACAGCAAGCCGCTTATGACGCCATCGTTGCCTCCACCCCCGTCAACGATCCCTCTAGCGTCGATATGGCCCTATCGTCCGTTGAACCGAACACTGGGCACATCGTCGCCATGGTCCAAAATTCGACGTATGGCAACCCCACCGAGCAAAGTCCAAACAATACGAAGCTGAATCTCAACGCCGGTCAAGATATGGGCGGCGGTTTCGGCTTCCAATCAGGATCGACGTTCAAGATCTTTACCTTGATGGAATGGCTACATCAAGGGCGTAACGTCAATGAAGTTATCAACACAGATATACGAACCTTCCCAGCTAATACCTGGAAAATTCGGTGCGCTCCTAGTGTTGCCGACGTCTTCAACCCAAGTAACTTGGAAGGCGCTGGCGGCGGGCGAATGACCGTCCTGGAAAGCACTCGAAAATCTGTGAACACTGCCTTCGCGGTAATGGCAAACCAATACGATCTATGTGACATCGTTGATCGCGCCAGCGCGCTCGGGGTGCGCCGCGGAACGCTTGCCCAAGAAGGCAGCTCCCAAACCGCCGAAATTCTCAATGCCGGGCTGCACGCCGAATACGGCAAACCCTTGCCGCTATTGCCCAATCCCGGTTCAATCTTAGGTACAAACCCGGTTACGCCACTATCTATGGCAAATGCCATGGCATCCCTGGCAGCAGAAGGAAAATATTGCGAACCGACATCATTCACCCAGATCACTGACAACAATGGCACTATCCTTGCCGCCGTTGAACCCCAGTGCCGCCAAGCGGTGGATGCCGAGCTAGCTCGGCAGACCACTGCCGTCCTCCAACAGGTTCTCACTCGAGGAGCAACCGGCGAAAACGCGATCCTCGCCGGAGGGCGCCCAGCCGCCGGTAAGACGGGTACTGCCGATCTTGATTATCACGCATGGTTCGTGGGCTACACCCCACAACTGGCCACCGCCGTATGGCAAGGTCACTATGAAGGCTCAATCTCCATGTTTGATAGCGTCATCAACGGGACCTTCCACTCCGAAGTGTACGGCGGTCTGTATCCCGCCCGAAGCTTCAAGCAATACATGGATAACGCTTTAGCAAATACGCCTATCCAACAGTTCAATAAGCCAACGAAAGATCCATTGCGCGGAGCAAATCGCCCACCAGCAGACGCGAACAAGAATCAAGATCAGGATAAAGATAAAGACAAGAACAAAGACAAGGAAAATAACGACTCGAACGCCAGCGCGCCAAATCTGATTGGCATGAGCCAAGAAGATGCCCAAAACACCGCGCTTGCCGCCGGATTTGGATACACCACCCGTGCGAAAGACTCGAACCAGCCAGCCGGAACCGTGGTAGCCCAATCCCCCGCCGCCGGTGAAAAAGCAGAACCAGGCATACGTATTGACATTTGGGTATCCAACGGCAGAGGCTGACGCGAAACTAAGGCCAACGAGAAGCGAGATGTGAGAAACGCGAGGCTAACCGCATACCAATCGGCACCGAATCATGCCACGTAGCGGGGCTCTGCCAGATAGATTGGAGATCTAGCCGGCAAGCAGAAACTCCAGCAAGTAGTTGGGGGGGAGCAGTTAGCGCAAGGTATTAAGCAGGTATCGGGCGAGGCTAGCCACCTGCTCCAGCCTCTAGATAGCTGACAGCTATTACCTATTGCCCTCACCTGGCATACCAGGTACGTGCGGGATTTCCGGGGATTTGCGTTCATGAGAAACGGAGAAGAAACCGAAAATCCCATATATAGCCAACGCACAGCAATAGTGCAGTACTACATGGGACGGACAGGAGTACAGCTAAATGTCCTTATCGAAAAACTTACGCGGCACACTGGCAGCAACAGCCGCAACCGGAATCGGCGCTGCCATATACGGATTGACCCACGCTCACGCATATACCGTTCGCCACCGCACGCTGTATATGCCCGCTGAGCGGGTGTACAACGCAACGCCGACTGCTCTTTGCGTTGCGTCAGACAACACGCAAAAGCGCGAAGCTAATCGCGACTCAAAGGCTTCACAGCTCACCTTGCCACCGCAGAATCAGCACGCACCGAGCGCCCAACTACGGATCCTGCATATCTCCGACGCACACGCTTTAGCTCGCCATCGTAACCGTTTTGAGTTCATCGCTTCTCTGGCTGCCTATGAGCCAGATTTGATCGTCATAACTGGCGATATGTTTGCCCATTCCTCTGCGCTTTCCCCGCTCCGGGCAGCCCTGGCTCCACTGGCAGATATTCCTGGGGTTTTCGTCTGCGGATCGAATGACTACTATGCTCCCAAACTAAAAAATCCGTTCCAGTATCTCCTTGGCCCATCGTCGCGGAAGATGGTACAAAAATCGGAATCTACTCCACCGCCTAAACCAAAAGCCCGCCCCCTGCCTTGGCAGGATCTTGTGCAGATCTACGAAGACTTCGGCTGGGTTAACCTGACGAACACTCGGGCGATGTTGCCAGTAGCCGGATGGGAATGTCATTTTGTTGGCGTTGACGATCCGCATATCCGCCGCGACGTATTTCCAATCCCGCATGGCGATAAACCAGTGCCGGATCTGCATTGCGCCTCGGAAACCTCGGTGCTTTCCCTTCACCCGCAACTGCGTATCGGGCTGACCCACGCCCCCTATCTGCGGATTCTCGATGAAATGGCACGCGATAACTGCGACCTCGTCTTTGCTGGGCATACCCACGGTGGGCAGGTATGCCTGCCCGGCAAACATTTAGTCTCTAACTGCGATATTGACCCGCAACTTGCTGCCGGATTATTCCACTGGCCAGCCACTACCAGCGCAGAATCCCCGCTACGCGACGGGCAATTGCGCCATACCCGTCATGGTCTGACGGAATTGATCGCAAAGGATGGAGCCGCCCAGGCGAACGATGATATGTGGGTTCAGGTTAGCGCCGGAATCGGGACGACGACATACGCGCCAGTACGGACTTTCTGCCCACCTGAAGCCATTATCCTTGATCTCATCGTCCAGTAAATAACCTGCGTAACGCCGTATGTGAGCAAGCAAGCCTTTTTCAATTTTCCAAATGGGCACACAATTGGTTATTATTACTGGGTTGCCGTAGGCATACCGGGGTGTGGCGCAGCTTGGTAGCGCGCTTCGTTCGGGACGAAGAGGCCGTGGGTTCAAATCCCGCCACCCCGACCACTAATCGCCGCTTTCTAGGAAATAAGGAAAGCGGCGATTTACTGTATCTCTATGTGAAAGATTCTCAGTAGGCATGGCGGAGTTTATCCCCGCGTCGTGTACCCTATGTGTACCCCGAGTACGTCAGGGTTGCAGCTTGCCGATCAGTGCACGATCTATCTCAGCACCTAACCACCATGTATAGGCCTGACGTAGTTAGCATATTGCGCATGCCAGCGCTGTATCTGCCGTTACAACGCCAAGGCTTCGGGTTAAGGCATGCGCGTTCAGCGGTCGATTCTTCCAGGCTCTTCGGATTTTGGTGGAGCTAGGGGAAAGTTGTTACCTAGTAGTCGCCAGTTGGGTTTACCCGCGCCGAGCAGGTATCAGGTTCGGCAGTTTTCTAACTTAGTAAATCCGTATCAGGCGTTTGCCCACCTTTGAAGAGACTGCTCATAACTTCGGTGGAGAGTTTTATAACCAGACGTGACACGAGCCAGGATCTAGGATTGTTAAGGCTTGAGGGCTCGTTCGAGTTGTCGGGCTTGTGCCATACATAGCAGATCGTCGAAGCTGGTACGGGCAGGTTGAAGAGATACTGCCTCTTCCCCTATAAAACACTGCAGTATGCATGCTTTCCGCTTCCTTGCACAGTGCTAGATTCTCAATTTCGGCGGTGATCCATAGCCAGAATTGCCGGCGTTGCCGATCAGCTATCGTGCAAGCCAGCACTAACCGCCGTCCGGAATAGCTGCGGCGCATGACACCAAAGCGAATTACACTGGAACGGTGACTATTCATTTTGAGGTGGTCCTCGCCGATATTACGACGCTGAGCGTAGACGCGATTGTTAACGCTGCAAATTCCACCCTCCTGGGTGGCGGCGGAGTCGATGGTGCTATTCATCGGGCAGCTGGTCCGGAACTTCTAGCGCAGTGCCGCCACCTGCGGGAAACCTCGCTACCCTCAGGTCTGCCAGTCGGGCAAGCTATAGCAACCGCAGGATACAAGCTGCCTGCCAAATGGGTGATCCATACCGTCGGGCCAAATCGGCACATCGGCCAGACAGATCCGAAACTTTTGGCGGCTGCGTTCCGCAATAGCTTGCAGCGCGCGCTGGAATGTGGCGCTCAATCTATCGCTTTTCCAGCTATCTCCGCCGGCGTGTACGGCTGGGATATAGATGAGGTCGCTCGAATCGCCGTCACCGAATTACAGCAGACTGCCCAAACCGCCACGCTTAACCTGAAAGAGCCAGCCACTATCACTGTATATCTCGTCGCCTTTAGCCATCGTGCCGACCACGCTTTTCGCCAAGCCCTTGCCCAGTACAGCGCGTAAAACTCGCTGCCGCCACGCATCAACAGGGGCGTAAATACGTAAATACCTGCACGCTCCATGCTCATTCCCATGCGGGATTCTCAGGAGCCTTTTGATTCTTTGCCATATTGTGCGCTTTATCCTGCCCTGTTCCTTCTCCTTTCGCCTGGTTTTCCTACGCAATACAAATGATTTTGCAGACGTAATGACAACCGCAGGAGCATACGTTACGAATATATGGACCGCCGCCGAGCACCTTATCCTCGGCTTGGCTTTGGGTATCCTCGCATACCCTTCAGCTTCACGCGCCTTTCGCCTCCTCGACTGCACACATCGTGACGTATCCTCACACCCCAGACCCATTGCCTATTTCCTCTAAACCTCTCAGCTATTTCGCGTTCAGGCACCCTTTGCGCATATCCCTCACGCGAAACCTGACCACATCCCAAGCGCCACACATTAAGCGGAAAACTGACGTAATAGCTCAGCATAGCCATCTCGCCCAAATAAGGAACATAGATGTGACAGCGTTAGACGCCGCACAGATATGGACGTCATGCAGAATAAAAAGCTGGTGGGTGTCCAGCAATGGACACCCACCAGCGGTAACATTCCTCCCTCACCGCCTAACGCGTTATGACATTAACCCCTTAGGCGGCAAAGCAGTCACCCCTACACGGTTGGGGCTGGCGGCGGAGGTGGAGGCGTTGTGCCGAAATCCTCCGGCCCAGCCGCACCGTGGGCTAACCGATCATCTGACGTGCTTTCTGGATCGCCCTCAGAGGCACCTTCTGCGGCGCTTTCTGGCGCAGGTGGCGCATACTCTGGCGCAGATTGCACATATCCCGCTGCCGGTTGCGTATCTGCGACCATATCTGCAGGTTGCGCATAATCTGCAGTGCCTTGCATATCTGCCGAGGGCTGACCGTATTGTGCTGCCCCCTGCGGATAATACGCACCATTTTGCCCATAACCATCGCCATAGCCATCACCCGACGGCGCAGCCTCGTACCCACCTGGCGTCGGATACGGCTGCGGCGAATATGCCGGAGATGAATCCTGCGCCGGATATGGCTGGTAGCCCTCCGGCGTCGGCGTCTGCGCCTGCTCATACTGCGCGGTCTCACCCGTCGGCGCTGGCTCATATCCCTGCGCAAAATCCGCAGAATCCCCCGAATACGGCACTGCCGACGCCATTGCCTCAGGAGACATCCCCGCTGGGGTCATCCCACCAGCAGCCATCCGCCGCTTCGCCCGCTTACGCAAGACGATAGCCAAAACAATCAACCCGATAATCGTCAGAGCAATAACGCCCAAGATAATCAGCGAGAATAACGTCGGCCCGTGATCCATAACAAGGGTCGCGCCAGCATCGGTATAGATCAGATCTTTACCATCAGTTTTGACCACCGCACCCGGTTCCTCCTCCAAACTATGCAATACAGAGGGGCGTACCACAAGTGTTGACCCACTGGGGGTATCACTGTCATAGAACATTGGTAAATCAATGGAGATCATCGTCTTTTTCGACCACAACGCCCCACCTTGATCATCTTCACGGATTTCACCACCAGTGCGATACCCCGCAAGACGTTCGGAAATCTCCTCTGCGTTAGAACCAGAAAGCGTCACAACTGCAACGGTGGTATCGTCGCGTTCTTCCACCGTAATATCGCCCGCATCCCCAGGATCAAAAAGCTTTTCTAAATCGAGATCGAAGTTCTTGAGTTCTTCCGTCTTAACCGGATACTCAAAGGTAACGTCGTAGCCTCCCATAAACGAGCGCTCCACGGTTACCGTCCACGGTTCAAAGACCAGTTTGGATGCGAAGCTCAAATCAACTTTCTTGCCATCCCCAGCAGAGGATCCCGTCCAATCGGGAATAACTCCACTGAAATCTGGATCACCATACGAGTTACCCTCTGGCGTCATATTCTCTTGGTCATAGACGAAGTACCACCGCGCTCGCTCATCATCTGCATCATCAGTGCTTTGGCACACCCCTCGACATCCGATAGTGCCAGTGAGCTGATAAATCCGCTCCGTAATGCTATCCCCGTTCGGGGCAACATCGAGTTTGATGGAGACGCTATCATCATCAAGAAGTTTCTTGAGCTTCGCTGATAAATCATCCATATCCTTAGGCATGAAGCGAATCATGTATTCGCCTTGATGCAAAGGGGTAAGTTTCTCTGCGCCTTCAGGCATACGATCCTTGAGGAATTCCTCCAATGCCTTAACCTGATGATCCGGCAATCCGCTATCTGAATGGTAGATGACGACGGTTTCACCCTGATTCTCCGGCTTCATCGAGGTATAAACCTCAACATGCGCAAAGGTATCGTCCTTTATCTGCTTAACTACCAGACGGTTACCCTTCTCAGATGGATACGTATTCCCCTCAAAGACAACGGTGGGTTTAGGTGATCCACTGTTATCAAAAATGGAATTGCGATTGTGCTCCTCAATCACGTGTTCATAGACGAGCGCATCGGCAAGCCAGCCCATCAGTTCAACATCAGTGAACTGCTCGTTGATACTCAACCCCTTTTTCAAGGGGGTATCGTAATACTTCATCTCTGGCTCGCCATAGTACGAATCTTCACTAAGACCCGCCAAAGAGCGCAACGTATCTATCTTCTGCGCATAATCGTCAGCAGAGCTGAATCCCATCGTAAAGCTGCCAGAGATCGTCGATCCATCGTCAGCCATACCGGAATACGTCAGGATGGATGGCAGATGCTGACGGATAACCGCGTCAATTTCTGCCGGAGTCTTCTTCACGTCACTAGATGACAGATCATTTTTTGATACGGCAAACGTGAATATGCGAGTACCGGCAATGTTTTTATCAATCGTCGTCGTCGACGTAACTTTCACGCCACATGCAGCCAGCAAACACGCAGCAACCAGCGCACATGCCAACCGTAAAAGACGAGGCATTCGGTATGCGCCACAAGAATTTGAGGTAGCACTCATGAGTGACCTTTCCCAGCGTGGATATAATGACGGCACAATTCTATGCCACCGCCGCAGTAGAGTAACTGCTATTTTGAATCCTGAGCTATCCATGCGCCAGGGTTAATGGCAGCCTCACGTAAGATACGATGAGCCCCTCCAATACTCGCTAAATCCATAGCGTGCTCAACGACATCAATATCCATATCCTGCCACTGCGACTGCAATGTGCGATCCGCTAACTCACATTCCATGACCGATCGAATTACCGGCAATATCTGCCCAATAATTCCTCCCACTCGAACCGTGGAGATACCGAGCGTATTAATAGTTGCCGCCAATGCTCGCCCCAATGCAATACCCGCATCCCGCATCGCAGCACACGCTCGAGCATCTCCGGCTAGCGCAGCCTGCATAATTGCTTCAACCCCCATATCGCGTACCTCTGCCCGAGAGGGTGTTACCGCAATGCCGGTAGATGCTTCGATAGATGGGTGAGGAGCTAGTAGATTTTCTGCTATTTCCTTACTTTCACTGGATTCGCTTTGGTTCGCAGTTGCTAGGTCGTATTTCCCGTCGGTTCTTATGCGGTGCGTTGCCGCGTTTGCCTCATACGGGGATACTTGCTCTAGCTCACTTCCCAAGGAGGAGGCATTATCTATTCCGGCAGCTTGCCGCAATGCATTCAATCCCACATAGGCTTCCAGGCATCCGCGAGCTCCACACGAACATTGAGGGCCGTTCGGATCGACCATGACATGCCCAATTTCTCCAGACCATCCAGAACCAGAAACCAAATCATGGTTGAGCACGATCCCCGCTCCGACCCCAACATTGCCCGATAGGTAGATAAATTCCGCTAAATCGCCAGCTACTCCTGGACGCGGATGCGCAATGGCATAGGCCGCCAGGTCTGCTTCATTACCAACCTGTCGAACGTCAAAATCAGCTAATGGAGCGAGCAATTGAGCAAAAGCAACATCTTTCCAACCCAAATTGGGAGCAATTGCCAGGGTATCGGCTGAGACTAACCCTGGTAGCGCTAATGAGCTTCCTGCAAATCGAGCACAACACACCGATTCACTGGCACGCACTTCCTGAGCTATCTGCGCTAATCGAGTCATCGCTTCGTGCATTGACAGTGCACTGACGTCACAACACTCCCTGCGACGGGCCAGAACTCTGCCCGCCAAATCTACCGCTACAGCGCTGAGAAAAGAGACGTTGATTTCCAAGCCGAGCGCGACAATACTGCCGCGGCGTGGTGAGAGAAAAACTGCGGGCCGCCCTCGCCGGCGCGACTTTGATTCTTGACTCGCAGCGACATCCGCATGATTCCGCGTACTCGTCTTTACCGGCTCAATCGCCTCCTGGTATCGGGTTTGATTGGAAGAATTGCTATTCTGTTCGCCACTTACTTCGCTATTCGTTTTCTCTCTTTGACCATTCATCTCGTCTTTGCTGGCGATCAGAGCTGGCGTTACCCTACCCACCGGCAGAGGATGCTCGTCGATAAAACCATGCGATAGTAGCTCATCAACAAGCCGAGAAGCAGTCGCTTTCGTCATACCCGTACGCGAGGCAATATCCGCCCGAGATAATTGACCTGGATTGGCAAGAATTTCTTGCAAGACCACCCGCAAATTCATCTCTCGAAGTGTTTGCGGAATGGCATGCAGATTAGTGCCTTTCACCCCTTTGGTGCTTTTCTTGTTATTACTCACGCGTTTCGTTTCCCTTATGCCCTTGCTGGTGCCTGCGGTATTTCGTCAGCACCTCGGCATATTTTGACGTTTTAGCGAGGCGATATACCGCAGCAAGTTGGTATGCAGCGATTCACCCCTTAAAACATGCCGATAATGCGAACAGACGATGTGTTGACTATACCGCGACCCGCATTTAGTATATTAATAAAACTAATTAAATTCATTTCATTCTTCACCAGAAAGGCCCGCAATGACGCGCACCCCCACCGCAGATGACAAATTCGCCTTTGGTTTATGGACGGTCGGCTGGAATGCTGTTGACCCCTTCGGAACCGGCACTCGTGAAGTCCTTGACCCCTGGGAGTACACCTCTCGCCTCGCCGAACTTGGCGCCTGGGGAATCACCTTCCACGACAACGACGTCTTTGACTTCGACGCTTCCGACGCAGAACGCCACCAGCGGGTTATGAAAGTCAAAGAAACCGCCGAAGCCAATAACCTCGTGATCTCCATGGTCACCACCAACACCTTCACCCACCCAGTTTTCAAAGACGGTGGCTTAACCAATAACGATCGCAGCATCCGACGCTTCGCCCTACGAAAGATTCTGCGCAATGTCGATCTTGCCGCCGAACTCGGAGCACAGGTATTCGTCATGTGGGGTGGACGCGAAGGCAGCGAATACGACTCCTCGAAAGACCTCAACGCCGTATTTGATCGCTATCGCGAAGGCTTAGACGTCATCGCCGGATACATCAAAGAACGTGACTACGACCTGAAAATCGGCCTTGAGCCCAAACCCAACGAACCGCGCGGCGATATTTTCCTCCCCACCGTCGGTCACGCACTAGCCCTTATCGCACAACTCGATAACGGCGACATCGTTGGCGTCAACCCAGAAACTGGTCACGAACAAATGGCAGGTCTGAACTACACGCACGGAATTGCTCAAGCGCTCAACGCCAATAAACTCGTCCACATTGATCTCAACGGCCAGTCCGGCATCAAATACGATCAAGATAAAGTCTTCGGGCACGGCGACCTCGCTAGTGCATTTTTCACCGTCGATCTACTAGAAAACGGTTTCCCTGGCGGCGGACCACGCTACGACGGACCACGTCATTTCGACTACAAGCCCTCGCGCACAGAAGGCGCCGAAGGCGTCTGGGAATCTGCTGCCGCGAACATGGAAATGTACCTCATGCTCAAGGAAAAGGCCATTGCTTTCCGTGCCGACCCGCGCACTGCCGAACTTATGACCAGCGCATCTATCCCTGAGCTGAGCACACCCACTTTATCCGAGGGAGAAAGCATTTCAGACCTCCTCGCCGACCCACACAGCTATGAAGAGTTTGATGCCGACGCAGCCGGAGCTCGCGAATACCACTTCGTTGAGTTGTATCACCACGCCATGCGTCACCTCATCGGCTAATGTGCAACTAAAACCATAGTTACCCAGGAGGCAACGGGTGAAACCGCGTTATGTAGCCGGAGTCGATTCCTCAACGCAATCCACGAAAGTACTCATCGTCGATCCACACAGCGGAGAGATCGTCCGATCTGGAAAAGCCCCACATCCCGACGGTAGCGAGATTGATCCACACCACTGGTGGCTCGCATTCCAGCAGGCAGTTTCACAAGCCGGCGGACTGGAGGACGTCTACGCATTATCGATAGGCGGGCAACAGCACGGGATGATCTGCCTAGACGAACATGGACAGGTCATTCGTCCCGCCCTGCTGTGGAACGATACGCGATCCGCTCACGCCGCCCAGGAGCTGATTGAGGAATTAGCCGTAAATCAGCCCGACGGAAACGGCATTAGCGCCTGGACTCAGGCCACCGGATCCGCTCCCGTTGCCTCCTTAACTATCACAAAACTGCGCTGGCTCGCCGATAACGAGCCAGAAAATGCCGAAAAAATAGCAGCAATATGCCTCCCGCATGACTGGTTGACCTGGAAAATTGCCGGATCAGGTGACATCCGCCAGCTCACTACCGACCGATCAGATGCCTCAGGAACGGGCTATCTCAGCCGTGACGCCCAAAACTACCGACGCGATCTTCTCGCTCAAGCGCTACGTCGTTCCCATGCTGACGACATTGTTTTGCCGAAGATCCTCACACCGTGGGAGGTTGCCGGAAGCGGAGATCCGCGTCAGGGATGGGGGCATATCCAGCTTGGGCCGGGCTGTGGGGATAACGCTGGAGCGGCTCTTGGAATTGGGCTAAAACCTGGTCAAGGTCTTGTTTCCCTGGGAACATCCGGCGTCATTAGTGCCGTTAGCGAGCATAGTATTGCCGATCCAGATGGTTTAGTCACCGGATTTGCTGACGCAACCGGTCATTGGCTACCTCTGGTCTGCACGCTAAACGCCTCCCGAATTGTTGACGCCATGGCCCGCATCCTAGGTGTTGACTACGCCCAGTTCGACGAACTCGCCCTAAGCGTTCCTCATGCCAATGGGCTAAAACTCATTCCTTATTTCGACGGAGAACGCACTCCAAACCTCCCCGAAGCCCGCGGTGAGCTGCATGGAATGACCCTGGCAAACAGCCAACCAGCATATATCGCCCGAGCCGCTATCGAAGCCTTGCTGCACCACATGGCCGACGCCCTCCGGTGTATCACTCGACATTCCGTAAGCCTCCACGAGCTTATTCTTATCGGCGGCGGAGCGCAGTCGCAGGCGGTTCGACACCTTGCCGCCCAGATCTTTGGTCTGCCGGTCACGATTCCGCCTACCCGGGAATACGTCGCCCTTGGGGCAGCACGGCAAGCTGCTCAATTGCGCTAACACCCTCGCCGTGACTCTATATACTGTCAGATACCCTGACGAGGAGAGGCATGAACGAACACGCAATCTGGTGGCATATCTACCCACTTGGCGCTCTTGGCGCACCCATTCGCCCCGATTGGCATGATGACGGGACGACCGGCCGGTTACGCCGCTTATCCCACTGGCTCGATTACGTGCGCGATTTAGGGTGTAACGGGCTGCTCTTCGGGCCGCTCTTCGCCTCAACCACTCACGGCTACGATACGACCGATCATTTCCACGTCGATCCTCGGCTTGGGACGAATGAGGATCTGGAGTGGCTGCTGGCACAGTGCCGCGAGCGCGGGTTGCACGTTCTTTTTGATGGCGTTTTTAACCACGTCGGAGTGGAACATCCACTAACGAAAGCCGCTCTAGCCGGTGAGCCCTCTCCCGTCCTGGTAGCGCCTGATGGCTACCCGCAACACTGGGAAGGTCATTTAGATCTTGCCGAGCTGGACCACAGCAATCCAGCAACTGAAGATCTCGTCGTCAACACGATGGAGTATTGGTTGGAGCGCGGCATTTCTGGCTGGCGGCTTGACGTTGCGTATGCCGTGCCGAATGAGTTTTGGCGGCGCGTCACCGACCGAGTTCGCCAGCGTTTTCCACAGGCATTTTTCTTAGGCGAGATTATCCACGGTGATTACCTCAGTTTGATTGCCGACGGACATTTGGATTCCGTTACCCAGTACGAATTGTGGAAAGCTATCTGGAGTTCGCTTTCCGACGTTAATATGTGGGAGCTGGCCCATGCCCTGGAGCGCCACGCAGATTTCACCGAAGGCGCCTACCAGATCGGGCAGCGCGATCACCGCTACTACCCGCCCTTGTTGAATACCTTTATCGGCAATCACGACGTAGACCGCATTGCTTCCACGCTCACGGATACTGGTGCTGCCCTTGCTACCGCTATCGTCTTTAGCGTCCCCGGTATGCCCAGTATTTATCAAGGTGACGAGCAGGCATTTCGCGGGGTTAAAGGCGATGGCGTCGCGACCGATGATCAGATTCGCGCCCCGCTACCAGATAGTCCCGCAGAACTTTCTCCGGCTGGGGCCTGGATGTATCGGCACTACCAGGCGTTGATTGGTGTGCGCCGCCGTCATCCTTGGATTGCTAATGCACACATTGAGGTTACGTCGAAAACGAATGAGCGGATCAGCTATCGGGTCACGCAGCGGTGCGAATCCGGCACATCTGGCACGCCTGCTGGTTACCCCGCTGAGCGAGATGCACCGGATAGGCAGGATAGCAACTGCCCTCCTGAATTAGGCAATCCAGGTAATCACGATAGCGATTGCGCCCAATGGCTGACGGTTGATCTGGATGCGGCCGCCGGATGGATCCGTATTTCGTGTAGTGATTCTGAGGTGTGGACCTTTGGGGATGTGGAATAAGGCTGCGGAACAGAGCAGACCGCTGCCGGAATTTTACGCACGGTCGCGATGATTTTGGGGTGATCCTCAATCTTCGTGATATGCCAAGGTAGACGAAGATTTTCGTCGGAAAGCTGGAAAGACACTCCGACGCGCACGAAGCGTCGGTACTATCGTGCCGCTATTGGCCCGGCGTCACACCAGCCCTACCCTATCGAGGAAAACACGTTCCACAGCGTGGCATACATTTACTCCGCACGGGGGCTATACGGCGCAGTTACCGCTCGCATCTGAATTCGACATACCCCGTCGCGATATTGCGGATAAAGCGTGGCAGCAATTGATTCGTCGTACCACAATTTCATCATTTGGTCACTCATCCCAGCATGTATCTCACACATGAGCGGGTCAACACTACCGTTATGAACGAAAGGGCATGAGTGCAGATCTAATGCCGAAGAATCGTCATCAATCGAGGCTGAAGTACCCATTGATGAGTAAAGCATCCGCATGGCAGCCACACGATGTGTATGGTCCGAATCTGCCTCAGTATCTGCCCCGTCGCCACCTGCCGTTCGAGCAAGCTGCAAAAAGATCCGATCCGCCCATGCCTTCCCTAGTTGGCGGGCACTACCCACCGGATCAGGGGAATATTCTCGGATAGCGTCACAAAAAGAATTCGTCAGCTCAACAAAATATGCCGCAGTAAATGCGCTCGAACTCGGCGCCAGCGAAAAATATCCCCAAGCCGGGCGCCCACGCCCCTCTCCCTTTATCGGCTCCCGATCAATCAGCCGCAACTCCACAAGCGAATCCAACGTCATGCGCACCGAATTAGGATGTAGATCTAATTCTTCAGCTAATTCCGTGACGGTGACGTGCTCCCGATGCCGAGAAATGGCGGTCAACATCGCCTGCTGAGCAGCCGAAAGCGACACCATTGACGAATAGAGCGCCGCCGCAGTCAACGGAACGCCATGCTGTGCCATAATGTTCACCCCTCACTTTCTCCGCACCATTACGAGTATGTACCTACTACGGGCTACCTGCCCACTACTGGGCTTCCCTATCATTGAAGCTCTCAGCTATGCGAGCAAAGCCACACGATACGATCCAGGATATTACGTCCCCAACGAGCGCGAAAGTCCCGGAACGCACTATTTCACTGGTCGGGGAACATATACACCACGACGAATTTGCTCAGCTAGCTGCTGTGCGTCCGCAACGGTATCAACGTCAGTGAAATCGCTACTATCACAGTCAACTACACATAAGGGCAACTGCGCGAATGCCTGACGAATTGAGCCATTGCGCACCACCTGTGACTCTTTTTCAATAGCTTGACGTATCCACGCCCACCGATACACCCCATGCACATACTGAATACGATCCTGGGCACGTGGCACAGCTCCGGCGCATTGCGGGCTGCCAGCCATCCGGGCAAGCAGAGGAATAAAACACCCAATCGCACGCGGAGCATCACACGTTGCCAACCCGAGGACGCCATCTGCTGGTAACTCACCGAGTGCCGCTACCCCCGCAGCAATTCCCGCCAAAGGGCCACCCAGCGGCGGATCTTCATTCGTCAGAATAACCCCAGGCGGAACAGAAAGTTGCGGCGGACCAACGACAACAATCCGCGCCGCCGGAGCAATTGCACAGATCTCACCGAGGACCAAATCTAATAGCCGATACCCAGCCACCCGATATTCCGGTTTACTGACCTTACCTAGCCGATGAGCCGTCCCACCGGCTAGCACGATAACCGCATCCAGCCGGTTAGCAGGCGGCATATACGGTATATGCGACTGCTTGACGGGCGAACGATCCATCTGTGCCTTCTTCCAGCTTTCCTGTGATATTGGGAAAGATCATATCTGATCTATCTCGGTAGGAAACCCTGCTAGCTCGTGGGCTAGAATTCGCGATATGAGTGTGAACAGCATACCGTCTCGCCCATACCGCGGGCTGGTCGATCAGTGGGGGCGGATAGCGCGCGACCTGCGTATATCCTTAACGGACCGCTGTAACCTGCGCTGTTCCTACTGTATGCCACCAGAAGGGCTACAGTGGCTGCCCACCGAGGAAACACTTACCGACGAGGAAGTCATGCGGCTTATCCGCATTGCCATTGAGCAGCTCGGCATCACCGAAATTCGGTTCACCGGCGGCGAACCACTCCTGCGCAAATCCCTTGTTGATCTCGTTGCTTTCACCCACGGCTTGCGCACATATCTTGGCACACAACCGGATATTTCCCTGACAACGAATGCCCTTGGCTTAGATAAAAAAGCCGAAGCGCTCGCCCGTGCCGGCTTGCAGCGAGTCAATATTTCGATGGATTCCGTCGATCCTCAGGTGTATCGCCACATTTCCCATCGCGACCGCCTGCACGATGTTTTCCGCGGTATTACCGCCGCGCGAGCCGCCGGGCTTTCCCCCATCAAAATCAATGCCGTTGCGATTCGCTCAGTAAATGACAGCGGCTTGACGGATCTACTGCGATACAGCCTGCAAAATGGGGCGGAGTTGCGCATTATTGAGCACATGCCACTTGGCCCACGGGAGAGTTGGTCGCGAGATAATCTCGTTCCTCGCGACGAGATTTTGGAAATATTGGGGGCACAATTCGATCTCACGCCAGCGCCGCGCACCGATCTGAGCGCTCCAGCTACCCTGTGGGATGTTGCCGCTGGAGCCGATCATCCTGGCGGGCGGGTTGGCATTATCGCCTCCGTAACCGCGCCATTTTGTATAAATTGTGACCGGACGCGACTTACCGCCGACGGGTATATGCGCACCTGCCTGTTTGCCCGTACAGAAACCGATCTGCGCACTCCACTGCGTTCCGGAGCAAGCGACGTAGAAATCGCAGACCTATGGGCACGCGCGATGTGGGATAAAAAACCTGGTCACGGGATTGACGATCCCGATTTCGTCCAGCCGGATCGGTACATGTCTGAAATTGGCGGCTGATTCCGCACCGCAACCCATCAATCCCACTACTGCGCAGTGGCACTCACGGCACTTACGCGCTACCAACCCATTCGTCGGTACCGTCGGGGAATAACTGACGTTTCCATACCGGCAAACGCTCCTTAACGGTATCAACCAGATCTGAAATCGCGCGAAAAGACTCACTGCGATGCGGGCTGGCCACCGCCGCCACCATCGCACATTCGCCCACCTGCAACGGACCGAGCCGATGCACCACAGCCACCCGACACTGTGGGTGGCGCTGCGCTATCTCACCAGCCACTTCGCGCAGTACATCGGCCGCACTGGGATGACCGCTGTACTCAATCCCCAATACTGCTCGACCCGCATCGTGATTACGCACAATCCCTTCAAAAACGACGAGCGCTCCAGCGCTATCATCACGTACCGTATCGGCAATCTGCTGTGTCACGAGCGGGCATGAACTGACACCTACCATGCCAATATGTTCTGCGCGTTCCATTACCATCCTCCGTCGCCCTGCGTTAACCACGAACTATCGAGCACGTTATCGCTCAATCTGCTATCAACCTATCCGATCATATCGACAACGTGCCGCGCCGCCGTATCAACCTAGCACCGAGCAGCACACGCACTACGATGGAACACAGCCTGAGCGAAAGGATATTCGATGAAATTCACCCATCTGAGGAACACCGGCGAAGCACACATGGTTGACGTCAGTGCCAAACAACCAAGTGTTCGCACCGCGTGCGCCCAGGCAAAGGTGCACTGTTCGCCGGAGGTTATGAGCGCCTTACGCGAAGGCAGAGTCCCCAAAGGTGACGTCCTCGCAGTAGCTCGCATCGCTGGAATTGCTGCGTGTAAGCGCGTTCCCGAGCTGTTGCCACTCGCCCACACTATCGGGGTTCATGGCGCGCAGGTTGACTGCCTCCTGAAAGACGATCACGTCCTCATCCGCACCCAAATTCGCACTGCTGATCGCACCGGAGTAGAAATGGAAGCCCTCACTGCGGCGGCCGTTGCTGCACTTGCCGTGGTTGATATGGTCAAAGGCGTAGATCGCTCCGCTGCCATCAGCGAACTCCTTATCACGCATAAAGACGGCGGCCGCTCTGGCCAGTGGGTACGCCCCGGCTGGGAGGAAACAAACCATGAGTGAGCCGCACTCATCACCACAGCCAAGGATCCCAGAAAACACCCCTTTAAGCGGCAAAGTTGGTGAAACTGACGGAGCTAATGCGGCTTACAAACATACCGACAATCCGGAAATGACGAATCATGCTGCCTCTGCCGCCCATGCAAGCATCGCTACCGACTGTGCCACCCAGCCCAACACCAACCACTCGGAGAATCCCGCACCTGCTGAGCCGATCAGCCCAGAAACCTATCGCCAGGAACTATTGGACACTTTCGCGTTATCTCCCCTGGCGATAGAGCATGTTGCACTCAGTGAGGCACTCGGGCGTATCTGCGCGCAAGATATATATGCCCGTTTTCCCGTCCCACCTTTCACTAATTCCGCTATGGATGGATACGCCGTCTGTAGTGAACAGTTCCGTGGAGGCGGGCCGTGGGACTGCCAGGTGGATGGTGATCGGGCGGCCGGTTCGATTGGATCTGACCACCTTGAGAGCACCGATGGAGCTAGCGGATCTGAGGAATCTAATGACTCTGACGGCTCGCCTAATCCTAATTGCCCGAACACCGGCTCGATTCCTACCCCTGCGCCAGATACCGGCTACCCAGCAGTTGAGCTACACCCATCAACCGAATCCTCAGCAAAGGGCAACTCCCCCATCCGCGTTTGCCGTATTATGACCGGCGCTGTGCTACCTGAATGGGCCGACGCGGTAGTCAAAGTTGAGGACACCAACGCTCCGAGCGGCCCCAGCCAGGCGCCACAACAGGTACGGATTTTTGCCCCACCACACGCCGGATTAAACGTGCGCCGGCGCGGGGAGAGTATCGAGATCGGCCAGCTCGTTATCCCCTGCGGGCAGCAACTCAACGCGCAACGGCTAAGCGCCCTTGCTTCGGTGGGATATGCTGACGTGCCGGTTCGTCGCCGCCCCCGAATCGCGGTTATCGCCACCGGAGACGAACTGTGCGCACCAGGCCAAGAGCTCGGCTTAGGGCAAATCCCGGATTCTAATTCTGTGCAGCTTGCCGGGTTGATTCGCGAACTGGGCGGCGAACCGCTCTGTCAGCGAGTTGGTGATAATCCGAACGAGCTGGCCGAAGCCCTCAGTATTGATGCGGATCTGATTATCACCTCCGGTGGGGTGTCGATGGGCGCTTTTGATCCCATTAAGCATCACGGTTTGCGTCATGGCTGGCAATTCCGCAAAGTAACCATGCAACCAGGCAAACCACAAGGTTACGGCTGGGCTGGAACCTCTGGGCGCACTCCCGTCGTATGCCTACCCGGGAATCCTGTTTCTGTGCTGGTCTCCTTCTGCCTCTTTGTTCGCCCGATCATTGACGCACTCTTTGCTCGTATGCCAACGGCTATGGATAGCGATTCGGGCTGCCAATATGCCCGCGCGGAAATCGGATGGCGTTCTCCTGCAGGCCGACGCCAATTCGTCCCCGTACAACTTCGCTATTCCAACGGGATTGCCACTATTTGCCCCTCCCACGTCGGCGGATCTGGTTCTCACCTCGTCACCGGATTAGCGGGTGCCGATGCACTTGCCGTCGTTCCTGAGGAGTGTTGCACCGTCAATCCTGGCGATGAGCTAAGGATTCTCAGGATCTCCCCGCTGTGATTGACTGCAGCCCCTAGCGGTCCTCCGCTAGTAATCGTTCATCTGCGCCGCAGCTTTGCCACCAGCAGCAATGCATACCCCACCTTTTCTCGTTACTTTCGGGCAGTGCTCAGGCTGACGTGCGGGACTACCATCTATAAGAATTGGCGCGCTATGCCCCCTCACGCCATCTCGTTGCGGCTTTACGCTACCCGCCATTCCAGCGAAGCACCAACTCAACAACCGAGTAGCCAAAATCAAGGGCACCACATGGTGCTAATACCAGTGGTAGCGTCAGAGGAGAACACCATCTACTGCCTGCTATAGACCGCTATCTCCCCGCGCAGGCAGCTTAACGCCTGCCGCCGGCTACCTACACTCATTGCCTACCATCTGCACCGACGCAGCAGCCGATCAAACGACCAGCCGCCCTTACCTCCCACGCAGGAAGATAAGCCTCAGATTCCTGACCCGAATTATTTATAGACGCAGAATCCAGCCCCGACGGATCAGCATCTGCCCTGCTTAAACGGGAAATCGCTCAGTGATCGCTTCCACGCACCTGGTCAATCGTGTGCTCCAAAATAGGCAGCAGCACGTCCAAAGTATCGCTGACCCCGCCGACCGATCCAGGCGCATTGACCACCAAAATACGGCGCGGTCCTAACACCATCACGCCAGCGCGCCCGCGCGAAAGCAAAGCCCCCGGCACGCCTTTGTTCATCCCGTACATCCGAATCGCCTCGGCAATCCCCGGAATATCAAAACGCAGCAGCGGATCCATCGCCCGCGCAGTGTAATCCTGCGGGGTAATCCCCGTCCCGCCAGTGGTGAGCACAAAATCAACAGTATCGAGAGCCACCGTTTGGACGGCCTCCGCGATAGCGCGCACATCATCATGCACAATCATGGTCTGCCGGACCTCAATGCCCGCTTCAGTTAGACGCTGCACAGCCGTCGGCCCAGAAATATCTGTGCGTTCGCCGGTTGAGCATCGGTCAGAAATTGTTATTACTGCGGCTGTAATCGTCATACTCCCATTCTAGGGTGGCGTTTGGGCAGGGTAAATATGCCGGTAGCTTCACGCTGGTAACTCAGCCGTATTGGCAACATTTAGCGCCCTGGTTAATCACTTTTATCGTTAAGGATTTGGCGTTTTTTCCGACGTTTTTCGCACCCATTGCGCGAGGTCGCCGCAGCTTTGCCGTGCTAACCTCTTCCGCTGCGATATTGCCACGACATCCCGCCCACCATCCTGCTAGCATCGCGGTATCGCTACGGTAGGGCGAACAAAGCTACCGTCACACGTCCTATCACCGGAATCGCATCACTCCGGTGGCGCCTAGGGACCTACGATGCACAGGAGATACAGATGAATATTCGGAAGATTGCGCTCTCATGCGCGCTTTTGTTAACCCTTCCACTGGCCGGATGCTCTCAGAGCGGCAAGACCGAAAATACTGAAAAGACCGACGCCCCCGCGACCAGCACCGAATCCACATCCACATCCACATCCACAGCAAGCGAATCAACAGATTCTGGAGAACTGACGGTTTTCGCGGCGGCCTCACTCAATACCGCTTTCCCGCAGATCGCCCAAGACGTCTTTGCGAAAAAATATCCCCATGTGAAAGTGAACTTTTCTTTCGAGGGTTCTTCCTCCCTTGCTGAAAAGATACTCGCTGGCGCAGATGTAGACGTCTTTGCCTCGGCTGACGAGAAGAATATGTCGAAAGTCAAAGAGTTCGCTCCAACGCCCGTTACGTTCACCAAAAATACCTTGCGCCTGATCGTTCCCACTGGCAACCCTGCCAAGATCACTAACTTGGAATCCGTCAACGGCACAAAATTCGTCGTCTGCGCCCCACAAGTTCCATGTGGTCGCGTCACTGGGGAGCTAGCCAAAGCAAAAGGCATCACCTTCCAGCCGGTTTCCGAAGAACAATCCGTGACGGATGTGCGCACCAAAGTGGAATCCGGTGAGGCTGACGCTGGACTGGTTTACTACACCGACGCCCTCCTCGCAAAAGGCAAGGTCGATATTGTGGACATCCCCGGCATGGAGGACGTTGGAACCTCCTACCAGATCGCAGCACTAAGCGGATCAACACATAGCGATTGGGCTGCCGCCTTCCTCGAATCCGTCTCCTCACCGGAGGGGCAAAAGATTCTCGCCACCTACGGGTTTGGCACTGGTAACGGCAAATAGCGACCAGGTGGGTGAGTCGTCATCCCAGCAACTCACCCACCTCAACCATTACGGCAATGAGCATATTAACCTCACACCACCTCCCCACCCACTTACCTACTATCCGCCCGTCACCCATCTATGACCCATCGCCTGATGGATCTGGCGAGTTTGAGGATTTCCACAATGAAACAGCTACGCGGTATCCCTCACTGGTTTTGGCTTCCGGCATTAATTGCCTTCGGAGTGCTACTGCTCCCGCTTGCCGGTAT
Source organism: Trueperella sp. LYQ141 (assembly GCF_046599555.1). Taxonomy (NCBI): domain Bacteria; kingdom Bacillati; phylum Actinomycetota; class Actinomycetes; order Actinomycetales; family Actinomycetaceae; genus Trueperella; species Trueperella sp. LYQ141. The sequence continues at coordinate 55,772 of NZ_JBKIWQ010000001.1, read as the reverse complement.
GGCGTTTCGGGTACCGTGGGCAGAACTACCTGCTATTTTGAGTTCCGAGGCCTCGCGAGAAGCCCTAGTGCTATCGCTGCGCACCTGTGCCGTTTCAACAATATGGTGCATTCTCTTCGGAACTCCGCTGGCATTAATCCTGGCGCGAGCAAGTGAGGGTCATCGTCCCATCTGGCTCACTCCACTGCGCGCTTTCATCCTTGTTCCACTCGTCATGCCGCCTGTGGTTTCTGGTCTGGCACTCTTGACCACTTTTGGGCGCCGCGGGGTATTTGGACCCTCCTTAGCGGCCTTCGGCATTAATATCCCATTCACGACACTTGCCGTCATTATCGCCCAAGTCTTTGTCTCCTTGCCATATTTGGTCATGACGGTAGAAACTGCCGCTAAAACAGCCGGTTCTCAGTTAGAACATGCCGCCCGTGGTTTGGGCGCCTCACGCTGGATCCAATTTTCACGCATCACTGTTCCGCTGCTCGGACCTTCCATTATTTCCGGTGCGGCCTTAAGTTTTGCTCGCTCGTTAGGGGAGTTCGGGGCGACGATTACCTTTGCCGGTTCTATGCAGGGCACTACTCGTACACTGCCGCTGGAGGTGTATCTTCAGCGGGAACAGGATACGCCTAGCGCCCTGGCCCTCAGCGTCGTGCTCATTGTTATCGCATTAATCCTCACTGCCGCCACCACGGTTATTGAGGCGCGCAATATGCGACGTTTTCGCGCGCCCAAGGGATTCGTGCCAGATGCAGCCGGCGATTTTTCGTCAGCCCAAACCACACCAGGATTCCCGCAAGCCAGATCCCAGGCACTGGAAACCGTCTCGCATGAGCTGGGGGAAATGACCGCAGACGAGGCGCGGCAAACTGCGTCTCGTAGATCAGATGCAGTACCGCATACAGCGGCGAACACAGCTCTCAACCCGCGTTTGGCTTCTCATCGCTTGCAGGATCTTCACGCAGTTTCGCGCACGCAAGCAGCGGCTACCTCGTCGGGTCTTAGCCAGCCAGCCACTGATTCGCCACGCTCAAACGTATCCGATCCGCATATCTCACAAGCGCTGGTCGCCTCCTCGCACTCCGGCGCCGGCTGCACCTTGCATGCGTGCGTCCCCGAGCGCGGAGTTGACTACAGGTTGCGCGTTAATCCGGGGCAAACTCTTGCCCTCATCGGCCCGAATGGTTCGGGCAAATCCACTGGTATCCGTTTATTAGCTGGGGATATTACTGACCCGCATTCGCAGGTGGACGCCCCAAAAATGATCGGTTTTCTTGACCAATCTCCGCAGCTTTTCCCGCACATGTCCGTCCTTGAAAACATTGCTTTTGGCCCGCGCTGCCACGGGATGAGCACCTCAGCGGCTCGCGAGCGCGCCCAGCATGAGCTTGCCGCCGTAGGGTTATCTGCCTATGCGCATAAGGCCCCGTGGCAGCTATCTGGCGGGCAGGCCCAGCGGGTGGCTCTTGCTCGATTGTTGGCAGTTGATCCGCAGCTACTTCTGTTAGATGAGCCTTTCGCCGCCCTGGATTCTGCGTCATCGGCTACGTTGCGCTCCCTTATCGCTGAGCGCACTGCTGGTTTAACGACGGTGATTGTGACTCATGATCTGATTGATGTGGTGATGCTGGCCGATCAGGTGGCCGTTCTTGAAGATGGCGCATGTGTCGATCTGGGCTCAATGGAGCATATTCTCACCCATCCGCCGACTGCTTTTGTAGCGCGTTTTGCTGGAGTCAATATGCAAGTTGGTCGTTATGACGGGCAGGTGTTGCATACTGATAACTCTCAGGTGCGTGTTGATGGCATGACGGAGGGGGTTGTGGACTCTCCTCGGGCCGCAGCCGTATTTGATCCGACGGCAGTTACTATTAGGCGAGAACCCTCTGCTGGATCGCCTCGAAACGTTTGGGCCGGTCAGGTGCGAGATGTTCATACTGGACCGAGCGGGGTGGAAGTCAGTATTGACATCGGTACCGATCACGTGGTGCGTTCGGTTATTACGACGCGCGCTGCTGCGGATTTATCTTTGCATCCTGGCAGTAACTTGTTCGTAGAAGTGAAGGCGATGCAGGTGCGAATTATTCCACTTAGCTCAGAGCGTACACCCCAATAATCCGACAAAGTAGACTAACCGCACGCTTTCTCTAGCCGTTTTATGCCATCATGTCGGTATTTTCGCGAATAAAATTTCAGCAAACCCTTGCACACTTGCTCTATTGAGATGCGAGTTTTCCCTAGAAATGTATAGTAAGTAGCCGTCTGCAATCTTTTGCAGATAACCCCTATCAGAAAAGGATATTTAACAATGGGCAACATCATTGGAACCATCATCTTTGGTGGGATCATCGGCTTTCTCGCCCGCTTCCTCCGCAAAGATGCTAAGAACGTCTCGGTGATCGCCACCGTCGTCCTCGGCGTCTGTGGCGTCGCGATTGCCAATCTTATCCTTGGATTGTTCCACTACTCGGCAAACACTCCAGGTATCGACTGGTGGCGTTGGATTATCTCGACGATCGCCGCAATGGTAGTGATCGGTGTATATCTTGGCATGACGGGAAAGAGCTCCCGGAAGTAGCCCTCTCACCAATCACTCATCACCAGATGCCGCGTAAGACAACAACGCATTTGGAAAATCTCATAAAACAGCGTGGCGTGGCGGCGAGTAGAACACTCAGCCGCCACGCCACACATTTACCCTCGTTACACTGCACTATCCCCTACCACACCACCAGCAAGATCGCAGCTACCCCTCGCTCCACCACGCACACATATCGGGCGTACCCGCACCACGCCGAGATCCACACACAAGCCGGCGCATGGAAAAGGCGGGCGACCTTCCACGCAATAGGTCGCCCGCCTCCGGGCAGACTAACTGATGCTGTCGAAGGACTGCACAAATTTCCTTCTCATCCGCTAGTCACGGCTATTTCCATCACACACACGAGAGGATTTTTCTCTGGATAACTCCTCGCGATGAATCCAGTATGGCGAACCAGTCTTGGATATCCATTAACTGATCCTGGGAATTTGCTGGGATTTTCAATACCCGAAAATGGCGACATGTTCTGCCGTAAAAAATCCCCGCACCACCTACTCCCATTCCAACTCCCACACATCGCCACCCCGATCCACATACCCCGAAAAACACAGCAATAACCCACGGCCTGCTCCGCCGTCGCAGCCATCTCGTATCGATTAGCGACAAAAGCGCCCCCGATTATGTTGCCTACAACATAAGATAGATGTGTCCGTGACCATATCGACTATATGAGGCCGCCACCATGCCGACCCCTGCGCACACACCACCACGCCACCCACGCCCTGCTCGCCGCTCAACCGGCCGAGGATCGGCCAGCGCACAACCACCCGCAGCACACCGCCGAACCCGACTCGACCTGAAACAAAAAATCGGCCTCCTTATCGGCGCCATCGTATTCCTTCTGCCCTTCATCATCGACATCCCCAACCTCGCCGAACCTGGCGAACGGATGCTATCCATCTTCCTGCTTGCCATCGTGCTGTGGATTACCGAACCCATCCCCCTGACGGCCACTGCCGTCCTCGTCATCCTCCTAGAAGTCCTGCTCATCTCCACCGACGCCATCGTTGACCCAACCGGCGGCAACAGCGAACTAGCCGAAAAAATCCTTAGCCCCGCAGCCTACTTCGCCGCCCTAGCAAACCCCGTTATCATCTTGTTCCTCGGCGGATTCATCATCGCGCACGGCGCCGAAAAATACGGTCTAGATAAAAACCTCGCATCCGTGATGCTGCGCCCCTTCTCCGATAAAGCCCGCGCAACCACTGCCGGACTCATGCTCATCACCGCCGTGCTATCCATGTTCATGTCCAACACCGCGACCACTGCCACCATGTTTGCCGTCGTCGCCCCAATCTTGCGCTCCCTGCCCGCCGGCAAAGCGCGCGCCGGCGTTGCCCTATCCATCCCATTGGCCGCAAACGTCGGCGGAATCGGCACCCCAGTGGGCACTCCACCGAATGCCATCGCCGTCGGCGCACTCGCAGAAAAAGGCATCACTGTTTCCTTCGTGGACTGGATGATTATGGCGATCCCCTTCATGTTGATCGTCCTCGTATTCGCCTGGCTCTTCATCTGCTTCATGTTCCTACCCGCCGACGCACGAATCCACGTCGAAATGGACTCCCAATGGGATCGCTCCACCGACGCAAAAATCTTCTATGCCGTCGCCGCCCTCACCATCGTGTTATGGATGACCGAACCGCTACACGGAATCTCCTCAAATATCGTCGGATTCTTCCCCGTCGTTGCCCTACTATGCTTAAAAGTCATGCACGGCGCCGATATTAAAGTCCTGGACTGGCCCGTCCTCTGGCTCGTCTCCGGCGGTATCGCATTAGGAAACGGAGTCGGCGCAACCGGACTCGACGATTGGCTAGTTGGCTCCGTGCCCTGGAAATCACTCGGCGCGCTGTGGATCCTCGCGATATTGGCACTTATCGGTTTCGGCATGGCGAACGTCATTTCCCACTCCGCCTCCGCTAACCTCCTCGTCCCGCTGGCCGTTTCCCTGGCCGTTTCCCTCGATGACGTCAATGCCATCACGATCGCCACCGTAGTCGCCATCTCCTGCTCACTGGGCATGTCAATGCCGATTTCCACCCCACCGAACGCAATCGCCTACTCAACCGGAGAAATCAAGATCGGCCAAATGGCTATCGTAGGCATGGTAGTCGGAACAGCAGCCACCGCTTTGCTCGTCTTTGCCGTGCCCTACCTATGGTCGGCTATGGGCTTAGTCAGTTGATAAACAGGTGCCTGATCCATGAGCGAATCCACCTCTGATCTCGCAGCGATCGACAAGCGCCCCCTGGATCTTGTCGTCGTCGGTGCTGATCCTCTGACGGCGGCCATTCCGCTATGGCTCACCCCTAAGCTAGACGGCGAATGTCATATCCACCATGCGACGAGCTTCGCTGAACTCCTCGCAATGGAATCAAAACTCATTGAACTGGCCGTCGTCACCCTCACTGTGGATAACGCAGGCATTCCCCCAGAACACCCCATCCACACATTCTTGCGCAACCCCGCCCACGATAACGTCCGTATCGTGATCCTCACCAGCGCAAAAGAAGTCAACGGGCTGAATGCGCTCGCAGATATGGGACGCTTGAATCTCTTAGGCTACCTTCCCGATTTCCCACAAAAGGCCTTCACCCGCGACATTCGCTCCCAAATGCGCCGCTATCGGAAAAACACACGGCACGCCGCACGGCAACGCCACGCCGCTGCCGCCGCACACGCAGGAAATCCACTATTGCGCTGGGCTAGACGCCGCCATGCCACCACCACTTCCCAAACCGCGCCACCCGCGCCCGCGTCAGAACGTAGCCCCAACAGCACGTCTTCCCTCACTTTTCCCGCCTCTCAAACGCAGCCGCTTTCTTCAAGCCCGCCCCCACCCATGCCGCCACAGCCGGCGCCTTTCGCTCCCGCCACGCCCGTCAGTTCCTCATATACTGAGCAGCTCGATAGCGAACCGTTGTCCGCAGAAGAACGCTTCGCCCTCAACCTTGACCTATCCGATCTGGAAATTATCCATCGAATCGTCGATTCTGCTGATCACCTCCTCGGCTTCCAACCGCGAATCAATTTCCCGCCTGACGTCTGCCTGACGCGCGAAGGGCTGCGAGTTGAGGAAGTCGTTCTCGCCCTATCTGGCCAAGTTTCACTGGAACGCGCCTCCGATGCCGGAGACATCACCATGCATCACGCCTCAACAGGTCGGCTTATTGGCATGTTAGCCATGACCTCCGGGCGTCCCGCATTCTTCACCTCCCGCACCACCACCCATGTCGTCGCCGTCCAGCTCACCTTTGAACAGCTCAACTACATCTGGAATCACGACCATGATGTGCCCTCCCTTGTGGCTGCCCTGTTCGTGCGCTCCTTTGACCGACGGTTACGCCGCGCGGAAGACATCCAAATAGAACAATACGAACTCACCACCCAGCTTGAACAGGAACGCCACAATCTCGCTCTCGCCCTGCGCAACCTCGAAGCCGCGCGAGCTGAGTTGATGAGCCAAGCGCGCTTCGCCTCCCTAGGAGAGTTGGCCGCCGGTGTGGCACACGAACTTAATAATCCGATGGCCGCCATTGACCGCACCGCCGATCACCTACTCCATGCCGTCGAATCCCTCATCGCCACCTGCGGGGATAAGAAATGGGCCCGACGCACCCTGGCAGCCCTGGAAGCCGCTCATGACGCGCCCTCGTTGACAACCCGCGAAGCGCGCAGTGTTCGTCATGAACTGGAAAACGTCGTCAAGGATCGCGCGGTTGCCCAGCGTCTCGTCCTAGCCGGAATTCACGATCCAGAATTCGCCCGTGAAATCACCCGCTCTCGGCACATGTCCTTGGAAACGGTGGAGCTGGCGGCTTCTATTGGCAGTGGGCTGCGCAATTTAACCACCGCAACTGACCGGATCACTGAACTCGTCTCCTCTTTGCGGTCCTATGCGCGCCCAGACGGAGATCCGATTGTGGATATTGACGTCCACGTCGGCATCGATGACACCTTGCGGCTGCTATCCCACCGCCTGACCCATATCACCGTTGATCGGGATTACCACACCTTGCCCCGCATCACCTGCCATCCTGGGCAGCTATCCCAAGTGTGGACGAACCTGCTGACGAATGCCGCAGAAGCTATGGCAGAGCAGAGCGACGCCCATATCACCATCACCACAGGTCGCTTCAGTGATACCCATATCAGCGTCAAGGTTGCCGATAATGGCCCTGGTATTCCTCCCACCACTCAGGCCCATATTTTTGAACCCCGATTCACCACGAAGAATGGGCAAGTTCGATTTGGCATGGGAATTGGGCTGAGTTTAGTGCAAAATATCGTTAATCGGCACGAAGGAAAAATCACTGTTGATTCCAGCCCCGCTGGGACGACGTTCACCGTCATTCTGCCCATTGACGGTCCTGGATCCTGCGCTGGCACAGAGGAATCCACCACTGCTATCCACCGCTTTTCTCCTGACCCAACCGAATCCGGCCACATCCCTAAAATTACGGAGGAATTATGAAACTCACGATCCTAATTGTCGAAGACGAGCCAGAGGTGCGCGCCGCAGTTGAACGCGATCTTATCGAGTTCTCCACCACTGTTCGGATTGAGCCCGCACAAGACGTGGCTGACGCCTGGGATGTCATTGACGAAGTAGACGCCGACGGTGATCTCCTTGCGCTTGCTCTGTGCGATCATCGTATGCCGGGTACCTCGGGAGTGGATTTCCTGGTGCAGATGATGGATGATGAACGCACTGCCGCAACTCGTAAGGTTTTGGTAACTGGTCAAGCCGATCTCGCTGATACCATCCGGGCGGTCAACGATGCCGATCTCGATCACTATATTGCGAAGCCGTGGGATCCTGACGAATTACACGATACTGTGCGTCGTATGCTCACCGATTATGTTGAGCTGTGCGGGATTAATCCACTGCCACATCTAGCGGCTTTGGATGCGCAGCGTGCAATGGAATTGACCCGTAACGCAAGCTGGGCAGACTAGCGCGAGGAAAGCGATCAATGATCTGTACCGATCTGTACCCAAATCTCCGTCGATCTATATAAAAAGCTCTGTGTGCCGAGATCCTTATACGTGAAGCATGCAGGGCAGGTTTACCGGCAGTTCTATCCGCGATGACGGGCTAGCTCGTATCGGTTGTTTTAGTACGCCTGCAGCCAATGATCGCGGCGATGTTCATTGGCTGCGGTTTATTTCATGGTCGCAGTTTGTTTCATGGTTGCAGTTATGTTTCATGGTCGCGGCTGTTTTTAGTGGCTTCACGTTTGGCAAGTCGGTATGTAGTGGCTCGAGTCGCGGCTGCTTAGTTGGTGGCGGCTTAGGGGTTAGGGCTTAGCGGCTCAACTTTTTGACGGCGTATTTGGTAGCCACTTATTCCTTGATAGCTCGCTTCTTAACGGCTGCGGGCACACTCCTGGTGTTTTGCACTATTGATTAACCTAGTGGCGCGCCGTGAATAAACGTGATTTCCGAGGAGAGGAGGAAACCGACTTTTGGCGGGCACACACTTTTGCTGGGCACTTTGAGGTGGCGTATTTTTGACGAGTGTAGTTCCACTGGGCGCACCTCCAAAGGCTTGCTTTCCCGGGCGTGCCTCGTCGTTTATTTCCAGTGGGTGAGTGAGCCTATTCCTGATCGAGACGCCGCCAGCGCGCCCTTAGCAGCACATGCGGCAGATAGATTAAACCCCACATGGCAAAACCGAGGTAGAGCATGAGCTGTTTGGGCACTCCGGACATCGCCTGCCCGGTCGTCCACATCCATAACGATGCCACCGTAGTTATCACCATAGTCAGTAACGTCAGCGGCAGCTCTACACGAAGATATCGCCGACGCTCTAGAGCCTTTCGCTCTACAACTCTCGTTTCATAACGTGCCTGCCGCGCCTGTCTATACTCGTTATCAGCGCGATATTGCGCCACGACCGAGACGGCCCGATCTGGTTCAATGGGCGCAAAAATGGGAACTTTGGCTGCCGAATACCAGCCTTTAGTTCTCTGATACGTTCGCCGATCTAACGTGATCTGCGTATTGCCTTCTGGCAGGCTGACCCTAACGTAGGGTTGAGTGATTGGATACGATGGATAATCGGCGACGGCATGAACAAAAGCTCCAGCCACTGCAAGTTTAATTCCGTCCTTTTCAGCTTGCTCCCGAATAGCACATAAATGGATAAACACATTCGATTCTTTTTGCCGCCACATCTGGCAGCACCTCGCTAAGGATTCCGTCTGTGAAGAATACGTGTGCTGCCCTGCCGGATCGCGCAACACCATACATGCCTGGGTGAAGTCTCGATCATTGGGATTCCATCCTGGATTCCACTCAATGTGCCAGGTTTCTACATGCCCAGCAATTATCACCGGAATATCGTAGTGCTGAATATCTTGGCTTGGATCGTCGGGAATACCGGCAGCGTATTGCGCCCGGACTTTCCGACGTAGCTCGTCACAGATGCCGTAACCGGAGCATATTTTATTCCACAGATACTCGTAGGCGTCACGAGAATCCGCGAACCGCTTTTCATCGTAGAGATATCCCCGCTCGGCATACCCCACCACGACAACCGGAGCTCCATGCTGCTCTTTAGTAACCAAATGCCATCCTTCGGTGAAACCACTCGACTCCGATAGCGCCTGGTCAATTCCCCGCCCTGGAATCCGCAGTCTATTACTCAGTTCAACGAACTCATGCCGATCCATCGTCACTTCCCTACGCGGTAGTTTGTGTAACTATCTGCCAGTTTGCGGTTTCCCAGTAAACACATCTCATATCCAACAACATGAATGTAATAATTCACAGCATACCCAGTGACGCAGAATTATCCGGCGGAGGAACGTATCAGCCAGTACTCAAGTACGCGCGCCTGATCTTTTTCGGTAATCGGGCGAATGCGGATCTAACTCTCTTCGGTAATCGGGCTGCTCGTTAGATATTTCGGACCTACCTGCCAATAAGTGAGCCAAGCATTGGTCATCGTAGCTCAATCGTACTGGTTTACCTATCGCTGATCTAGCCACCTTTCGGCAATCTGAGGTTGTTTAATCTTCCTACTTGCGAGCTGCCTGTTGATAGCTGCCTATTTTGGGTAGTTCGCCTGTTAGTAGACCGACGTGCCAGTGTTTGCCTGTTAAGTAGAGCAGATGCTGATTAGTCGCGCTGGTAGGTTGCCTATGCTAGTGCCACTGGTAGCGTCTGTTAGTAGGATCCTGCTGGTAGGTTGCCTACCTATTAACCGCACGCTCTCGAGCCGAATACAGCGCTTTGCACAATCCGAGAAATATGACCGCGCGATTAGCTGAGGCGTCACTGGTCTGCGTGATCTGCTGAGGCAACCGCGATCTGACCAGCAGCGCTGATTCCACGTACTCTCACATGCTCCCAAGCTAACCCGACGTATTCACACCGATTGACGATTAACTCTTTCCATATTTCGCCGAGATATTCGCTGCCTATGTGCTCTTTACTTGCGCTCTCAACCCCAGGCATATATTCATCAATCTCGCTGGCGAATCTGCCAACCGAGATACTACTCTCGCCCACACAAGGCTCCCAAGAAGCTGACACGCTTCAGGTATTCGCGACCTACGCGATCCTCCTCGTGCGCTGACCTGACGAGACACATCCATCAATCTAACCCCTGAATGCGCCAACCGTAGCAGTGCCCCGATCATCCCAAGCGGCTAACATATCGCTGAGCTGGTTAACGTCCTCGTTGCCTGGCTGGCAGTGTTGCCATTAATCGATTTGGCAGTTTCATTTGACCCAACTGACGATCTCATTGAACTAACTGACATTTTTCATTGATCTGGCTTGCCAAAATGGCACTCGACCGTCGGCCATCCCTAACTCCTCACCCAATTGACCTCGCCGCACTCTGGCAGGCGCACATATCAATCCGACAGGTTTTATTCACCCGACGGAGTATCGGTATGCGACACACGCGGCACAATTGGGATCTCATGCGTGCGAGCCGTAAGGGCGTCAATAAGCAGGATCCTCCCCACGAGCGGTACACCAGCTCCAGTGATGAGCTTGATCGCTTCGCTTGCCATGACGACCCCAGCTTGCCCAGGAACCGCCCCCAGCAAGCCCACCTGGGCGGTGGGAGGCACCGCCTGCGGCGGTGCCTCGCGCGGGAAAATATCCCGCATCGAAATCCCGCGCGGGCCGGGGAACCCGGCCGCCACCGCCCGAGGCCCGCTCCAGAACACCGACACTTGCGCGTGCCACCCGAGGACTGTGCCCCACACCAGCGGGATCTCCGCTTTTGCGGCAGCGTCACTGATGAGATACCTCGTAGGTAAATTATCCGTGCCGTCAATAATGAGATCCCACCCGTGCAGTACCTCGTCGATATTCTCGCTATCTAGGCGCAGTGCCATTCGTTCAATGCGTATTTCTGGATTGAGCTCTCGTAAGCGCCGCGCCGCACTATCAACTTTCAGTTCCCCAATTGCCGCCGTTGAATGAATGATTTGCCGTTGCAGATTCGTCAGATCTACGCGATCGTTATCCACAATCCCGATAGTTCCCACACCTGCAGCCGCCAGGTAGAGCAGAACCGTTGATCCCAGACCGCCTGCACCGACCATCAGCACCCGAGCGTTAAGCAAACGCCGCTGACCGATCATGCCGATCTCTTCCCGACTAATATGCCGAGCAAAACGTTCCTGCTGCTCAGCACTCAGCTCTGCCCCGGGCGCAACCAGCGGCGCAATTGTGCCGCGCTCACCCACGAGCGCCCACGCCTTGGCTCGCAATCCGATGACGTTTCGCTACCTGAGGCAAGATCACCGCATCCGGATCACCACCCGCAAACGGCGGCAAAATATCAACATTCACTACCTCGCCGCTGAGCTCAGCCTCCCGCTCGGCATAGCTGCCATCCACCAAAAAAGACGATATATCGAGCACATGAGCCATTCGCTCACTCGGATGCCGCCGCATAATCTCAGCCATTAGTTCGCTGACCCGAACCGCCGTCGGAAACTCAATCGTCTCTACCTCTCGTTCGGCTGCCGCCGCGACCGCAGCAAAATAACGCAACTGAATCTTCATTCACTTCCCTTATCCACACACCACAACACCGCTAGCTCCAGAACGTGCGATTGCGTTACTTTGCGCTGCTGCGCTCCTCGCTGTGCGTTACCTCAGAATCAAAGAACGGCTCTGGCTTCCACAACGGAGTCGGATCCTCAGAGCGCATCCGATTCCACCACCATACGCCTTCTACACCGAGTGCTCCCACTACCCCGATCACGCTCGCCACTATCATCATCTGTACATTCGACGAATCCAAGGAGAACATCCGCTGCGTCACCGACCAGGTAAAAATCACCCCATAACCCACAAGTGGCAAAATAATCAATGCTAATTTCCACGGGGAAAGTGGACGCGCAATGCAACACAACACCCAGGAAGAAGGAATAATGAGGGCCGCCAAAGCCGCCGTGGACTCTTGCACGTGATGGTCGGGCACATGCCCACCAGAGACCACAAGATAAGCCACCACCGCCGTCACCCCGACGATCACTCCAGCCGGCACCGCAAAATGCAAAACACGCCGGACGAAATGCGATTTTGCCCGATTGTTATTCGGTGGCAAAGCTAAGAAAAATGCGGGAATTCCAATAGTAAACCAGCCGGTAATCGTGACGTGAATAGGCACAAAGGGGAACGGCACCGACGCGCCCGTGATGAGAATAGCCAAAATCGCAGAGTAGATCGTCTTTGTTAAAAACAGATTAGCCACTCGTTCGATATTGCCGATCACTCGGCGCCCTTCTCCCACCACATACGGCAAAGTCGCAAAGCGGTTATCCAGTAGCACAATTTTGGCCACCGCTCGGGTTGCCGCTGAGCCTGAGCCCATCGCCACCCCAATATCGGCATTCTTCAAAGCCAAAACATCATTGACGCCATCACCCGTCATTGCCACCGTATGACCAGCCTTTTGCAGGGCCTTAACCATCGCCTGTTTCTGATCGGGGCGCACTCGACCAAATGTACGATTGCTGGTAATTACCTCGTCAAACTCAGAATCCTCGATATGCCGAGCATCCACCGCCTGGCCCGCATCTATTCCTAAACGATTCGTTACCGCGGCAACCGAGGTCGCGTTATCCCCGGAAATGACCTTTACATCAACATCTTGACGGGCAAAATATTCCAAGGTATCGGCAGCATCTGGGCGGATGCGCTGCTCGAACACCAATAGCCCAACCGGATGAACCTGCCCCGGGGCATTCTCTTGATCCACCGGCGTCTCGCACCATCCAAAGACGATCACGCGCTTGCCCGTAGCACCGATCTCTTCCGCCTGCTGACCCAGCGGATGTGACTGCGCCAAAACGTCAGGCGCACCCATCACCCACGAACACGGGGTACTACCGGCAGAACCGGCCTGCGCAGTGCCTGCCCCCGAAGAACCCACAATCGTAACTGTGCCCTCGGCAAAAGTAGCCCCAGACCATTTCTTCGCTGAAGTAAACGGCTGACGGGCCACAACTGGCCACGGCTGCTGCGTTAACGGGAACTGCTCCATTGCCGTCTGTGCCGTCGCATTAGGGGCTGGATCCGTTGCCAACAATTGAGCTAAAGCCCCAGTTGCCGCATCGCGATCCATTCGCGCATCCTCAGCGATCACTAGCTCGGCAAACTCCAAGGTGTTCTCCGTCAGCGTCCCCGTCTTATCCGCACATACGACGTCCACGCGCGCTAATCCCTCAATAGCGGGCAGCTCCTGAACCAAACACTGACGCCGACCCAAACGGATCACACCCAGTGCGAAAGCCGTTGAGGTAATCAGCACTAATCCCTCGGGAACCATCGGCACAAGCGCGCCGGTAATGTCGAGAATCATTGACTGCCAACGGGAAACCCCCGAACGCATTTGAGAAATAACCGTCACGATTCCCACCGGAATGAGCACCCACGTCACGTAGCGCAATATCGAATCAATACCCGCCTGCAACTGGGAACGCGCCAAGGTGAAACGCGAAGCCTCCTGAGCGAGCTTCGCCGCATAGGATTGCGCCCCCACTTTCGTCACCACGTATGAGCCCGTTCCGGAAACCACGAAAGAACCAGACATCACCGTATCGCCAGCTTTTTTCGCCACTGGATCCGATTCACCAGTCAGATTCGATTCATCGACGGAAAGATAATCTGAGGTTGCCACCTCGCCATCAACCACGATCTGATTGCCAGCCGCAAGTTCCACAAGGTCATCTAACACAAGATCCTCTTGCTTCACCTCTACGACCGTGCCATCCCGCCATACGCGCGGATGCTCCTCGCCGATAATCGACAGCGATTCCAGGGTGTGCTTCGCCCGCAACTCCTGAATAATGCCAATCGCTGAATTCACCACAATCAACAAACCAAAGGCCGCATTAATCCATGATCCAGTACTGAGAACCATAACCAGCAGAACCGCTAAAATCGCATTAATTCGCGTAAAAACGTTCTGTTGTACGATCTGGCGAACAGTTTTTCCAGTACGCGGCGGTAGCTCATTCGCCCGCCCCGCAGCTCGGCGCTGTTCGACCTGCTCTGTGGTTAACCCCGATACCCGACCGTCATGCGGCTGCGTCGGTGCTGTCATATCTGTATGAGTGTGGTCAGTTTGGCTCATGCCAACTCCCTGTATCCGCCTTGCGGCATTATTCATTGCGTAAACGCAATTACTTCTTGCGGTACAACGTCTTGCGCTGATACTTCGGTTCGCACGTGACGAGCATTCCAAGATTACGGAAAATGCCTTCATCTACCGTGCCCAGAATCGTTGTGGTATGCACATCACATCCGGCCAGACTCTGCAACTGTTCTAAAGCCCGACGGGCATCCTCGGATTCACCAGCCGATACCGACAAGGCAATCAACACTTCGTCGGTATGCAACCGTGGATTACGTGACCCAAGATGAGTGGTTTTCAAGGTCTGAATAGGCTCAATGGAACGCGGGGAAAGCAACGGAATCTCTGGATCAATCCCTGCCAGATGCTTCAAGGCATTCAACAACATAGCCGCCGAACACCCTAAAAGTTCCGAGGTTTTGCCCGTGATAATCGTGCCATCTGGCAGCTCCATCGCACAGGCCGGAGCGCCGGTACGCTCCTCCAACTCGCGAGCTGGAGCAACCACGCGACGATCCGCTACCGTCGTACCAGCTTTCGACATGATGATGGCCACCCGATCAGAAATCGTCGAATCCAGATCGTTGGCCTGCTCATCCACTAATGCCTTGAAGTAGCGCCGCACAATCTCCTGGCGAGAAGCCTGCCGAACTACCTCGTCATCACTGATGCACATACCCGCCATATTCACACCCATATCCGTTGGAGAGGCATACGGACACGATCCGGCCATCGTCTCTAGCAGCGACTTCAACAGCGGAAACACCTCAACGTCACGGTTATACGAGGTGACTTGCTTGCCATAGGTACTCAAATGGAACGGATCAATGACGTTAATATCGTCCAAATCAGCCGTTGCCGCTTCATAAGCCAGATTCACGGGATGTTCTAGCGGAATATTCCAAATCGGGAACGTCTCAAATTTGGCGTAGCCTGCCTGCTTACCCCGCTGATACTCGTGATAAATCTGTGAAAGGCAGGTCGCCAGCTTGCCCGAACCTGGGCCAGGAGCTGTGACGATAATGAGATCCCGCGAGGTTTCAACATAGTCATTAACCCCGAACCCTTCCGGCGAAACGATCCGGTGGGTATCGGAAGGGTATCCAGCAATAACGCGATGCTTGGCCACCTTCAAGCCCAGCCGCTGTAGACGTTCAATAAAGGCCTGCGCTTGCTGGTTGGATTCATCCATTTGCGTCACGACGATGTTTTCCACCAGGAAACCGCGCTCCCGGAACACATCAACCAGGCGCAAAACGTCATCCTCATAGGAAATCTGCAGATCCGCGCGCTTCTTCTGGCGTTGAATATCCTTGGCATTCAGGCAGACAACAATCTCGATTTCGTCTTTGATCTGTTCGAGCATGACGATCTTGTTATCCGGGGTGAACCCAGGTAAAACCCGAGAGGCATGGTGGTCATCAAAGAGCTTCCCTCCCATTTCCAGGTAGAGCTTGCCGCCGATAGCGTCGCGGCGCTCCTGAATATGAGCAGACTGCATCTCAATATATTTATCCCGATGGAAACCAATCGACATAGCTATTCCCTTTCCTGTCGAAAGTCTAAGCGAGAGCTTGACGGATACGAAACATACTGTGGAAGCACGTGGCATGTAATGGAAATAAAAAATCGGGACGTTGATTCAACGTCCCGAAAGAGATGGCGGTGGAGGAGGGAGCAGAACCCTTCCGCATGGTAGAAGGATTTTACGCGTTTTCGCCCCACTTCCACCCCGCTTTTTCGAACACATGTTCGCCCCACTTTGTGCACTTCACCACACTCTGCCCCACTTATAAAAATAGGAGGGCTGACTACCACACTCCTCGCATGCGATAGCCAGCCCATACCCATTATTATGCGTTAAACATCCGCCACATGTTTTCCGTGTCCACTAGTTACCGTGTTTACCCCGTCTGTGGTGGGGATGTCCGGCGCGTCTTGTGGGTGTTTGGTTGGTCGGTATGCCAACGCTGTGCCGGAGGCGGTCATGCCGAGGATCGCGGCGGTGAGGGTCTGCCATAGCGGGGATGTTGCCTGATCCACAATCCCATAGGCTGTCAGGATTGCTAGCCCTGCTAGAGCAATCCCGTAGATCCAGGAACGCACGTGCGGCGCAAAAATCGTATCCATCATGTTTTTATCCTTTCCGTGTTGTTGCCAGGACCCGCTGGAGAGCTTTAATGGTTTCCCCGCCGAATTGCCCATCGAGTAGGCAGCCGGCGTATTGCCCGAGAGATTGTAGGTAGCGTTGGGTTTCGTACACCGTGTAATAGCCCAGGTCGCCATCTACCGTGTAACCCACATAGAAGCCCCTGGTTTGTAGCCATTGTTGCCAGGCCTGCCAGGTGTAGCGTCCGGGCTGCCCGTCGATCTCACGGGCATAGACATGCCGGTCGCGCAGAAACTCTTGCAGCCCTTTAACGGTTTCGCTACCAAAATCCCCGTCAATAGAGCGCTCATAGTAGGTGATTTTCCCGTCTCTGTTCTCATCACCAGCATTAGTGCTAGTGGTGGTCTGTGGTGTGGGTGCGCCTTGTCCGGTTGTTGAGCCGATTATTACCCCGTGGCTGGCGAAGTCCTCACGCGGATTCCGCGTCTTACCATTAACATCCCAACATTCGAAATGTAGGTGCGGTCCGGTGACGTTACCTGTTGCGCCCATGAGTCCGATCTGTTGACCGAGTGCCACCTGTTGACCGACCATAACCTGGATAGCCGATAGGTGCCCGTAGTATTGGCGTTCCCCATCAGGGTTACGGATCAGAATCCCATTACCTGACCTGCCTGCCACAGGTGCCCAGCCAGCTTTTTCTACCACCCCCGCATAGGCGGCATAGACCGGTGTGCCCGTCTGGTTCGCTATATCAATCCCAGCATGCAACATGGCAGGAATATTCACGGATAGGCGGGGCCGCCAGCCGTATTCCGAGGCGACCATCCCTACCGCCGGTGAAGCCATACGTGTCATATTTCCTCCTTGTGTGAAAGTGTTCAGAATATTTGCCCCGGTCCAGCCCCGACCGGTAGCGGGGAAGATACCCACCCCCAGATCCGGGTTGCGGGCTTCGATTGTTGTGCCATCCCCACGCGAGATCGCAATATGGGTCGGCGTCCAGAGGAACGCCCCACGAGTAGTAATGCCTTCCTCGACGCTGATCTGTCGGCCCATGACTGCTAGCGCGGTCGAATGCCGATCCTCACCACGGGCAAGCAGCCCGATCTGTTGGAGCCCCCAGACGATCAGCCCCGAACAATCAAACTCGCCTGGACCATCCGCGCCCCACACATACGGGCAGCCCGCTTTGGACTCAACCAGACGCATAAACGTCTCTAGTTCCCTCATCAACACCCTCCCTTTACTCGTGCTTTTCGGGCATAAAAATAGACCCACATCGGGCCTTACACATGTTTTCTTTTTTGGTTATTCCTCGTTACGTATCGTCCACTCCGTCCAGGCGTCCTCAGGCACATCAGGCGGGTCAATCCCATGCTCAATCATCATCTGACGCAACACCGAAACGTATTCACGTAACTCCATACGCGCCGCATGCAGCGAATCCATTTCCGTGCGAGACTTACGCCGCGAACGCCGCCGCTGTTGCACCCCAGACACACCTTGTTTCAACAACTCAACCGTTAACGTCGAGCCAGCGATCAAACCAATAATCGCCCCTGCATCCATCTAGTCCCACTCTCTTCCTAGCCTGCCGCGATAATCCCTAGCTCTTGCTCAGCTGCCACATGCAACCGTGCCTGTGTCTCTGGTAGTAACGGACCTTTACCAAACGCATAGGGCATGTGAGCCACCCGGCGAAACCGCGTGAACCCAAAAAGCACACCGAGGAAAATAGAGCACACAGAAGCCAACGGGGCGTGTAACAGCAAGTCACGGTGAACAAACAACTGGGCCGTGACTAGTCGGAATCCCCAAATCGCGAGCCCGCCAGCCATCGCTAACGCCGATAACCGCTCCAACCAATAGGCGCCCCGCCACGCTGAGGGCATACCCGTACAACCAGCAAACACAAGCAGCAACCCACACATGAGACGCAAACACGCAGCAACCGGGGATACTCCAGGCAGGTGGAGTAAAAGGTCGATGCCGACCAGTAGTGTCAGTCCGTAGGCTGCCACCATTGCGGCGGTGACCGCCCGCGGCTCTTCCAACGTATGCCACAGCGCTATAACAAGTTTCTTCGACATGACTAGACCACCACCCCAAGATCCGTGGCTGTACCCGTCTCGCAGGTAACACACTCACGTACCGTGCTGATAATCATCTCGTCAGTAATCACCCGTGGATCAAAACCAATCCGACCATGAGCACCCTCATAGGCCTGAGCCTGGACCGCCTTATCATAGGCTTCGATAATCGGTTTACTTGCCGCGATCTTACCTAAAAACCGTGCCGTGAAATCATGAGCGTCTACCACACCCACCAGTAACGCCGCCGTATAAACCCGGCGACGAAAATCCTCATCCTCAATCAACGCATTCAACGACGTCAACGCAACCATCACTAATCAACCCCTAAAATATTGTTCCTACAGTTTCTCTATGCTGGGACGAGTTCCCAACGCAGCTTCTTCACCTTCGACGCATCCTGATCAGCCAACTGCCAAATACAAATCCACGTACCAGAAGCGTCCTTTTGCGAGGTGTAAGACGATACGAACGTCACCGACGCCGAATCCACAACCTCATAATGAAACCCCCACCCAGACGGAGGAGTAAACGGAAACGGTACCCGGATCTTCGCCCACGCCAACGGAGCCATATACCCAAACCCAAACGACGGCAGAGACTGAAAACCAAAACGGTTATACGTTTTACCGTTGATAGTGATTTGGGTTGGTGAGACTACTTCTGGGGGCGGCCCGCCACCCATTTTGCCCATCACGATCAGACGCCTACCCACCCGCAGGCATAGCACTCGATCCCCTGGGGTGAGTGCCACCAGGGTGCGCGGAGTCGTTCCCAGCGGGGCTGCCGCACCGTCCTCCCGTACCCGTAACGGGTTCACTGAGGCGACCGTCGCCCAAAACCATCGTTGGCCCGTATCCGTATCGGGCGCGAATAGATCAATAAACGGGTTAGCCACCACGCACCTCCCTTGATGTGACCATCATTAACGCGCCTGCCTGGCAGGTAATCCGGATCTCCTCCACCGTTTCCCGCCCGCCATCACGACCGGCGATCACACTGTTTAACTCCAGCGGGGACACCTCCACCGAACGGCTACGCGTCCATGTCGCCTGCTGAGCCTCGCGTAGACGCCGCTGTGCCATCCCATCCAGCACTGCTTGCGATGTTGCCTCTACTGACTCGTCGTGGATGGCTCGCCAGGTGCCTGTGCGGGCGAAATCCTCCCGGTCTTGCGCCACCGCGATCAGATCCGGCGCGTCACCATCCCCGCGAGCCTGAAGTATCACCTTGTTCGCGGCGGTTTCCGGAAAACTTGTTGTCACTTGTGGCTCGTAAAGATCCCGCCCGCCAGGCGTGTAGACCCGCACCACCGGACGCAGATTCGGAGCCGTATAGGGGGTGACGCGATACTGGCCGGAATAGTCGGTGTAGAGAGCGAAAAAACCGGCCGCGTCCAGCAAATCATTGATGATCCGTAGTTTTGATGTGCCCGGATCGAACACCATGTCGGTGCGTAGGGTTTCATCCCGATCCGTGATAGCCACACCTTTCTCGCCAGTCGATTCCAACAATGCTTTAATCCGAGCGGTGACTTTCGATCCCGCGACTTCTGTGTGAACCTGCTCGACCTTATCCAACGACGGGATACGGGTACGGTCATACAGGTTGAACGACAGGGAGCCACGCGAATGGGTCAGCCCTTCTGTTTCTTTACAGGATTCCGGTTCAACTAGGTACACGCCTAACGCGACCGGCGCAGCCTCGTCACGCTGATACATCGGACGTATCCTATGCCGCCACCAGTCCACACCCGGATCGCCCTGGGTTTCCATCTGGCCATCCCACCGGATCTGCCGATTCACATTCCCCGTCAACGACAGCGACGTGAAACGATCCAACCGGCCAACCAGCACCCCCTCACGGGTTAACACATCCACCCAATAGCGCTCCCGCATACAATCATCTCCTTATAGTTCTGCCTGCGTGTGAGTACACGAGAACTCCCAGGTACGCCACCTATTACGAGTCAATTTCACCGCCGAAACATAGCCGGTTTGCACCATCCCATCGAACGTGCGTAGCACGACCGGACTGTCGGTTAACGCCAGATCGGACACTGCTGCTTGGGCTTGCCGTGCTGCCGGTAGCCCCGGATCTGAAACCAGCAGACCGCCAACCGTATAGGTGGTGGTGCATTGCTCGGCGAACACCGCACGGGGCAGAGTATGTCCTGCGAACGTTTGCACGATTGTTTGCCGGTCTGCCGATACCGCTAGCGTCGGATTGTAGGTAACCTTGAGAACTTTCCCTGCCTGTGGACCCCAATTTAGGAACTGGGCTTGCTGTTGCAACGGTCCAGATTCGACACGGGTGCGCGCCGTAGCACCATCTTTCGACACGGCCTCGATCACATAGGCCGCCCCGGTTAACGAGGGCAGCCCGTCCGTGACCACACCCGAAACCTGCCCGGTAGTTGTGCCTGGACGTGAATCCTCATAAACCAAGGTTTCGCCCGTCCCGTCAACCCGTAAAACACGCAGCTTAACCGTCTCCATTCCGCCGGTCAGTAGCGGGCCCTCACTGTAGTTGATATTGATCGACCCGCGGGCGGTATCCCACACGGCAGACCCTGACGGGGTAGACGGCGGACTATAGGAAACCGTGAACGACCGCGACACCGGCAAGGAATCGACCGTGGTTCGCACCGTCACATTCACACTGACGGTTGCCTTGTTCGGGATCCCTGTGAACGTTACCCGATGTGGAGATGTTGAGCTGCCTGTTTTTGACTGGGAATAGCCCGTTGCTGTTGCGGTTGCCTGCCAAAAAACAACCGTCGGGCTCGATGTGAACTCGACGGTCAACATAGACGAATTAACAGTGCTTGACGTGGGCGGGCTAGTGATCTGCACGCTAGGACGATCCACTATCGTGAACGCTGCCGTGTTCGACCACGGCGACCATTTCGTTTTATCCTGACCTGTCGTGCGCACCTGCCACTCGCACGAACTATTCGACCCCACCGTTAACGCGAACGTCGAACTGGTAGCGGTTTTCACCCCGCTACTCGTCCAACTAGCAGCCCCGTTAAACCTGTATTGAACCTCGAATTGGGTCTGCCCGGATGTGTCGGTCGGGTTATGCCGCCACACGAGGTTCACTGTCGCGCCTTTCGGCTGGTTCTGCCCGGAGGGTTGCAGCTCGGTCGGGGCAAGCGGTGCAGAAGCCATAATCACCGTGTTGGACGAGGTGAAATCGGAAACCAGGCCGCCGAGGAGGGCGCGTAGCCGGTACGTGTGGGCTGCCGCCTGGGCGGCATTGACCACCGTGTATGTGGTCGTACCCGGGTTGAGGGTGGCAATCTTGGTAGAGCCCTCCCAGATCTCGATTTGGGCTGGTCCGACCGCCGTGTTTACCCATTCGAGAATAATATTCGTCCCGTCACGCCGACCTACCACAGACGCCGGTGCTCCAGGAGTCATATATAAATGCTCGTACAGGTTCCACGGTGAAGCCCCGCCCGGGCCGTTGGCACGGATCTGATAGTTGATGACCGTGTTCGCCCCTGGTGCGGCCGTATCAATCCAGTTACGCATCTGCCCGTCGAGAGTTGCGATCGTTTCCCACGGTAACGCGTTATAGCAGCGTTGGATCGTGAAACTGGAGATCGGCGCCTCACTGGTAGAGGTCACTGACCAGGATAGCGCTACTTGGTTATCTGACTGGCGGGTCACGTAGAACGCGGGACGTGCCGGCACCTGATAGGCCATCGGACGCACAATATGGGTGACCACCATAGACGGGGTTCCCGTTTGGAACTCCTCTAGGCGTACCCCGAACGACACCGAGTATTCCACGCCGGGCTGTTTCGTGAAGGTCTTCGATACCTGCCCGAGTTGGATCTGCTGGCCGGCTTTAATGTTGACCGGAACGTTCGTGAACGTTTGCGCGATTTCCCCGTAAAACACGAGCTTGTTATACGAGTCTGATACCCAGCCGGCAGAACAGGACAGGTATGCGGTCAAGGTGACCGTGTCCGTGTTCTGGGTTGAAGCGACCTGCATGTCGATCCCGATTTGCACTGTTGTGCCCTGCCCGCTGACAGGGCTACCCCACCACATCACATTAATCACACTCCCATCTGTGCCCGATAGCGGGTGGCTGAGCGGGCTATATCGTTCGCGGCTTGCACGCCAGGAATCCCTGAGGCGACTTCCGTCACGTAGGCTTCCATCTGCCGATCCCCTACTTGAAGAATCACAGTGGAGGGCAGACGTGCCGGCCCGTACACATCGACGGGCATGGGGCTCACCCCGTGGAGTCCTCCTTGCGCATACGATTCGAGCCGGTATCCGAACTGGCGGGCAACCTCGGCAAGGATCTGGGTGGAGCGGGTTCGTTTCGACCGTGCGAGCGGAATATATGCCTCCCCGCCGGTTTCATCCTCAGCCCAGATACGCCACGCCCCAGCCGGCGCAATCTGCGCAATATGACGTTCCCGCGTATACCGACCCATAATCGAACCATCAGCATTAAAAGATCTAGATCCCGTAGAAGGAGCAACAGCAGCATGAATCGTTCCCAACTGCCCAGATATTAATGATCTGATATTCGCAACCATTCCAGACAAATTAGCAGCAGGCGTAACGCTAACTCGGAAGAAAGCTGTCTGCTCTGCAACACGATTCTTTATTGCCTCTAATACGGTATCTACACCGAATTCTTTACCGCCAATCTTAACTGTGCCCTGATTCTTGTTAATAGCTTCTATAAGCTTATTGAGAGCAACAGTTGCCGGAATATCGTTACCTTCGATATTGACACTGCCCTCAGAACCAACAATTTGGTGCATTAAAGCGTCCAGCTTCATATCTGCAGGGTAAGTATTACCCTTAATAGTGACGGTTCCATCCGCATTTTGAATTGCCCCTTTAACCTGGGCCATCGTTTCATCAAACCGATAAGAATCACCATCAATATTTATAAGGCCCGTTGAAGAATCTATAGCGACCATCATTTGACGGTACTTACCCCAAGCAGCCTTAGTATCAATATCAACAGTTGCCGAGATAACCCCTGGATCTGTACCGATCTGATTCCATAAAGCTGTGAGTTCCTCATTGGACTTGTTCGCTGCCGCACCAAGCTCAAAGAAGGCCTGTTTGCCTGTCGTTGCTATCGCGTTCAGCTCTTCTTGCGAGGATCTGTTCTCCCTTGCCGCGATAATATTTGCTTGGATTGCTTTCGCAACTGAATCAAGGGCTGCTTCACGCTCTGTTTCTGTTGCGTTAGCTTTCGCTATTGTTTCACGGGCTGATTCAACAGCAGACTGATAGTCACGATTAGCTGCACGGGCTGCGAGAGCAGCATTTTGCGCTGCAAGCAGTTTTTCTTGCCGACGGTTTTCGGTTTCAATCAGACTTTGAATTGCTTGCTCTTGCTCCTTGAAGCGATCCGTGGAAGTTTTTAACGCATTGGCTGTGGCTTTCTGCACTTCCTGCGCGTTCTCATACTTCTTATTTAGAAGTTCTAGCCCATTTTTTGTGCCTTCATAATGAAGCGGATCTTTCAAAATATTTCTATCTATTTCATCGTATACTGCTTCAAGTTCTTTGCCTCCATGAATAGCTGCGCTAATCCATTTCTCTTGACTGATCCCCAGTTTGTCTAGACGCTCCGTTAAGCTTTCACCAAAGCCAAATAGGCGTTTATCTGCGTCAGCCATTGCTAGAATCTGGGTTCTGGTTTCTGATGTGGCCTGGCCTAAACGGTCAAAGGTTGCCGCTAAATCTCTGACTTCTTGCTTATTCCGGGCAATGGTTTCAGTGACCTTACCGAAAACAGCGACAGCGGCGGCAATCCCTAGCATGGGAAGATTTGCCATAAAAACGTCTTTCATAGCCCCGCCCATAGCTTTTACACCCGCACGCATTTTTCCAACCAGGGAAATATTCTCCGGTAGTTTCATTGCCGCAATACGTTTACCAACCAAAGTTGTCTCATCCCCGAAAGAAGTCAACGCCCTTGACGCCACACCAATCACTTTCCCAATCGGGCCGATCTTCAGTTTCAACGCTGCGAACGCCACACCGACAGCCAACACCGGGGTAGGGAGCTGGGATATGGTTTCAGCAAGCACCGCCACCACACGCGATAGTGGGACGAGCACCGCAGAAGCTGCCGTTGCTGCCGGCACAAGATACGCCGAAACCGTCACGCCTGATTCGCCAACCGCTTTCCACAGTTCACTTAACGCCGGGATAAGGATCTCTGCGGAGGTAAGGATACCGTTACCCATAATCGCGGCAGCCTGAGCAATAAACTTCATCGCCGGAGCGAGAGCCTCCATACTTCCCATCATGCCCCGGATCGTTTCCCCAACAAGACTAATCACCCGAGGCAGGGCAGCAAGCGCAATCTCCACCCCATGCGTCTGATGCAACTGGTCACGCATAACAGTAAACAGGCTAGAAAACGCTACTTTGGTTTTCGCGGTTTCCTCACGGAGCACCACCAGACTTTTCATGATCTTGGCAGAACTATCCATATTCGCAACATTGCTAAGCGAATGTAAAAGATCTAACTGTGACTGTGCAGACCCGGTGGCAAGGAACGAACCGACCGCTTTACCCAACCCGTAATAGGTTTCTGATAGGACTTTCACGGTGGGGATTATGCTGTCGATCTTGTCTTTAGCGACGGTGAACACTTTCGGTAAATCCGCGAACGGCCCGGCAAGGATACCCTGCCCTAGACGGCCTAACGCTGCTCCCAGGTTAGCGAACGATCCGGAAACCGTCTCACCCATCTTTAACGCCGAACCACCAAACCCGGCCTCGATAGCGTCAGCAAACATGTCTGCCGAAATCTGACCGGCTTCACCCATCTTTCGGGCTTCCTCGGCAGTGATCCCCATCTGTTTAGCGACCATCTGATAGATCGGGATTCCGGCTTCCATGAGCTGCATCGCCTCATCGCCCTGCATTTTCTGGTTAGAGTAGATCTTGCTCCAGATCAGGCTCATCCGGTCAAAATCCACGCCTGCCTGCGCGGCAGAATCACCAATCAGACGCAGTACCCGCTCCAACTCCTGGCCAGGCTTCACATTCGCTGTAACCAGATTCTTCGCCGCTGTCGCCGCCGAATCCAAACCGAATGCCGTCCCTTTGACCGCAGCCTCAGCGTTCTTCATCGTCAGGTCAATCTCTTCAGCAGACAGCTTCATACCTTTCAAGCCCTGCTCTGCCTGCTCAAACTTCTTTAACCTGTTAAAACCCTTGGTCAAGGCGGTGCCGATAATAGCTGTCGAGGCTCCAGCAACCGACGCCATACCGCCAACAATCAGAGACTTCGCATGAGAAACAGCTTTCTGGCCGATCCCCATACCCAGCATGGAACCAATCTTGCTGCCCGCCGTCGAAGTAATACCGCCCAGATCAGCCATAATCCGGCGTTCCGCCCCACGCATAGATGGAATGATCTGCACGTATGCTTTTGCTATTTCAACACCCGCCACCAGCGCCCTCCCTTACAATTGTTTTCCCGCTCTTTTAGAACATGTCAGCCGCCTCGTCCACACTGACCTCGACACCGCGCACCTGCTGGCACTCTTCACTACTTTGGTTAGCCATGCCCGGACGTGGGGTAGGCGTGGGAAGGTTCACCCCGCGCGCCCCGTCGCGCGTCTTTGACCACACCAGCCAGCGCACACAATCCAACACGCTCGCCAACAGATAATCCGTGGTCTTCCACGGCGTCCACGCCTCACCCGCCACCACACGCTCTAACGGCAAACCCGGCATAGGATGAGACACGATAAGGAATAAATCCCGCAAATTAAAACCCGGCTGGCCCACGTCTCGCAGACGTAAGCCCAGCCGGATCAGCTCATATTCGATTTCGTCCCTGAACCGTCCCAACAGGAGGCTCAGGACACCAATTCCCCCAGTTTCAGTGCGGATTGATCCTGCCACGCAGTAATCATCTCGTTAAACTCACGGATCGTCATCGCCCGTCGAGCCCGCACCGCCTCCTCGTCAGAAAACTCCATAATAATCTGAGTAATAAACGCCGCCTGCGGCTTACCCGTATTATCCTCAAGAATCCCCATCGGCACGTTTTCTAAAAACGGTAAACGGATCGTCCCATGCTCGGTGACATGCTCAAATAACTCGTCTTCACCGTGAAACTGTACTACCGGCTCATTTTTGACAGCTTTCTTTACCATTACAACCTCCAAAACAGGCATCTAACAAAAAGACAAATAAGAAAAAAAGGGGGGAAGAAACGTGTGGTCTTACCCGAGGGCAACACTGAGCCGACAGGCAAGACCACACACAGAAAAATAGTGAACACTACGCGGCAGGCCCGGTAGCAGTATCCTCGATATACTCGTAAGTGTAGTTTCCGTTATCATCAGCCAACGCCGTGATCTCCACCGGATACTTAATCGCGTCATTATGAACAAACGCGATCTCACCCGAAAGCTTCAACTGGCCACGAGGAATAACCAGACGACGCCGGCCATCCCCATCCTTAAGCGAAATAACCCACGCCAACTCGGCAGGATCCAACGCATTATGCTTAATCGAAACCTTCTTATCTTTCGCCTCAACATTCTTCTCACCAAAAACAGCTTTCAACACTTCCGCGTTCGCTGCTTCCATGAACGTCAACGAGATACGTTCCTTATACTTCGTGGTCAACGTCCGAGCAACCAGCCCGCCCTCAACCTCAATCTCCGTATCCTCACGCTCGGGCGACCACGTGAAACCCTCCACGCCAATCAAACCACGCGTCTTAAACGCCGGATCCAACTCCGACTTCGCATCCGTTGGCAACGCCGTATTCAACGGGCCAGCCGCAACCGAACCGCCAACCTTCTCCAACGAACCAATCATCACTTTAGGTAACGCCATTATCTTCACTATCCTTACTCTCCACACCGACATCTACCGGCATGATCCCAACATTTCCTGCTTCTCGACCCACCCAACCCTGGGCAAGCCATGACTCTTTCTCACCGGCTGCCACCCAGGCACGCACCTGCGAAAACACCGGATGAACAAGCTCTGTTTTATCCTCCGCCAACTTTCACCTCTTCCCATCTGACAAGCATGGACACCGTAAACTGATGCCGATCAAGACTCGGCATACGCGGATCGGGATACTGCAACGGGATCGACGGGACAGCCTCATACACGGTCAAACCAGGAAAAGCCTCCTGGTCATCCCGTGATACTGCCGCAAACTCAGCCCAAATCCGTCGAGCGTAGTCAAAACAGGCACCCTGATCGGTGTGCCAAACCTCAACCAGGATCTGGGCTTTATCTTGTTTTCCGTCCATAGCGCCGCCCGTGCGGGTCACTTTCACCGCCCCAGGTGCAGGATCCAACATGTTCTGTGTAGAGGCTGGGAAGCCGCGCGCACGTAGAAACGCCACCACCCCAGCCACCACGTCAGCCGGACCAGGAATAACCATCACGAGGACCTCCCTAACGCATGCAACAAGGTCTGATTTTTCGCGCAATCAACCATCGCCCGGACACTATCCGTATAGGCGCTACCAATCACACGCGAACGACCCATCCACGTCTCCGACGCATACCCCTCACCGGCACGGCCCGCAATCTCCTCCGCACACTCGCCAACCAGATCCCGAACCTCATCCGAACGTAAAAACGCCCGCACCTGGGAATGCTGCAACACCACACGGCGCACCTGCACAGGCATGACAACCACCCCTATCTTCGATACCTCACCAAACGGATCACCATCCCGCCATGTAACGTCACCGGCAAAATCGGATTCGTCTCCCACCGTTCCACCTCACCAACAACCATGAACAAGCCGCCCTCACTCCACGAGCCAGGAAGACTAACCAGGTCATCAACCCCCGGAATCGGGGCAGACAGCGGGGCAGAAACCCGCACGTGACGCTCTACAGCCACCCGCCCGCCGGCGAACTCTTCTACCGGGGGTGAGGGTTGGATGGAAAACACGGGCAGGTCCTCTGTTTTCCACTGTGCTACCGGCACAGATACCGGATTGCCGTACCTGTCTAGCCTGTCGGCCGGTTTACGGTGAATCTTTCCTATCGCGGTTATCCGACGCACGAGCAGTCACCTGCCTCATAGATCGGATAACCCGCAATATCTGTTCCGCATGAGCAAGAATCCCGCGCCCACGTTCGATCACACCACGGGTAATGACGGCCGGTGTCTTTTCCTGACACTGTGATTGAATACGCCGCACCAGAACCTGTCGATCCTGGTTCACGTAACGCGTCACGCTCACTATCAGAAAGAAACAACCCGCCAGGCATGTCGCCCGCGAACGTGATACTGCCCGTGAACGACCCATCCGTTTCCTGGCGTTGCCGAATCCCCTCCGGGTTACGAAAGACCCGGGTGACCATCGCCGATACTACGTCACGCACAGTCTCTAACAAGTCGGGCTCACCACCAGAATCAATCCGCGCCTGGATCGAGGGAAACTCACGACGGATCATCCGCTCCGCCCGCCCGATCCACCGGCCGATCGTGTCTTCCTGCCCGTAAGGAGCGTCCGTACCAATCCAGTCAGCGAGAAGATCATCAACTGTCAACCACATACAACACTCCTTAAAAATCTATTGGTGTTGGAATGTCCCTAGTGGCGTGTGTGGGCACGGAAAACCCGTAACCGTATCATCCGTACCCACCAGCCGACCGGGCGTATCATCCGCCAACCGCTGCCGTCTTAATCAACGCGAAACGATCCTCCATCACATACCAGCCATAGACGATCTCAAGACGCAACGCGATCTGATTCTTCCGCTTCAAATCACCTTGACCATCCGGGTCACCATACGGGATCAACTCCAAAGGCAGATCACGCTGGACACCCCACCGGATACCATCGGCGAAGTCACCAACAATCGCCCGAACACCCGTATCCTTAGCCGCCTCCGGCAGACCAGAAATCGTTGTCCCGACAGCCGTCTTAACCCCCAAGAACGATGTAATATCCGTTCCGAAACCCAGCTCGGGATACCGCGGCATACCATTGGGCTTACCACCCGACAAGCACTGCAAATTCGCAAGCGCGAACGCCATCTTCGGATCGAGAGCCAAACCAGTGATCGGGGTCCCATCATCAATCACCAGGCCGATCGCTTGGCGAATATCCGCGTCCGCGTCTGCACTACCCTGGGTGACCGTTTTCTTTGTCGCCGTCAAATAATTCGTCCACGAAGCAATCACGTTACCCGTATGCGGATTCACCCGATGATACAGGCCCATATCCAAAGCGCGTGACAAGGCGTTCGCGCCTGCCTCGGCAACCTGATCGAGCACGCCAAGCTGATAATCCTCATCCGCCCACATGAATTCATTCGACGTGCGAATAGTCACCTGAGCCTTATGCGGTACCGCGGTGACCTTATCCCACGCGGCAACCGTTGAGGACTTATCCGCGTTTTCTTCCACGAACTCGGCACGAACCGTGTTATTAAAACGCAGAATATCCACCGTGCCGAACTTCATGGGCTCTTGTCCCGATAGTTTCGCCACCGTTGAGGTTGACAGGGTTTTCTTAATCATGCCCTCTGCGATATTGCGCGGAAGGACGGCGGAAAGAGTCTTTGAATCCAAAATAGCCATAGCTATTCCTCCTTGCCTAAAAGTTGTTTAAGAAACTCGCGTTTCTCATCTTGTTTGGGTTGTGATGGCTGGGCTCCAGCCTGGGGCACGTGTGCAACGATTGGACGATCGCCCCGCCACGCTAGTAGCGCCTCAGCCGAGGCCTCCAGCTCTTCTAACGTGTCGCCTTTCAACAAGCCAGGATCAACCTTTTTACTGGCTGCGACTTGTGAAAGAAGTTTTTCGTGCTCAAGCCTGGCATTATTCGATTCGAGTTTCGCGATCCGATCTAATGCTTTTTCCAGGTCGGTTTTCTGGGATTGAGCAGCGTCCAGCTCGGTTTTCATCCGGCGTACCTCCGCCATGTTCGCTTTCGCTCGCTCTTCCCATTTACGTGCCTGGATCTTCCAATCCTCACCAGCAGCCTCTTCCTGTGCAGGAATCGTGTCTGCCGGTGTCGTATCGTGCCCAGTATGTGCTGTATTGTCAGCCATATTTTTTGTTTCCTCCCGTGCGGGTTAATGAAAAAGACCCGCCCCCGTGCGGGAACAGGCCAAAAACCATAAAAAATTGTTGCTACTTGTGTTTCTTCCAGCTATGCTGTGGGTAAAGAACGGAGAGCCACCCGTTGTACCCTGAAAATAATTGGGGCGCCCGTCCATAGTGTCTAGGGCTAGAAGACCAGCCGGCGGCTAAGCCTCCGTTCTTTTTTATTTCCTCTAAAACACCCCAGGTAAAGTTAAAGCCCTGCCAATACCGAAGTATCCACAGGGCTGGAGATGGTGCAAGGCTGTCCCTAGGGACTGCCGGCCGCCACCGTATCTGTAGCGTATCATCTTCAGTCAAACAAAATAACAAAATAAAGTATTGACAGATAAATACTCACCCATTACGATAAAAGCAAAGAACGGAGAGCCACCCGGTGCACCTCAAGATTTCTGTTCAACAGATTTCGAAGTGGGCGTTCTCATTGCGGAACTAGAAGATCAGGCGGCGGCTAAGCCTCCGTTCTTTTTATATTTACCCCTAAACACTCCAGGTAAAGTTAAAGCCCTGCCAATACCAAAGTATCCACAGGGCTGAGACAGCGGCCCGGCTGTCCCTAGGGACTGCCTTCCTACTGCCGTGCTTCACAGTGTATCATCTTCAGTCAAATAAAATAAAGTATTGACAGATAACCGCCCGCCCATTACTATGAAGATAAAGAACGGAGAGCCACCCGTTGTACCCTGAAAATAACGGGGCGCCTGGCCATAGTGTCTTGGGCTAAGAGGAAACCGGCGGCTAAGCCTCCGTTCTTTTTTATGCTTAAAGGATTCTTAGCAGTTGTCTACCATCATCCCACATGATCCATAATTCCTTGATCTGGCGGTCAGCAGCATGAGAAGTATTCCATTCGCGCAGATAACGCATTACCTTAGCCGGGATTATTTCTACTCCTTGGAAATCTAGAATGAAATTCTCTTTAATCACATGATGTTCTTTCGCATTTACAATCGATTTCAATAGGTGTTTAGAGATAGTCCCCCATTTAGTTGATGTTGTCTTCAGATCCGCTTCAATATTCTTATTCGACGTCCAATAAAAATCATTAGAAGCCTTACGTCCAACCCCTAACACATGCGGAGGACGAGGAATCCAATTCACATAATGGTCATGCTTCTCCAGACGTTCAAGCGATTCAATCTCCAACGTACTCAGAAACTCACCATTTGTCTCCGACCTTAACTCTGACTGCCGCTTAGCCCACAGCGGCTCATCCTCAGTCCCTCGACCAGCAGGCCAGCCACCCTCCGGAGGAGCATAAATAACACCATTCTTCCGATTCGGCGAACTAGCCGGCAAAAGCTCTAACGGAAAATCAACCCGTTTCGATCCTCTACGGCGCTTTACTTTCGATACTGCTCCGACCGATTCACCAGCCGCTACCTCTGCTCTTACCTCCTGCTTCCCCGCGGCTCGCAATGCCTCCCGGCGACGCTTAACAACATGCTCAATCGAATCATTCTTACGCCAATACGGCTTATACTCCTTGGCATACAACTCATCGAAATCAACACCAGCAACCCGGTCACCAACCCACGCAGTCCCACGAGGATTAGACGGATCAATAACCCAGCGACCTTTCAACGGGACAGCACTACAATGACAATTCTCGTGATACCTCTTCCCATCAGCCGTCGCCGCAGCCGTCTTAGACGATCC
Organism: Trueperella sp. LYQ141; assembly: GCF_046599555.1. Classification (NCBI taxonomy): domain Bacteria; kingdom Bacillati; phylum Actinomycetota; class Actinomycetes; order Actinomycetales; family Actinomycetaceae; genus Trueperella; species Trueperella sp. LYQ141. Next base: position 23,587 of record NZ_JBKIWQ010000001.1, on the reverse strand, counting down.
ATACACCGGACCACGAGAGGCCAAGATAATACAAAAATCGCAATTATCCCCAGGCGATAACACCCGCGCCCAATACACATCCTTATAATGCTCAACCGACGCATGGATCACATCACGACCATTACGATCAACCCGGCGGCCAACCCAGCGAGCCCCAAGCGCACTAGCCTGCCGAAGATTACGAGCCTCAATCAACGGCCCAATCGACTGAGCAATAACACTCGCCGATTTCTTCGTCTGACTAATCGCCGGAACAATCGCCGGATACCCAATCAACGTCTCAAACCACTCTTGCGCAGCCTGCTGAGACAAAAGCCCATACCGCTCCAGAACCCCCGCAATCAACTGCTTCAACGCCGGACGGACAAGCTCAGGATCCTCAATCTTCGCCACCGCCTCCACAGCCTCACGCATATCTGCTTCGATCCGCGCATTAATCGCCATGTTGGTGTTCTGATAATCTCGCATTTGCTTGCGGGAAACCAATACATATCACCCCGCTTTCAACAAACGAGTAGAAGAATTAAATAGCCTCCCTGCGCTGACGACTACGCTCCATCTCAGCACTCAACTCAGCCAGGAAACTCACACTCTGCTTCTCATTGAGCAAACGCCGCGTCGTTTGAACATCAAACCCCAACTGCTCAATAATCGCCTCAGACTCAGCCATCCACGGAAACACCGACACCAGCTTCACCGTCGCGTCCGCAGCCGCCGCCCGAGACGTAAACCGAGTATCCCGCCACACCGGCAACAAGCCCGCCAACTCGGCAGGGACATCCAACGACCGATTCGCCACCTGCCACGCCCACACAGCCACCTGACGATGAGCCGCCGACCACGTCGCCTGAGCGTCTTCTGCCTCCGCAATCAAATCCTCACGAGACGCCAAATACGACTCCGCCGACGTCGGATTAGCCTGCGCTAATCCCACACCCAAACTCGACACCGGAATATTCGTCTCACCCGCAAACAAGCCAGCCAACACCTGCAACTGATCCACATGCGGCTGCTGAGAGGCCTGCGAAAACTGCTTCACATCCGCCCGAGGATTCGCCGCGTCATCATTATCCGGAATCGCGTTCACCCGATCCATAATCAACTGCCACGAACCCTTCGTGAACGCGTCCTCATCCGGACCAAACACCATAAACCACGGGGCACCATAAAAATCTGCTGTACCCTCCGAACGCAACACGGTACGCACCGCACTATCCGTAAGCGACATGACTGGGCGTGAAATACGAGAAGACCCAAACGGACGATCCAGACGCGGCTTATACGGAAACTGCACCACCGGAACACGCAAATCCTGCACCTGCCGGTCCACCACCCGGCCATCCTCAACCCGGATCGACACAAACGGCAAAAACAGCGTCGCACTCTCAATACGCGCCCCGCCACGAGAAGCAAACCCCTCCGACACCGACTGACCCCAACGGTGAACCCACAAGAACGAATCCAACGCATGCAACTTCGCATTCCACACGCCCGTGCCATCCAACGCCGAAATAAACGACACTAATGCCTCCGGCTCACCCGCCGACACATCACCCGCCGTCACCGCCGCAAACACGGTCGAATGCACCAACGCCGAAACCTGAGCTTGTATCACCATCTCCACATAATGCGAACCAGCCAGGATCTCCGATACACCCAGATCATTCCCGCCACGACCCGACGCGGGAGCAAACCCGTCTAAACGAATCCGGCGAGCCAACATCTCTACTGCTTTCGCCGGCCATCCCAACACGGTACGCACCTGCGACAAATACGGCGGCGCAGTCGGCGGCAACCTATCCAACACATGCTTGCCATCCATATACGCCGACCGCAACAAATTCCGCCGACGCTTACCCGCCAACTGTTTTTCCAACAGGTCAAACACACCCTGCTCAACATCCGTTAACCCAACGATCATAATGACACCACCTTCCAGCCAGACCTGCGCGCCCCAACAGGCTTCATTCCCTTTTGCTCAATACCCGCAACCGCAAGAGTGGCAGCCACCAGCGGAGAAATATTCGATAACTCCTCACGGCGAACCCACTTAAACAACGAATCACCAACAAACTTCATCTTTGCCCCGCTAACGGCCTGATCCATTTCTTCTTGCCCGATATGCACCAACACACCCTGACGGACCAAGTCATAAAACCGGCCACATGCTTGGAAATACTCCCGCGCCGATACTTGCAACAGGCGCACCCGCTGGCGACGCAACTGACCAATCAACGAACCAGCAGCCGACCCTGCCTCCACCACAATCGCTACCGGCGACCAGGCCTCTTGCAACTGGGCTAGACGATCTGCCACCCAGTCCGTACCCACCTGCCGGTCAACCAGCTCTACATGAATACGGCCATCATCGCGAATCGACGCGACAGCGATCTCCGCCCAATCCCGCGTCGGCGGCACATCCACCGCGAACGCAACCGTGTCCGACGGCTCAGAATCCGGATCAACCAGCCCAGCCCAATCCCGAACCTGGATCGCCGCCTCATCACCAACACGCGCCCAAATACCCAGCCGCTCCCGCCGGAACTGCTCATCAGCCATCCCAACCAGCTCAGTGTTACGAATGTAATCCTCAGAAATGAACCGGCCCAGTGACGGATTCGCCTGATACCACGCCTCAATATCACCACTATCAGCCGTATCATCAGCAGACCATTCGACATACATCAACGCACTATCCGCCCCCGATAGTGCCCGATCGCGAACCCGCTCCCACGTCGCCGACGAGAGCATACCCGCCGAGGAAGTGTAAAGAATCTGCGGATTACCCTGCATAGTGCGCGCCGCCATCGTCGGCATAAGCGAAGCAATCTGATCCTCATCAAGATCGAACGCCTCATCAAGCACCACAAGATCACCCGTCAGGCCACGCCCTTGCCGGCCCGTCCGCGTCACATACGTAATCTTCGACCCGTCCGCCAGTTTGATCGACATCTCCGCCGACGAGGTACGAATCCCGCGCACATCATCAAAACGCGACCTGCCTTGTGCTCCAGCTACACGGGAAAACATCCACGGATTATCTCTGATAATCGCCTCCAACTCGCTAAACGATTTACGAGCCGTGGAAAACAAATGCGCCGTATGCGTAATCACCTTGCAGTCAGGATTCAAAAACAAGTTATACAACTCGATAGCTTCAATAATGACATTCTTGCCGTTTTGGCGTGGAGCATTAACCGCTACCTCCAAGGCCGCATATTTACCCGTCTGGGTTATACCGAGAGCGTTCCGCACCACCGAGGCCTGCCACGGCATGAGCTCTTTACCGGCAATCGCGATAAGGTCTATCGCGTCCTCACCAGCAGAAAAATCCGCAATCGTTTGTGGAATATGCGCAATCCTAGGCGTTTGCGACCCGCATCTGACGTCTCCGGGCAAGTTCATCGAGCGGGTCACCCCCATTCACTTTTTCCTGCGTATCTTCATGAACATCCCCATCCAACGCGGCTAACTCAGCCAAAACAGCACGCTGCTCACGAGCAATACCTGCAACCGACTGCGGTAGAGCCTGATGGAGATTCGCTTCCAAAACATCAAAAATCTGTAATAGTACTTCACGGCGATCAACCCTGCGCAGGCTGTCCGACGGCGCAGCCTGGATATGTTCCTCCACCGCTTGCGATATTTTTGCCGCACGCCGTGCCACCATCTGCGCTTTATGTTTACGCTCAGCCGCCAAACATTCCTCACATAACGGCTCGCCACGACGACGATGCCGCATTGCCGCCGCATGTGTCCCACACGGCTTCAATTCCCGTCCAGCCAAAACTAATCATCACCTCACAACGCCAAGCCTCTGCCTGGCACTGCTTCTACCAGGCGATATACGGCCTACCAGTTACACATATATAACGCCCAGAATCAGGCGGATAAATCTCAATATTGCGCCCATCACGCACCACCCGCCCCGAACCAGGGGTAAGAGGCAAGAAAATATGCAGCCCATCACCCGAGGGCGAATATTCCACCAAAACCGCACACGCTCGCACCTCGTCCAACACCTCACCAGCCCACGAGGCAAGCCGGCCATCAACAAAACAATGATCTAAATCAATACAGCCAATACCCTCACCCAGTACCCAGCCTTTACGAGGCAGGTGGCGAACCTGCTCATACGAAGTCCACGTGCCAGGATCCCGGGTAGAAGCCGGACAACCATCAAGCTGGTAGGGGCGTTTTGTTATTCTGCCGTTACGTTGCATAGGTTTCCATGTCACCCAGCGCGACGATTTAACCATAACGGGCGGTACCACATGGGTTTTCGTTTGCCGGTTGCCCATGACTCGGCATGAAGTTGAGCAGTACTTCACGTTCGCGCGCTTACCACTGACGTCAACACCGCAATTCTGGCAGGATCTCACATCTCTAATAATAGCAGTGTTTACGGTTAATTACTGCAATAAAGCCAATATGTCTAACAGTAAACAGGTGGCAAGACGCGTAGGCGCCTTAGAAACAATTAAAAACAGCCACCCCAATAAAAGCCGGAAAAGGGCGAGAAAGGCAGTCAGAATCAAAAATAAGACGTCTCGTGGTACGTTCCACGTTAGACCTTCGTGTAAAAATCCGTCTATGCGGCGTGGCCTCCCAGCCCACCCTCGGCGGGGTCCTCCCCCTACCTACCCGGGAGGAGCGGGGATATTTTTTTAAAAATTTTTCTCGCACCAATCGCGCGATGTTTTTGGCACTATCCACGCAATAGGTTTCGGTCCAAGGATAACATCTTTTGTGCCCCTGCGTGAGTTACATCCCCGGTGGGCTGGACGTAGGAGTCCGCGTATTTTTCCGCCTCGTGCGATGGGATGAACGTGATCGGCTGTGAATGATCTGGCTGATCGCCAGTTGGCGGTGAAGTCTATGGGTTGTCCGCAGATCCAGCAGGGCTGGTTTTCGCGTTGTGCTTTGCGTCGTAAGGCGTTCGATAGGTCGGCATACAGGCGGCTAGGTGGGCGTTTACGTGCTGCCATATCTCCTCCTTAGCAGGGACTGGGGCAGTGTTTGTGCGGGCGGGGTCTGAATGCTACGGGTTTGGCTGTGATTTGTGCGCTAGGTGTTCGTGGTTTTATTTGGCGTTTGGAACGTTGTTGTGTTGTGTTCGTGTGTGTCTGCTGTTGTTCTTGCGTGCTTATGCCAGGGGTGAGGTTAGGGGTAGGCGTGGTGGTTTGCGGTAGGGGTTTTATTGGGTGCGGGTGTGGTTTAAGCGGGGCGGGTGTGTTTTACTGCATAGGGGTTTTATGGTTGTTTTACGCCAAATAGTTAGACATTTACCGTCTTTTATGTTCAGAATGCGGGTATGACGAAGGAAGGAGGTGAAAAGATGTTAGGTGAGATTGCATTGCTGGTGACAGCAATTGCAACAGTAGTCGAAGCCACGATCAAAGTCCTCGACTACCGCCGCAACAAGCGGGATAAATAATATTCCCAGCCAGATCCCCGCCTTCGGGCGGGAAACCTGGTCGGCTTCAATCTAACCTAACATCAAGAAAATAATCAAGTACTCACAGCGATTATGTAGTGCTAATCACATGCGATCTCTCCCTGTTCTAGGCGGAATAGCTAGACATTTACCGCCGTTCATGTGTAGAATATAGATATGACGATGAAAGGAGGTGAAAAGATGGGCGAGTTTGGAAGTCTCATTGGAGGCTTAGCCGCGGTGGCAACGTTAGTATTCGAAATCTGGCGCTACCACCGCGACCAAAAGAGGGATAGATAGGCCCTCGCGCCACCTTCCCGCCTTCGGGCGGGAAGCTCTGGCACTTCCAAAGTTAGCCTAATACGGAGAAGCAAATCAAGCACTCGCACTGGTTGTGTAGCATAAATCACATAGTATCTGCCTTTATTTTACACCAAACAGCTAGACATTTACCGCCGTTTGTGTGTAGAATAGAGTTACAACGAAGAAAGGAGGTGAAAAAGATGTTAGGTGAAATCGGAGCCCTGATCTCAGGGATCGCCGCAGTGGTAACGCTAGCCTTCGAAATCTGGCGCTACCACCGCGACCAAAAGGGTGATAGATAAAATCTCCCAACCGGGACCCCGCCTTCGGGCGGGGAAACCTGGTTAGCTCCAATCTAACCTAACGAAATCGCTATGCACAAGTACGCTGCAGAAATCATTATTTATGGCGGCTTTATCATTAGCCTGCTCCCCCTTCCAGGGTGGTTCAAGTTCGCATTCGGACTAGGGGCTTGCGCCTATGTGACATACGCATGGGTCAGTGAACTACGCCGATGCAAGAAGAACAAGAACAACTAAATAAATGACCGTTTCCCCGCCGCTTTGGCGGGGATTCGGCTATTTTTGATCGGACAGATTGACTTGCTAACAACAGGGATCACCACGGCAGTAAACCGCGTGCTTCACATCTGGATTTACTACCACGGCAAAAACGGGATAAATAATTATCCAATGTCAATCTAACCTGGCACCAGAGCCTGTTCAAGCGCTCACACTTCCTATGTGGTGCATATCACATGTAATTTACCTATGTTCTACACTGAACAGCTAGACAAGTCCCGCCGTTCATGTGTAGAATGTAGGTATGACGAAGAAAGGAGGTGAAAAGATGATCGGACAGATTGGAGCCCTCATCGGAGGGCTAGCCGCAGCGGCAAACCTATTCTTCCAGATGTGGATTTACCGCCGCGAGCAAAAGCGAGATAAGTAATTATCTCAACCAGATCCCCGCCTTCGGGCGGGGAAACCTGGTTATCTCCAATCTAACCGACATGAAGACTATGCGCAACTACGCAACATACATCATCGTTTTCGGCATGTTCCTGCTACAGGTATTACACGCCCCGGATTGGCTTAAGTTCGGATTCGGACTAGCCGCCTGTATCTACGTGGCATATCTATGGGTCAGCGAACTACGCCGATACAAAAAGAATACACAACACCACCCCTAAGGAGGACAATCATGGCACGCAAAGAACCGTTGAAGTTTCTTTCCCTATCCGAAGCCGCTATCTATCTCGGACTATCCCCTAACACGTTCCGGTCCTACTCGCACAAGAAAATGCTTCCAGAGCCCGATGCGTTCATCGGTGACGTGCGTGGATGGAGCGAGGAAACCCTAGATATTTGGCAGGCGAACCGACCACGAGCCAACAAGTAAAAAAGCTCACAATAAACTCGTGGCGGGGTGTGCGTTGATCGGACGCTACCCCGCCACGGGCTTATGAAAGGAACCCCCTGAGGTGACCACGCTCAAGGATTTGACACCATGCGAGAAACCAGACAACCAGATGCTTCTTTTATGGAAAAAGGGCGCACGAAACGCCCACAAGCGTGACACTACCAGAATTGATGTCAGTATGCAACTATTCGACACGCCCAAAACCTTCAACACCACAAACCCGAACCGTAAGACCACCACACCACCTAACAGCCCCAATAAGCCACCTATACGCCCCACAGACGAAGTTTCACACCACTTCCGCTACCCCCATACCAAAAACACCACTAACAGGCTCACAGGAGCATTAGCGGGCTTTTATCACATCCGCCAGCCACACCCGCCCATCCGGCTGGGTCTTTACCTGCCCTCTCTGAATCCGCTTACGCAACGCCGCACGACTCACACCCGCAACAGCACACGCCTGACCACGAGACACCCACACCCGCGCACCAGCCAACCGCCACACCACCGCCACCCGCACCTGCTCTGTTGTCCCGTAATAATCACAACCACGACACACAAGACCACCATTCGCGTGATACTCCAACCGCTCCGAAAGACAAATCGGACACGTATGAGCCGACACCACCGGCTCCAACACCGCCCGCCACGCCCGATAGATCCGGTCAAGATCTTCCACCATCCGCCCATAATCAGGAAACGTCTTACGCGCCACATCTAGACGGCTAGCAATCCACCCAGCCGCACGACCATCCCCAAACTGCCAGCCCAACGCCACCGCATACGCCCGGATAAGCCCCAACTGCTCCGCCAAGCGCTCGCGGCTCATCACGCTACATTCCACGGGTGAAACGCTCTGCCGGATAGCCACAGCAGGCTGGCTAACACTCTGGCTAGCAGTTTTCATGACCATTTCTGGCTCCCATTCGTCGAGTCTGGCGCAGACGAGTTCAAACGGGGTCGTGTTGTCCATTACGGGCCTCCTTTACTGGTCGTGGTTGGGCATGAAGCCGATGGTGCGCGGGGTTGGATCAGTCTCAGCGAGGACCGTATCGGTGTAGGTATCTCCTGGGACGGGCGGGCTATCAAAATCCGGTTCGGGTTTGGGGTGTCCGAGGCTGAGCGTGACGGTCAAGCGTATATTCCACATGTGTATGTCCCTCCGCTGCTCACAGGTGGGTTTTCACTGCGTCAATCAACGCGGACTGGGTGAGATCCTTGCGCTTGAGGGCTGCCAGGATTTGTTCGTCAATCGTCCCAGCAGCTACCAGGTGGGTGATGGTGACGGGCTGGGTTTGTCCTTGCCGGTATAGGCGGGCGTTGGTCTGCTGATAAAGCTCAAGGGACCATGGGAGGGAAAACCAGATGAGAATATGCCCACCAGCCTGGAGGTTCAGGCCGTGCCCCGCAGAAGCTGGGTGGATCAGACCGAGTGGGATACGCCCGGCGTTCCACTCCTCAATGTCTTTGGCTGTGGTGATCGTTCTCGCGTGGAATCGGCGGCTGATCCGGTCTAGGTCGTGTTGGAACCAGTAGGCGACAAGAACGGGGTGACCGTTCGCGGCTTCGATCAGATCTTCGAGGGCGGCGAGTTTTGCGCTGTGGGTTTCGAGGTATTCGCGTGAGGGCCGACTTGGATTGTCGAGGTAGAGGGCTCCGGAGGCGAGCTGGGTGAGTTTGCCGGCAAGCACAGCAGCGTTAGCCGCGTCGATTATTTCACCCTCGATCGTGGCGATGAGGTTCTTTTTGAGTTCGTTATAGAGGCGGGTTTGTTTGTCGGTGAGATAGACAGGCTGGCTGGTGGTGGTCAGGGCTGGCAGGTGGAGGTGGTCGGCGGCGCGCATGGAGATCGTCATATCGGAAATCGCCTCATAGATCTGTTGTTCCGCATCGGGTTTGAGTTCGTAGCGGGTGAATGTCATGTTGCCGTACCTGTGGGCGGTGAAGTATTTAGCACGGTAGTGGCTGATGTGTTTGCCGAGACGTTGGCCTTGGTCGAGGATTCGGTATTGGGCGAATAGGTCCATCATGCCGTTGGGGCTGGGTGTGCCGGTCAGTCCGATAATCCGTGTGATGTACGGGCGGGCGCGTAGCAGGGCGCGGACTCGTTTGGAGGCATGGTTTTTGAAGCTGGAGAGTTCGTCGATGATGACGGTGTCGAACGGCCAGTGCCGGCCGGTCTGTGCGTAGTGGTCGATGAGCCAGGGGATGTTTTCACGGTTGATAATCACTAGCTGACTGTCGGCGGTGAGGGCTTGGAGGCGTTGGGTTGGGCTGCCGGTGGCGAGGGTGTAGGTCAAATGCTGGGTGTGGTCCCATTTCGCAATTTCGCTCGGCCAGGTGGTATTCGCAACCCGTAGGGGCGCGATGATGAGGGCCCGCTGAGTTTGTTTAGTGGCGATGAGGTGGGTGAGGGCGGTGAGGGTGATGACGGTTTTGCCTAGCCCCATGTCGAGGAAGATCGCGGCCTGTGGGTGGGTGAGGATGTGGCGGGTAGCGGCGGTCTGGTAGTCGTGGGGCGTGTAGACAGTCATTGTTGTTCCTCAAGTGTTGTGACGAGTTGTGTGATGTGTTCGGGCTGGTCGATGAGGTAGACGGGATAGCCGAGGGTGTTGAGCTGGTGGTGTCGGTGGGTTTGGATGGGGGTGGTTTTTTTGCCGCTGGTTTTGATTTCAGCGAAGACAACCCGCCCGCTGGGGGTGAGGATGATCCGGTCGGGTACGCCGACTAGGCCGGGGCTGACGAATTTCCAGCACAGCCAGCCGTGGGTGTGGCAGGCGGTAGCGAGGAGTTTTTCGAGGGTTTTTTCTGAGTGTTTTCTGGCCATGCCTGATCCCGTTTTCGTGGCTGGTTTTTGTTGAGTCAGTACACAGTACAGAAATTTTTTACTTAGTTCCCCTATACGTATATACGTATATATATTTTCTCGTATAGCGTGTATGTATATATTTTCTGTACTTCTGTACTGTAAAGTAATAAAAGTATTGTGTTTACTGGGAAAAGTGCCAGTACAGATTGCCTTAAAATTCTGTACTTTATTTGTACTAATCGGCTTATCTGTACTGTAAAAACGCCCGTTAGTTTTACTTTCAATATATTTAGTTTTATTTTCAACACGCTTAGTACGGTTTTTTAGTACAGAAAATACAGATTTTTGATGCGGCAAAGTACATTTCTGTGCTCCGTTTTTCTTACCCATCGAGGGCCTCCTCCAGCTCGTTCGACTCCACTTGCAAACCGACGTAGTAACGCACACTGTTCGACACACAGCTTTCAATCCCGCGCCGTTTTAACCGCCGCCCGAAACTGGCCTTGCTTATCGCGTCATACCCGTTGCGGGTACACCACCGCTCATAGACGCTGTAGACGCGGGATACCGGCACTTGAAACAGATCCCGATTCTTAATGCAGATGGTGCATTTTTCGTCGATGAACATCTGTACGTTGTCTTGCTCGACCTCGTAGGTTTTCGTTGCGACCCTGACCGCCGCTGGTTCTTCCATGCCGTGCTGGAGATAGTCCCACGCGCCATCAATCAGCCAATACAAAATCCCTGGAGCTTCCTTGAGGAGTTTTTCTTCCAAATGCGGGTCGCGCTGGTTTTCAGGGACAACATTGTTAAATGGGACTTTCTTGACTCTGCGCCAGAACGCACTGCCGCCTGTTGCTACTTCTGGTTCGTAGTTGGAGATCATGACGATGGTGTGGGTGGGGGTGAAGGTGAAGAAGTCTTGTCGCATGAACCTGGCGGAGATTAGATCCGAGCCGGTTAATAGTTTGACTCTGGCTTCGGCGAAGTGCTGTCCTTCTTCGGTTTCGGATGTGACGGCGAGGCGGACGCCTGAGAGGGCGGCGATGTCGGCGGGGTGCCGGTTTTCTGCTCCTTTGGTGAACATGGTGGATTGGACGGTGGTGGAATAGCCGTCTGTTCCTGTTCCGAGAATGTGCTGGATAGTGTTAAGCAGGGTTGATTTACCGTTAGCTCCAGCTCCGTTGAAGAAGGCAAAGATTTGTTCTTTGACTTTCCCGATTAACGCCATGCCGAGGAATCGTTGGACGTAGGTGACCAGTTCGGGGTTTCCGGCGAATGTTTGGGCGAGGAATGCGTCCCATTGTGTGATGGGTACGGTGGAGTCGGGTGTGACGGTGGTGGAGCGTAGGCAGAGGATGTTGGGGTCTGGTGGGGCGAGCTGGCCGGTTTTCAGGTCGATAGCACCACCGGGGGTGTTAAGGATGTAGGGGTCGGCGTCGAAACGTGTGAGTGGCGTGTAGATTCCTGGCATGGTGGAGGCGAGGGCGACGGTGGCGTCTATTCCGGTTTTGGATAGGGAGCGGCGGCGGTGTGCCTGGTCTGGTTTGTCATCTTGTGGGAGGTTGCGGGCGAGGGTTCGGGCGGCTTCGATGGCGGTGGCGTTTTTGTGGTCGCGTTTCCATTGTGTTCCGGTCCAGTACACCCATGAGCTGGTTTCGGGTATGTAGCGTAGCTGGTTGCGGTAGGTGTCGGCGAAGCGGATGGCGTTGCCGTCATCGGTGCGGGTGTACGTATCAGGCTCGTCTATTGTTAGGGCGGGCATGCCGCTAGGCGTGCTATCTGCCTGCTGGCTGGTGGCGTGTTGGTTGATCCAAGTATCCAGGCCGGTGGTGTCGCGTGGGTGTTCGCCGGGTTTTCCGTACCCGTCACGGGCTAAGGTTTTAGCGGCCGCATGCACATCCCCGCCGTGATTTAACTGTGCGTATGCGCCGAATTTCGTGTACGGGGTTTCCGGCTCGAAAACAGTAGAAGTAGTGAAAACGTAGAGTCTGTCCCTGTCGGTAGCACGGCCGGTGGTGGCTGATGTGCCCTCAGTTTTCCCTGGCCGGCACCAATAGGTTGTGGTGCCGCGAATAAATGCTTTCGTCCAGCCGTGTGGGGTGAGGATGTCTTCCCAGCTAGTTTTACTCTCGTAATCGTCTCCTGGGCGGACGCCGCCAATCATAGGACCGGTAGAACAGGCAGGCATGTTTGGGCTGGGTTCGGCAGGCTGGTGGAGGGTGCGCAGCAGGTCAGTAAACGTTTCGTATTCGTCGAGGGTGATGTGTGCGGCCTTATCTATATGGTTGGTGATGGCCTGCCAGGGTTTACCAGAAGCGTGGAAGCGTCCTGGGGTGGGGGCGATAACGGAGTATCCGCCTTCCCCGCGGGTCTCTGCCACCACTTTCCGTTTCCCACCGGTCACAACCTGGGCGAGTTTCGTATTCCCTGGTAACTCCTGACCGTCTTCCAGGTCAACATGCACGTACCAGTGGTAGCCGCCAGAAGGGGACTGCTCGAACGCGCCGCCTGTGATCTTGTCCCATAGGGGGCCGAGTCCGCTGTCGCGGGCGATTGCTTCCAGGTCGGTCAACCGATCAGCCCCGGCAGCCTCCAACTCGACCATGACCAGGTTGTTTGATACTTTTCCGCATACGACGGCAAGCCCGTAAGTATCGCTCTGGAACCATTGCGTGACTTGTTGGAGGCTGGCTGGCTGGTGTTGGTATTGTTTCCAGGGGAAAGCGGGGCGTTTGTCGCCTTTTGTTGGCGTGTGGGGCAGGATGGGGATGACACTGATTCCCTGCCGTGCAGCCTGTAGAGCAACGTCTAGGACGTGTGTGGCGGTCGCGGTAATAGCGAGTGTTGTCATTAGTCCCTCTCCTTGGTGATCGCAATATTGTTTTATTGACCTGTGTTTTTGTGCTTCATCTAGGGCTTGCACCTAGCTGTGTCCCTGACGGTATGAAGCCACCCGCATACATGCGCGGGTTAGGGGTTAGTTGGTGATGTTGTCGCGGATTGTTTGGATCGCGCTTGGTTGCATGCCGGTGGTTTTAGCAATGCTCGCGTTGTCTAGGCCGGCGCGGATTAACGCGGGAATGTCATAGCCCTGTCCTGCCGGGGCTACCGGCTCGGTTGGTGTGGGGGTTTCGTCGAGTCCGGCACTGTCCAGATTCGCGCGCACGTCGATCCGGTATTCGAATTCTTTTGCTGGTTGCAGGCGGGGATTCTTCTCGCTGGGTACTTCGCGGACGAATGTGGCGGTGAACATGTTGCCGGGTGCTAGCGCGGTGTTTGCGTCTGTGCCGCACCGGCGTAACGCGGTTTTTAACGCGGTTTTTTGTGATCCCCATAGTTTGATCCACACTGCTATCCGGTTCTGCCCGCCGGTATCGAGCTCGATACGGATTTGTTTTTTGGGTTCGCCACTGTTCCAATAGTCTGGTTTCCCGGACTCGTAGTCGATGGCTTGGCGGATGTCTGCTGCGATGATCCGGCCGGTGTAAGTGTCGCCGATGTGGTCGAATTTTGCGCTGGGAACACTGTCGGCTAGTTCGGCGTTGAAATCGAATTCGCTCATTTTATTTTTCTCTCTTTCTCTTACTTGTTTTTATGGCGTTAGCAACGTGTTGAGGTTGGTTGGATAGTCGGGGTATCGGGGGCAGTCGTAACAGTTAGCGTCTCTGGGTAGGCTGGTGATCCATGTGTCGCGTGCGGCGGTTCCGGCGTGTTTTTCGATCATGGTCAGGCTGGTATAGATACTGTTTGCTCGCTCTAGAGCCGCATGGGCGATCTGTTCGTCGTATTCGACGGTCCACCAGTACCCGTCGTTGAGGGTCATCCGGTTCCTGGGCATGAAGTAGACGGCGACGTGTGAGGTTGGGTATCCGGCCATGTTCCAGCCGCGTGCATACAGGTGTGCTTGGACTTGGTAGCGCATAGAGGGCTGGCCGGTGGCTTTCACCTTGCGTAGTGTCGTATCCCCCACGATCTTCCAATCGACCGTCATCCCACAGGTGCCAGGGCCGCGCATGTGTGTCCGATACAGGTCGGTAGAGCCGGTGATGGGCTGGCCGCCGATTTTGCCGACGGTGACTTTCTGTTCGGTGAAGAATTCGGGTGTGTCCACGCCGTCTTCTTGTGGCGGGTTGGCGTGGTTATAGGCGTTGAATATTCGTTCGAGTTTTTCGTGTACGGCGGTGCCGATGAATGGTAGCCAGGGGGTGTCGTGGCCGTGTTTGGTCCAGCCGGCGAGGCGTGCGGCGAGGCAGTGGTCGCATTCCATGCCGATTTCGGATGGTCCGATCATGGTTTGTAGGGATCGTGGCTGGTTGGCGATGGCGTGTTCGATGATGGAGGTGATGTAGCCGTGGCTGGCTTTCCCGTCATCGGGGTGTGGTTCGGCTCCTGGCGTGTGGGGTATCCGGTAGATTCGCGTGTTCAGGCTCATCGCAGGCTCACTACGGGCTTGTCGGAGGGTTTCAGATATGTGTCGAGGTCGGCCGGTGAGAGGTGTTTGCGGACGTCACTGGTGGAGATTTGCGGCTTGTACAGGTAGGGGTAGGTGGTGACGGGGTAGTCTTTAGCGATCTTGGTGGTGTCAAGGCGGCGTGGGTGGGTGACGGTGATTTTGACGTTTCCGACGTGTCCGCCTTGTGGCAGGAGGGCTGCGAGGGTGTTTTTGTGTTCGGTGATTTCGTTGTTGATTGTGTTTGCCATGTCGGTGAGGTGGAGGATCCGTTGGACGTGGTAGGCGGGGTCGTCGTCTTGCGGGGCAGCCAGGATGGTGGTGGTTGTCGTGTTCATTGTGTTTCCTTACGTGGTTGTGTTGAGGGAGTTTTTCGGGTTTATAAGAAGTGATGGGAGGGTTGATGGCGGCCATTTATTCGGACCAACCGCACGGATGAGGACGTTTTTTAGATCCACACCGTTGAGGGCTCGGATAAAGAGTGGGTTTTTTTCTTGTGGGTCTGGTTCGGGTTGGGGTTCGGTGTCCCATTGGATGAGGTAGTGGTTTGGCCGGTGGACGATTTGGGGCGGGCAGGCGAGTTGGCGACGGTTCTCAGCCAGGTCACGCACAATACACAGGAGGTGGTTAGCGAGCCGCATTTGTGGGCTGTGCGCGTAGTGTCTCCCTTTGGGTGTGGCGTTCACGGTGGTGGTGAAGATCCGCCTGGCGGGGATCGTCCTGTTGCTGGTCGTGGTCGTAGCGGATGAGCTGGTAGATGGCATAGGTGATTCCGATCGTGTAGACGGTGAGGGCGGTTAGAGGTTTAGGTAGGTCGATGAGCGCCCAGCAGGCCGCGATGAGAGCCACGGTCGCTCGAAACTGGTAGCGGTATTTGCTCGGTCGATGACGGTTTGGCCGGTGTCGATGTGACGGTTGATGAAGGCTTGTAGGCTTTCGGGAGTGATGAGCCTGCGGCCGCCGATTTTCACTGTTTCGAGCTGGTCGGACCATGCGTACCTGTAGATCGTGTTCGGGGTGGTTTTCAGGATTTTGGCTGCTTCTTTGATGGTTAACAGCGGTTCGATGGTCATGGGGTTTCCTTGGAGTGCGTAAAAAGTAAGTGGTTTTCGTGGTCATGGGGTTGTCCTGTTAGTTCCAGGCGGGGTCAAGTGGTTCGGGTGTGTGCTCTTCAAAAAGTTCAGAGAGCTTGTCGTGGGCTTCTTCCCAGGCGTTCAGTTCGTGTTTGGCTCGGATTGAGCCTTGTGCACGGCGGTCCTGGGCAACATCACGAGTGGTCTCGATCTTGTAATCCAGCCAGTCCATGTATTCGACGAGAATCCGTCCGTATTCACTGTCCATAAAAAACTCCTTCAATAGTTCTTGTTCTCGTACACGGTGAACAATTACGGCAAAAAAAGAGTCTCGATCGGAACATCTAGAACTTTGCAAATGTTCCGTGCTGTGCTGAGTTTGGTACGTGAACGCCTACCAGTTAGAAGGTGGCCAATGAGGCTCTTTGAACACCCTACGCGAAACGCTATATCGCCGTATGAATAGTCTTTATAGGCGAGCAGTCTACGCATGGAATCTGGGCTACTTAGCTTCACCGTGTAGGTGTAATCGGTTCTCAAAATAGCCCCCTTTCATATGTTTTTCGTTCATGCACACAACAAACAGTATACATGTTTGTATACTCTGTCAACTCTATTTTTTGGCTTGTTTACTGCGCGTCGAAAAATTACATGTTAGTAATTTGTATACGCCACGTATACTTGTTTCGTTGAATTAATGATGTGCTGATAGGAAGACTTCCGCCATGACTACAATGCCAGAACCGTGGCGAACATGGGCTATCCAGGTTCGACTTTCGTCGTACCATAAAATAGCCGACGCAGCAGAACTTTCTAGCGCTACCATCTACAAAGCAATTAACGGGAAAACGGACACTGTGAAGCCTGAGACGCTTGCTGGGCTAGCTAAAGCGTTACGCCGTTCAGAAAGCGAAATCGCAGAAGCATTAGGCATTGCTGCTCAAACAACTTCCCCTTATTCTCCTCCTCCAGAGGCTGATTTTCTGGATACTCGTGAGCGTAAAGCGGTGGACGAGTTTATCCGCGTGATTGTGCGGGCACGGAATGCGGGAACCACTGCCGAGTCTGGGTCGGTACGACTCACCCCCGTACCAGAGGCTATGCCGGAGTCTGGTAGTGGTGGTGATTTGTTGGATTCTTTGCCGATTGTGGATTCTGCGTATGATCCGTTGCGGCATGCGGCGATGTTTCCTGAGCCGTATGAGCAGGAGGAAGAGTATTGGGATGGCTGCTAGAATAGGTGATGGTAGCAGCAGGTGAAATAGACTGCAGGGCACCGACTCGGAGGGGGCGTGCGACAAATTGTTGGCATGTCCCTCTTGTATTAGACGGTTCGCCGCTTTTCTTTCTTTTTGGTTTACGGGGGGGGTGGATCGGTTAATATGTGGGATATGAGCACAAAACGTTTTCCTCGCATTCTCACCACCGCGCTCCTTGCTTTCCCCTTGCTTGCTGGCTGTGCTAGTCATGAGCCGGTTGACCGTAGCGAGCTTATACACAAGGTCGGAGATACGCTTGAATTTCCCTCCGCACTCGTCACAGTTGAAAGCGTAGAACGCGACGAGGAATATAATGACTATACGGCAGTCATGCACTGGAGGCCTCTTTCACCTACGGATCGTGATGTGCATTTAGGCCCAGAAGGCATGCACGTGGAGGCCTATGATATGGCCGGCAAGAAAATGCACAGGAACTCGGTTTATCCAGAGCTGAGGAAAGTGTTTTACGAGAGAGAACCTAAATACGATCCTCGCGACTGGGAAGAAGCTTTCAAGGTTGGCGATGAGCCTGTTGCGCTTCTTATTTTCACTGAGGGCAACACTATTTATTATGTCAGCCCTAGGGGTTCGGAGATTTCTGCAGGGCTATTTAGTCAGATTGTCTCGGAGAAGATAGCGAATGAGCTTCCTGGTAGGGTGTTCACGTTTGGCAGGTCGTATGATCCGGATGAGGATAGTGATTACGAGCCCGCCCCCTCACGCTAGCTATTTTTGTGATCTGCGTCTCGGGCGGGTTGTGGGTTTTCCTGGAAAATCAACACCCGCCCCATTTTCTTCCTCCTGTGGAAAGAATTTTTTAATGAGCCCGCCTTTACACTAATACATATACGAACAAACGTTCGAACAACGGTGTGAGGAAAGGCAGGACAACCAACAATGAGCATGACAATCAACGACCTCATCTCCACCATCCACGCCCTCCACCTCCACCTCGTCCTCACACACCCACAACCAGGCCAACCCGCCGGATACTACGACCACACCACCCACACCATCTACCTAGCCCACACCCCGCAATCCACCGCACTGCGCTGCACCCTCGCCCACGAACTCGCACACGCCTACAGGTGCGACCACGGACACCAAACCCCCAGCGTGGAACACCTATGCGACCAAACCGCCGCCCGCATGCTCATCGACGAAAACGACTACGCCACAGCAGAACACCTATACGCCGGAAACCCCTGGGCAATCGCCGACGAACTCGGCGTCACCACCCGACTCCTCATCGCCTATCAAACCTGGCTAACCCAAAACCCACCACACACCCCATTAAGCGACACCAGCTACTAGATACTTGATCTTCTTTTTGCAAATCAGCTAAGATTTTGCATATCAGCCCTTTTGGCCGTTGACATCCCCACTTATAAGGGGAACGCCGATGACCAAAAAGGCTTTTATATTGACGTGTGGTAGCCTATCGGTAGGTGCCTAAGCCCCGGCCTCAGGTCGTATAGCCGGCACCCGCTGGGCTAGGCCACAGGTCTGTTACTCAGCATGTTTTGAATAATTTAGCGCCGCCTCTAGGACTCCCTAGGGGCGGTTGCCGTATGTACTGATAGGCATGCCTGTTGGTGCGCGGATCACGACCAGGGTTGAGGCGATATAAAAACTGGCCCCGGTCATGTTGTGCATGCAGTGCAGAGGCCAGGCCGGGGAACTGTTGACATTATTATACAAAACCGCTATCGCAGGTTAAAACGTGTAGGTGACGGTGATAGGATCAGATAGTAGGAATGTGTCTGTGAAGTGGGGGTGTGGAGATGGTTGTTTCGCCTGAACTTGCAACCCTTGTTGCCCTGTTACGTTATGGGTCGTACCGTAGGGAACAAATGTCGTTACGCCAACGCCTTATCGAGGGTGAATCCCCCGCTGAAATCCTTGCCGACGAACCTAACCCGCAAGAACTCCTACAGAAAGCCCATGATGATATTGACCAGTGGATTACCGCTGGAGAACAGCCCATATCCTGGTGCGATGAGGAATACCCGCAACAGTTACGCGAAGTGCATGACTTCCCGCCAGTGATCTTCACACGCGGCACACGTGTCCCTTACGATCACGGGCTATGCGTTGTCGGATCACGCAATGCAGGACCACGCGCTATCAATGCTGCCCGTGACCTGGCACGGATTATTGTTGATAAAGGATGGACTGTGGTCAGCGGTCTAGCAAAAGGCGTTGACACGGCGGCTCACCGTGAAGCCTTGGAGTGTGGAGGGCGGACCGTCGCTGTTATCGGTAATGGTATCGACCTGTATTACCCCGCCCAGAATAGGGCTTTGCAAGAGACGATTGAGAATCGTGGCCTGGTTGTGTCCCAGTTCTGGCCTGGTTCTAGTCCGACTCGGTATTCCTTTCCTATGCGTAATGCGGTGATGTCGGCTTATGGGAGTGCCACTATTATTGTTGAGGCTTCTGAGAGTTCTGGGACTCGGCATCAAGCCCGCCAGGCGGCGGCTCATAGTCGGCCATTGGTAGTGTCACGATCGGTGTATGAGGGGACGACGTGGGCGCGTAAGCTTGTGGATAGTCCGCACGTGTTGGCGGCGGTAGCAACCAGCGCCGTGGAAGCAGTCGATAAAGCTATAGGTATGGTTGAGTTTACTTTCTCGCCTCCTGCTTTGGCTGCCTTGCTATAAGAGTGGTGTTCTGATGGCGGGTGATAGTGAGAATAGTGAGCTTTTACAGCTTATCGGCTATCACGTGCGTAATATTCAACGCGACTGGCCTGGTAGCGAGTTTGCTTTATTTCCACGCCAGAATGTGTGTCATGTTTGTTGTGGTTCGGTTGAGGCTATCTATTCGACGTGTTATGCGTGCAATAAGCGTGAGCGAGTTTTCGGTGGCGAGTTAGCGGATATTGTTGTGCCGTTAAGTTATGCGGTTCGTGCACATCCGGTACTGCAACAGTTTTATTTTGATTTGCATAATTATAAATCGGCGCGTTGTGATACTAGGGCGTTGATTCACCTTACGGTGTTAGCTCATCTTTTTCGGGTTCGTCATCTTGCCTGTTTAGAAAACCGTATTGGGTTACCTGTTAAGCATGTGATTGCGGTGCCGTCTGGGAGAAATCGGCCTGACCATCCTCTTGTGAATATTGCGCAGCGTTTTGCTTCAGAGGGTTCTGGCGTGTCGTTTGTTCCGGCTTGTTTTGTCGGTCAGCCGCGCACGGGTAGGGCTCAGGATACTAGCCCGGATGATTTCAGGATTGATGAAGCTTTGTCTGGGCATGTGATGATTGTTGAGGATACGTGGGTTCAGGGGCATAATGCGCAGGGTCTGGCTGTTCAGGCGCGGCGTGCGGGTGCGGAAAAGGTGAGTGTTGTGGTGCTTGCCCGCTTGTTAGATTATCGGTATCCGCCTACGAAAGAGTTGGTGGATACGTGGGCGGATGATAAGCATTTTGACCCGTATTTGTGTCCTGTTACCGGGGAGCGTCATAGCTAGACATGAAATGGCCCCGGCCATTTGTGCTTGAGTCAGAGGCCTGGCCGGGGGTCTGATAGTCCTATGATAGCAGTTTTCGTCATTTTTTGACGGTTTTTGCGGTGAGGGTTGTTGTTTTTGGTGTTCGCACCAGTGATTTTATTTTTGCGCGTTTTGTTCTGATTGTGGCGCTTTACACCGCATATAATTAGTACATTTTGGTAAATATCGGTAATATTATATTAGAGCGAGGGGATAGCAAAAAGACCTCCTCCCAGAGAAAACCGGAAGGAGGTCATAATGACAAGATATGAAATCTTAAGCTTAATCGTTCAAGTCGCTGGAATCCTACTAGCACTAGCAACCAGCAAGCGGAACAATAAGGACGATTAAATATCATCAAAGCGGAGGGCGTCCATCAAGATGGGCGCTCTTCCGCGCACTATTCTACCCCACCTAAAACGTGCCAAGCAAGGAATGCACCTATGTCTATCGCCCAAATCATCAGCACACCTCTACAAGATCTTGCCCTACTGATCGCCGCCTTCTCTCTTATCCAGTATCTACGCGGCGCATACACACCCCTTAAAACTAATCGAATACATCTCCTATGCGGGATTGTTATTATTGCAGCCCTGCTAGTAACCACGGTTGGCTACACGTCTATTATTTGCGGCGTAGGAGTGAGTGCTTTCAGCAGTATTAGCCTTGCTATGCAGTTCTATCGAGAACATTAGAAGTTAAACATGCCCCTGCTCTTTGCCAGTTTTTATGCGTTTTATTCGGCTTGTGGTGTATTGCACTTTTATCAACATGCACAATACTCCCTATCGGGAGTATAATTGTTAGTGTAAGAAAGGAGGTGAAATGATGAACAACCTAGGAGAAATCCTCACCGGGCTAGGGGCAATCATTACAGGGATTGCAAACCTTATAACCGCCCTTCGCGCCGGCAAGGACAAAGAGAAGTAACCAAACTTCTCAGCTAGGCCCTCACCGTGAGGGTCTAGCCTCCCTAGGATAATATCATAAACACCATGACACCTAAAGAAACACTATTCGCAAGCCTCCTCATCATCCTCCTAGCCGTATGCACCATCACCCAGCTAGACGGAGCACCTCAAATCATGGCAGGCACCGGAATCCTCCTCGCCGCCATCGCCATCCTCATCGCCACCATCAAAGGACACCACAAATGATCCACTATCTATCCAGCAGCGAAGCAGCCGAACACCTCGGCATCACACGAGGCACATTCCGCTCCTACACCAAAAAAGGCCTCACACCGCCACCCGACGCCACCATCGGTCAAGCCCAAGGCTGGCTACCCGAAACACTCGACACATGGAACGCCAACCGGCCAGGACGAGGAGCACGCACCGACCTGAAACCACAACAAAACTAAACTAGAGGGTCTGTATATTCAGCAAGGAATAAGCGGGAAAGTTTCCTTTACAGGCCTCACGTCAAAATGAACTTCGCAACCCACCGCCTCAGCATACTCTCGGATCTGATCTAAACGAGGGTGCAGCTCAAGATTCTCAATCCTCGAAATAAGCGACTGGCTCACCCCTAGCTTTTCAGCTATCTCTTCCTGGTTGAGACACTTATTTTTGCGTTCTTGCACGAGTTTACGGACAAGATCTTGGTTGCGGTGATTTTGCGCAACACGACGCCGAATACTTCGCATCCGTTCCCTAGTAAATCGCATTTTTACACTCCTCCTATCTACGAAACCCGCAAAACAGAGCGCTTTATCGCTTGTCGTTAACAGTTGTGCATCGAACAGGACCATCGTGCACCGTAATAATCATGACGTTAGCCACTTACTTGCCCATTCGTGCGCTTAGCTCTGCGTCCCGCGCACGTGCTGAATGCTGATAGATCAGCACAGTATCAACCGTGGAATGTCCTGCCCGTGCCATCAGATCCGCCAATGTTGCGCCTGCCTGGCCAAACAACGTCAATCCCGAATGACGCAGATCATGAAAACGTGCCTTTGGCAGCCCAGCACGCTCACACGCCCTATGCAACGCGTAGCGCAATACCCGATCCGACACAAACTCCTCCCTGTCATAGTTATGCGGAGCAAACAGCAACGCCTCATCACCAGGAGCACAAAACAAATCCAAATGATCTTTAACAATCCGTGCCGCTACTTTTGGCAGGCTCACCATACGGCGCCCTGCCTCGCTTTTTGGCGGGCCAACCACCGTGCGCCCGGACACGTCACGCTTGGTTGTGCGCTCGATCTTGATCCATTTTCCGTCCTCGCTGACGTGTTTGCGCTGTAGTGCGCCAACCTCGCCAGAGCGCATACATCCCCAGCCTGCTAGCGCGATAGCGGCTCTGAAACGCGGCTCTGCTACTTCAACGAGCGCTAACAAGTCTGTATGGGTGTAGGTGACTTGTTTTTCTGGTGGGCGTTTCATTTTCTTGTATATGCCGTCAGGCATGGTGGGTAGTGTTTCGATGTGGTCGGTACGTTGGGCGGCGCGTAGGAGTGAGCTGAGGGTTCGCAAAGACGCGGAGAATACGGCTTTGGTGCTGGTGGCGCGCAGGTGGTCGGCGAATTCGTTGACTGCTGTGGTGTCGATAGCGTGTAGTGGGGTGTCTGGTCCGAAGAATGGCAGGATGTGGGCGCGCACGTAGGAGCGGTAGGAGCGGTATGTTCCTGGCGAGTAGTCGCTGTTGTTGATTTGTTCAAGCCATTTGTTTGTCCAGTCGTGTAGGGTGATTTGTTTTCGTTCTAGGCGTTTGGGGTCTTCCCATGTTCCGTCGAGGATGGTGGCGTGGATTCGGGCGAGGTCGTGGCGTACTTGGCTGACGCGGTCTCGTGTTGGCGTGTAGTAGGTTTTGCCTTTGTGCTTGTAGCGGCCGTGGGGTCGGCGGTCTGGTTTTTGGACGACGTTTCCGAATGTTGATCGCATGTTGGTGTGTCTTTCTGGTGGTCTTTTGGTGTCTGTTTGTGCCTCACTTATTTTTCTTTTGCGGGGCAACTTGCCACGCTTTTTGCCCCTTTTATCGGGTTAGTGTAGTGAGTTCTGATTTAATTCAAATTTTTCTTTTATTAGCTTTTTCTTTTCCCTTTTTTCCTATTTTTCTTCGCGTTTCCTATCTGCCTATCGTCTTTATCAGCTTTTATCAGCCTTTATTGGACTCTAAAGCTGCCTCACTTTTTCGCTTCGATGACACTTCGACGATACCTCATTTCCACCGCACAACTGGGGTATAAATAGGGTCATTCACGCACCTTTTGTCGGCTTTTTCCGTCAGGCTCGACCTAACACCCTGATTAGCACTTTTTGGCTTAATAGCAACGAAAAACCCCCCTCAGGATTCCCTGAGAGGGGCTCATTCGCGGTGGAGGAGGGA